>CANJJS010000044.1 GCA_947474705.1 Acetobacteraceae bacterium | reverse complement strand
TGACGGCGGCGGATTTCGGCAATCGTATCCATGTACAACACCCCAGACTCTCCAGCATAAACGCCGGAGGATCGCACGGACCGGGGTGGAAACTATTGGACGCTGTTTACCCCCGGAATCTGGAAAGGTTTGCACGCTGTTTTACACCGCTCCAGATCGAAAACATTCCGGATCGCGATGGCCCGCAGCCGAATGAACTTGTTTACCCCGACCGCCGTGGCCAATTGCGCCTGTGCCACCCAATCGATGCTTTGATAAATTCCAAACGGTGTCTCGACAAACAGCATAATCGGGTTCGCGGTCGCGAGATTCTGCACGTCCATCAAATTGAAGTCCTCCAGCCTGGAACGGAACTCGGCATCGATGCCGTCGATAACCTCCAACGGGATTATGCTGGTCTGTTCAAGCGCATCCTCGTTCATTCGCTTGATCTTGGCTTTCTTCCACACAGACAGAATATGGCGCTCCGCCAGACCGGGCACAAGGCCAATGATAAACGCCACGGCGAACCAAAGCGGCGAATACTCCGCATCTATATTGAAGGATTTGGGCCCCTCGCTCAACGTCGTTGGCGTCGCCCGCCACAGCACGATCACAATCACGGAGGAAACGAGGATACCATAGGCCGCACGGAAGAACGTCAAGGGCGAAAGGTCGAAATTCGCCACCGCGCGTATCATGGTCTTGATCGCGCTGACATAAGCTCCGAAAAACGCGAATACACCGATTGACAATGCGAACTCGAAATAGCGACTGTCCTTCGTGAGTTCGTCGGGCAATCCGCCGACAAGAAACACGGATCGCGGGAGCCAACATATCAACATAATAGCCGTCGCGGCGTCGCACTGGCTGCTTTTCGATATTGTCAGCATCGTTCCGACAAACAGGTACATCGCGGTGAGCAAAACAAAGACGATGACCGGGATGGAGTACCATTTAAGCGGTATCTCGCCACCGGTGTTTTCGTCGTCCGTTTTCACATAATATTTCGATTTCACGAATTCGAAAGATGGTATGATCGAAGATCTCTGATCCCGTGCCGGAGTCCGACCGGACGCGAGCGGCGCGCCTCCCCCTCCGGCTTCTGAGTTCGCGTCGGCTCGCGACCTGCTATCAGGGACCTCGCGGAAAAATTTCTCGAGATCGACGATAATTCCCTGACGCCGGCGTTTCACATTGTCGCGGGTGATCAAGATTCCAACCGGAAGGCCGCGACCAGGGAGAATATCAGTGGAAGCACATCCGATTTGTAATTTTGTAATATTTCGACAATTGACACAGTTGTTCCTCCCCATTTTGGCGCTCTTTTCACGATCGCCCGGATAGATTGAAAGAGCCCAGGTCGCCGCGATGGCCGCTCTTGGCACGAAACGACGCCAGCGGGTGTGATGCAGGTCACATTTTCAGGATTTTCGTGCGTCCCTGCCGGAAGATCCGGAATCGCATTTCCACTCGACGATCCGATTCGCGCTCCCTGCGGTTTCGAGCTTCGCGCGCACCGGCGAATTCAGATCAGGATGCAGGTCTCCGACGATTCCAATTTGCGCCAGAAACAGTCGCGCCGCCCGATAGTCGCAAGCGGCAGCCATTGAAGCTTGCGCGACCCCCTCACCAGCAACCCCAGGCGCGGGCATGGCGCCGCGTTCGGCCCTGGCCGCGAAGACGTCTCGGCGCACCACAACCGGCGGACACAACGGCCAGACAAAGTCTATCCGCACCACTGTGACGTGGCTTGCCGGTGCCCCATCTCAAGAAAACCTGCCGCGACCGATGGCCCGATCGAGTCGGGCCACGACGAGCAAAGGAAAGGATCAATGGTACGGACGCGCGGTATCATCCCTCCAGCAAAATCGCCAACGCCTGCCGATACCCCACCTCCGCCCGCGCCTTCAACTCCAGGGACGTGCAACTCCCAATCGGATGCTGAACCAACATGAACGGATACGCCGGAATCCCCATGATCCGCGCGATGTTCCGCGCCGTCACCTCGAACGGTTCCGTGCACAAGACCACCGCCCGTTTCCCAAGCTGTTCGAAACTGATGCCGTCATGCAAACTGCACGTCGAGCAAGAGCCTCAATCGCCGAGACCGGTGATCAGGAAATCCACCTCGCCCATGGCCTTTTCCAGCACGCCGGCGGGCGCCGGGGCGGAGGCATTGGACTTCGAATAGATACCGCCGATCACGCAGCCATGCCGTTCCTCGAACAACGACGCCACTTCCCGCAACATCTCCATCGCGTTCAGCTTGCCGTTTTCCAGAATGCCAATGGTTTTGCCTTCCAGCGAGGCAAGGACCGCCGCCCGCGCCAGGCTTCGCTCCGGCCCCGACGCCGTCGGATCGTATAATCGCATGAGTTTCTCCCTGTTCAATCGCAGTCGATGCACACACCGATCGGCTTGTGCCGCATGATGGACCCGCGGCCCCGGCTCCAGGACGGAATGAAACAAGAATGCCCGCCCGCGTCGCCGCCGCCCATGGCGATCAGAATATCCTCCGGCATCAGTCCGCGATGTACGAACCCTTCCTCGACCGCCGCGTGCGCCGAGGCGCCGTGCTGTTTGCCATATTCGCTGTCGCGGTATTTGCCGACGGAGCGCATGTCCTCCACGGACCGTTTCGCGCGCGCGAACAAAAACGCCTGTGCGTCTTCCCGGCTCCATCCGGCGCCGCCGACGATCCACATGTGTTCCGGAGACAGAACAACAACGCTCTGGCCCAGCGTGATGCAGCCATAATTGGCCATCGCGTCGGCGACCGAGCCCAATATCTGCTCCGGCGTGTTGCCGCCGTGATTTTCGACGTTGCAAAACCCGCCACCCGCGAAAACGGTGACGCTGGACACGCCAGGCGGATAACCCTGCGCCTCGCACAACAACGGCCAGGGATTGCCGCGGGCGCGTTCCGCGATGCAAAAACTGTATTTTCCTGGATTGCCCTGAGTCGACTTGTCCGAAATCCCCGGAATCATCTGAAACACGTTCCGAAGAATCAACCGCGTGGCGCGCCCGATCGTCGCGTTCGCCCGGTTCCCCGGCCCGAACAAATTCACGTCCGCGTTCATGCCGATATCCTCGGCGTATTTGCCGCTGACAATCAGCAATGGCGCCGATCCGCCCGTGCTGGCGGTCGAGCCATGGAAGTTGAACTCTGGCTGGTCCATCGCCTCGAACGCCGCGACCAGGACCGGGAAATACTCCGGCAAACAACCGGCCATGACCGCGTTCACCGCCGCCGCGTGCACCGTCAACCGCAAACCCGTGGCCGGATGCGTGGCGATCACCGCTTCCGGCGGCCGACCCTCATACATCAACGTCGCCTCGACCCGCTCAACCACCGGCGGAATGACAGGCAAACCGTCAGTCCAACCCTGCTCGTAACAATAATCGATGGCGGCGAGCAAATCGCCGGGGACATCGTGAATACGGCGCGAATCGAATGGCATGACCCCGGCTCCCCCGCCCGTTGCGCGAACAACCGCCACGGCGGCCGGCGTCACTGTGGCACGGCGGCGGGGCCGGGGGCAAACGGCGATCGGGCGGAGACGCGATCGGCGTTGGGGCTCCGCCCCAAACCCCGCGGGGGCGCTGCCCCCAATGGGCCCTTGGGACCCCGCCAAGGCAGGGCCTTGGATGCCATCTTGTTGGGGTGTTTGAAGAAGGGGGGCCTACGGTGGCTGTCGAACCGCCTCGCATGGCCCCCCTTCTTCAAACACCCCAATTAAACGGGTCCAGGGCCCCCGCCCTGGTGGGTTCGAAGGGCAAAGCCCTCGCGGGGTCCGGGGCAGCGCCCCGGCGCCGATCGCGCCCCAGCCCAACCGCCCTTCCCCGGACCCGCCGCGTGGCCAAAATGCCGATGGCCGCGGTTTCGCTCTTGCCCGGCGGCGGTTCAGGCGCGATGACGGTCGGGCGTTTTCTGGAAGTTCACCAAGACCATGAGGTCCCCCATGTTCCGCCGCCTTGTTCGTCCGGCTCTCGCGTTCCTTGGCCTGGCGATGCTTGCCCCCGTGCCGGCGCCGGCGGCGGAAAAAGTGTTAAAGGCCGTGGTGCACGCGGACCTCAAGATTCTCGATCCGACCTGGAACACGACCTATATCACCAACCGCTATGGCTACGTTGTGTACGACACGCTGTTCGCCTTCAACAGCAAGTTCGAGCCAAAGCCGCAGATGGTGGACAAATGGACCGTCAGCCCGGACCAGCTCGCCTGGACGTTCACGTTGCGGAGCGGCCTGAAATTCCACGATGGCGCGCCCGTGACCGCGGCGGACTGCGTCGCGTCGCTGAAACGCTGGATGGTGCGCGACCCCATGGGGCAGTTGCTGTCGGCCCGACTCGTGGAACTGACCGCTGTCGATGCCGCGACCTTTCAGATGAAGCTGAAAGAACCCTACGGCCTGATGCTCGAAACGCTGGGGCGTCCGGGCGTGCCGTCGTTCGTCTACCCCGAAAAAATCGCCTCGGGCCCGATCAACGAGCAGATCGTCGCCTCCATCGGCTCCGGCCCGTTCATGATGAAGCGCGACCAGTGGCGGCCCGGCTCCAAGGTCGTTTACGTCAAGAACCCCGATTACGTGCCGCGCGCCGAGCCCCCGGATTTCATGTCCGGCGGCAAAATCCCCAAACTCGACCGGCTGGAGTGGCATTATATCCCCGACGCCAACACGGCGATGAGCGCGCTGATGACCGGCGAGGTCGATTACTACGAACTCCCGCCGATGGATTTCATCGCGCTGTTCAAGGACAATCCGGACATCGGGACGATGGTCGTGGACCCCGTGGGCGTGCAGCAACTGATCCGCCCCAACGCCTCCTTCCCGCCCTTCGACAACTTCAAGGCGCGGCAGGCGCTGCTGCATCTCGCCAGTCAGGACGATTATAACGCCGCCGTCGTGGGCAACCCCGATTTGCACATGAAGTTCTGCGGCGCCTATTTCATGTGCGGCTCGGACAACGATACCAATGTGGGCGCGATCCTGAAACCCGACCTCGCCAAGGCCAAGGCGCTGCTCGCGGAGGCCGGGTACAAGGGCGAGCGCATCGTCGTTCTGCTTCCCACCGACCGGCCGCAATACGCCGCGACGGTCACGGTCATGGTGGAAAAACTCCGCGCCATCGGGGTGAAAGTCGACCTCCAGGCCGCCGATTGGAGCACGATCTCCATCCGGCGCGCCAAAAAGGACCCGATCGACAAAGGCGGCTGGCATTTGTTCGTGACCGGACATGGCGGCGCCGATGCGTCCACCCCCGTGTCGAACTTCTGGTTCAACTCCAACTGCGACAAGGCCAACGCCGGATGGGCCTGCGACCCCGTCCTCCATCGGCTCACCGTCGCCTGGGCCAACGAGCCCGATCGCGCCAAACGCCACGCCATGATCCCGGCGATCCAAACGCGGGCTTATGAATCCGTGCCCTATGTGCCGACGGGCCAGTTCTATCAGCCCGTCGCCTTCCGTAAGAACGTCACGGGTATCCTGGCGGCGGGCATGCCGGTTTATTGGAACATCGATAAGAAATAGCACATGGCCGGCTTTATCCTGCGGCGCCTGCTCTCGACGATCCCGGTCATGCTGGTCGTCGCGATCGTCGTCTTCCTGCTGCTGCACCTCTCGCCCGGCGACCCCGCCGCGATCATCGCCGGGGACAACGCGACCGACGCGGATATCGAGGCCGTGCGCGCCACGCTCGGTCTCGACAAGCCGCTGCTCACCCAGTTCTTCCTCTGGCTGGGCGCGCTGCTGCACGGCGATCTCGGCGCCTCCGTGTTCAACAAAATCCCGGTCTGGGAGCTGATCACCCAACGCCTGGAGCCGACCTTGTCGCTGGCCGCCGTGACCATGGTGTTCGCGATCGCGATCGCCATCCCGCTGGGAGTCATCGCCGCCTGGAAAGCCGGCACCTGGATCGATCACCTGATCATGGGCATCGCGGTCCTGTCCTTCTCCGCGCCGGTGTTTCTGATCGGCTACGGCCTCGTCTACCGGTTCGCGCGGACCTGGCGGATGCTACCGGTCCAGGGCTACACCCCCTTCGCCGAAGATTTTTCCGAATGGTGGCGCCACCTCGTGCTGCCGGCGATCGCACTTGGTCTCGTCTTCGCCGCCTTGCTGGCGCGGATGACCCGCAGCACGATGCTCGATGTCCTGAACGAAGATTACATCCGCACCGCCCGCGCCAAAGGCCTCGCCCCGCCCGCCGTGCTGATCCGCCACGCGCTGTCGAACGCCGCCGTGCCGATCGTCACCACCATCGGCCTCGGCATCGCGCTTCTGATTGGCGGAGTCGTCGTCACCGAAAGCGTCTTCGCCATCCCCGGCATCGGCCGCCTGACCATCGAAGCGGTGACTCAGCGCGATTACCCGGTGATCCAGGGCGTCATCCTCATTGCCTCGCTGGTCTACGTCCTGATCAATCTCGCGATCGACGTAGCCTATGCCTTCCTCGATCCCCGGATACGCTATTGACGACGTTTCTTCGCCGCTATCCTCGCGTGGTCATCGGTGGCGTCCTGCTGACGGTGCTGGTGCTGCTGTCGCTGTTCGCGCCCTGCATCGCGCCGTACGACCCGATCAAGCTGAATGTGGCGCACCGGTTGCGCCCGCCCAGCGCCGAGCACTGGTTCGGAACCGACGCCTACGGCCGCGACGTACTCAGCCGGACGCTGTGGGGCGGCCAGATCTCGCTGACCATCGCGGTCTGCGTGTCGATCGCCAGCACCATCCTGGGGACCTTCACCGGCCTGATCGCCGGATATTTCCGCCTGATGGACAAGATCGTCATGCGGATCATGGACGGGCTGATGGCCATTCCGGGCATTTTGCTCGCGGTGGCGATGCTGTCGCTGTCGAAAGCCTCGGTGCAGACGGTCGTCATCGCCATCACCATCCCGGAAATCCCCCGCGTCGTCCGCCTGGTCCGCGCCGTGGTCCTGTCGCTGCGCGAACAAACCTTCGTCGAGGGCGCGGTCACCGTCGGCACCCGCGCCCCCGCCATCATGTTCCGCCACATTCTTCCGAATGCCCTGACGCCGATCGTGGTCCAGGCCACCTACATCGCCGCCTCCGCCGTACTGATCGAGGCCTATCTCGGCTTCCTGGGCGTCGGCACCCCGCCCGAAGTCCCCTCCTGGGGCAATATCATCGCCGAGGGCCGGAATTTCATCATGCTCGCCATCTGGGCCGTGCTGTTCCCCGGCCTGTTCCTGGGGACCATGGTGCTGGCCATCAACATTTTGGGCGATGGCATCCGCGACATGCTCGACCCGAGGATCGCGAAGCGGCTGTAGACGGGGCGGTCAGCCCAGGCGGCGGCGCGCCCCGGCCAGACCGGCGAGCGCGATCCCCAGCACGGCGACACTCGCGGGCTCCGGCACGTTGAAGGCGAAGTGATCGATCGCGTAACCATCGCCATTGGCGCCAATCAGCGCGACCGTCTGGATTTCCTGGTCGGAATCGATCCGCAGATACCCGTTCCGCGACGAAAATGTGATCCCGGACTGTGTGTCGGTGTCGCTGGCCGCGAATAACAGGCTGTACAGATCCGTCGTGACCGCCACCCCGTTCACCAGCAGCGTGTCGCCGGGCGCGTCCAACTGCTCCAGGCTGAACCCGACCGACGTGACGCCGGCGGGGAGCGTGAAGGTCAGGTTCTTCCAGTTCCCCGAGTCAGAATACCAATCGTCCTGCGGCGAAACAAACCCTGGACCTGGGTGGTTGATCAGCACATGGGTCCCATCCCACACACCCCGCGAGAACGCCCGCAATGGCAGGCCCGACACCAGCGCCGGATCGGTCGAAGGATCGAAAATCGACGTCGAGGGCAAAACCCCCGTCGCCGCGAAATTCCCCGTCAGTCCGCCGGACCGCGCGACCCGCAACCCGCCCGCGAGGGTCACGCCCTCGAAATTCTCGATGGTGTAGCCCGCGACACCCAACGTCGCGTCGCTCGCCCCCCACTGACTCGCGCCGAACGTCGTCAAGGTTACCGTCGCATGGGCCTCCGTCGCGGCGATCAGGCCAATCGTGGCCGCGAGGACAGGCAGGAGGGGCTGACGCATGGGAAAACCTCAATTCAAATCCGGTCGCGCGCTGAATCGCGAAGCTGGATGCATTTTAATAATGCGGCTACGTCGCATCTGGTGACGAAAATTTACACTGTCGGCCACTTTGCGTCAAGATTGAAACGGCGCGCCGATTTTGGGGCAGGCAACGCCCAGGCGTATCTTTGGCAAGGGATGTGGCGTATTTTGGCGTGGAGACCACGTCCCGCGCCGGTTCTCGGACCGCCATGCGCGCCGGCCAGTGCACCCAAGAGGCCGACGATGACAGATCGCGTTGAGACCCCTGCCCTCCCCCGGCCCGCCCCCGTCGCGACGATCGGCCTCCATGGCAGCGCCTCCACCTGGGTGTTCAACGTCGCCCGCGAACTGGTTCTCGCCGCGGCGGGCGAGGACCGGATCGTCACCGGTTACGCCGACGAACCCGCGCAACTGCCGCCCGAGGCGGAGCGGACCGGACGGACGCTGGTGCTGAAATCGCACCATGGGAGCGAGGCGCTGGATGCCTGGCTGAAGGCGGAGGGCGCGAAAATCGTCCTCAGTCTCCGCGACCCGCGCGACGCCGCGATCTCCATGGCGCAACGTTTTCGCGCGCCTTTGAACCAGACCGTGGCCTGGCTGCTGAACGACTGCGCGCGGATGACGCGGCTGGCGGCGGAGGGGTATCCGTTGCTGCGCTACGAGGACCGGTTCTTCGAGGATCCCGCCATGGTGGACCGGGTCGCCGCGTGGCTGGGTCTGGCGGTGGCGCCGGAGGCCGCCCAAGGGATTTTCCGCCGGTACGAAACGGACGCGGTGCGGGCGTTCGCGCGGAGCCTGAGCACCCTGCCGCCGGAGCGCGTGACCATGGTCGGCGAGCACCCCATGGATCGGGTTACCCAAATTCTGGGCCCGCATATCGGGGACACCTCGGAAGGCAAATGGTTCGAACTGCCGGGTCAGGTCCAGGGCGAACTGGCGCGCGTGTTCGGACCGTTCCTGGAGCGGTTCGGCTACGCGCCATGATGTCGCGAACCCCGGATCGATTTTCCCGGCGGGTTTTTCCCGGGCCGCGACGGCCGCGGGCCGTGTCTTCGGTTCATGCCCGGCACGGCGGCCCGGTTCGCCAGCACCAAGGCCTTCGTCGATCTCGCCCGTCAGAGGGTCAGGCCAGCGTTCGCCGCCGGCGAAGCGCTCTTAAAAATACGACTGCAAACCCCCGCGCCGGCGCACGTCCAGCGTCGCGCAGTGGAACGCCCCGCCGAACGGCCCATAGCTCAGGAACGGACAGGCGATCGGCTCGAACCCCCAGTCCTTGAACGCCTTGATCAGCGTCGGCTGCGAGCTATCGACGATCACGCGCTTTTCGTCGAGCATCAGCGTGTTGATGCTGGTCCAGGGGCTGCACATCGAGATTTTCGACATGATCCCCTCCACCGGATCGGGACGCGGCGCGATCAGCACATCCCATTTCTTCAGAACCGCCGGAAGTTTCGCGATATCGACATAATCCGGATTGACCAGCACCTTGCCGGGACACAGAGGAATGAACGAACTGTCGATGTGCATGGGCTGCTGACAGGTCGAAACGATCTCATGCACCCGGAATTTGTCGCCCAGATGCCGCCGCAACCACTCGATCCCCGCGAGGTTGGTCACGTTGCTCTGCGTCACGAACAAATCCCGGCCGCACCGCACGAAATCGGCGGCGTCGAAGACCGGTTCCCATTCCGTGATCGTGTAACGTAACGGTTCGCCCTTGGCCGGAATCGAATAATCCAGATTGTACAAATCGTCCAACAATTGCGGCCGCGGCGCCGCCGACCAGCGCGCGCCCTGGCGAAAATACTCCTTGAACAGGGTCCGGTAGGCATCGCCCTCGAAATACCGCGACTGCCAGCAACTCGGGGTCTCGATGATCTCGTCGCCAATCACCAGGAACAGGTCGCGCGGGCAGGAAATGCAGAACCCGGTGGACGACCAGGCGGGTGTGCGGAAGCGTTTGGTGTGGGGAATGATGTCGGGGCGGCGAACCTTGATGCCCTCGGCTTCCAGAATATGGATGAACCCGTCCAGTTCCGTCTGTGCCCGCTTCACCATCCATTTCGGGTATTTGAAGCCCGCGACGAGGCGGTGCAGCTTCGCGGTGAAGGTCGGCACGTTGAAGGTCACGGTGACGTGGTAAGGTGGGATCGCCGCGCCTTCCAGCCGGCCGACGATGATCTCCTCCAGCGGGTCCCATTCGTTCCAGGAGTTCACGACTCCCATGGGGGCGGCGGTCTGCTCGGTCGCGTCCATATGCTCGATATCCTTCGGCCCGGCAGGCCGTCAGTGTGTGTCGTTCAACGGCGCGAGGCCGGGGAAAGGAGGTGGTAGGGCATTCTTCCGCCGCCCTTCAAGCCAGTGCCACGCGAACAGCGCCGGCAGGCCCAAAACAATGTCCGGCACGCGCTTCACCAGCGACAAGGCAATCGCGGTCTGCGCGTCGATTCCCATCAATTGGCCCAGCAGCACGAACCCGCCTTCCTGCACCCCGATCCCGCCGGGGACCGGAAACGCGGCGCCTCGGACGGCCTGGCCCAGACTCTCCAGGATCATCGCGTCGGCCAGCGACACGTCGTGGCCCATCCAGCGCAGTGCGATCCAGATCTCCAACGTCCCCAAAAGCCACGCCGCCACATGCAAGCCGGCCGAGGCCCAGACATCTCTGGGCCGCCGCCAGATCGCCGCCAAGGCCTCCGCCAGCCGGGCCGGATTGACCAGGAAGCGTTCGGAGCCCTCTCGCGACCAGGCCGCGACACGCGCCGCGACAAACCGGCCGATGCGACCGATCCCGTCGAAGCGGAGCGCCACGAAAAATCCCACCAGCGCCAGAAATCCGACGCCGATGCCCAGCAAAACCCAGCGGGTCAGAGTTTCCGTGCCCGCGACCCGCGTCAGCAATAAAACGCCGGCCAAGGCAAATATCGCCTGCCCCACCGCCTGCAACAGCAAATCGACCAGAATTCCCGCGCCGGACACGCTCGCCGGCACGCCCCAGAAGGTAAGAAGCCGGGCGCCCGCGATCTCGCCGCCGATCGTCGCCACCGGCAACAAGACATTGATGCCCTCGCGGATCGAGCGAATCAGTGGCCAAACGGCCCAGGCGATGCCCCGGAGATCGGTGTGCAACATGGCCCAGGCGCCGGAACAAAGGAGAATGATGGCGGCACGGACGGCGCAGATGGGCACCAAACCCAACCCAACGCGGGCGAACAACCCAAACACCGCCTCGGCATCGTTCATCGCGATCAACGCGATGGCCAACACAATCCCGAACAACGTCCCCAAATACAGGCCGACCTTCATCCCCAAACCCCAGACCGCGGCGCGGGAGCTAGGCCAGATCGGGGGAACCTGGCAAGGGTCCGGTGCCTTGGGGAGACGCTGGGGCGCTGCCCCAGACCCCGCGAGGGCTTTGCCCCTCGACCCCACCAGGGCGGGGGCCCTGGACCCGTTTAATGGCTGAGATGAAGAAGGGGGCCTACGGTGGCGGTTGAACCGCCTCGGTAGGCCCCCTTCTTCATCTCAGCCAAAAGATGGCATCCAAGGCCCTGCCTTGGCGGGGTCGAGGGGCAGCGCCCCCGTGGGGTCCGGGGCAAAGCCCCGGGGTCTCCCCGGGGCTCCGGCCCCTCGCCGGGTTCACCCGTTCTTGGCCTTGTTTTCCAGCGCCTCGGTCAGGCGTTGCGGGTCGACTTCGACTTTGACGCCGGCGCGTTCGGTTTGGAGGACCATGATGGAGCGGGAGTCTCGGTTGCCCCAGCCACGGTTCAGGCCTTCGGAGAGGTCGGCCAATGCCAGGTTCGCGAGGCGCATGGGGACGTTCAGTTCGCGGCCCAGGGCGGTGGCCAGGGAGACGTCTTTGTGCGCGAGGCGGAGCGCGAAGGCTGGCGGTTCGTATTTGTTGGGCAGGAACTGGTCGGTCATCGAGTCGAAGGCGCCGCGGCGGCCGATGGCGCCCTGGCGGACGGCTTCCCAGATCGCGAGGGGTTCGATGCCGGCTTTGACGCCCATGGAGAAGACTTCGGCGGCGGCGGCGGTGGCGATGTAGCCGTAGCAGTTATGCACGAGTTTCGCGACGGAGCCGGCACCGATCGGACCGATATAGCGGGCCTGATCGCCGATGGCGGAGAGGGTCGGGTACCATTTCTCGAACACGTCCTCGTCGCCGCCGCACCAAATCGCGAGCTTACCGGTATTGGCGCCGCGCGGGCCGCCGCTGACGGGGGCGTCGAACAGGAAGGCACCCTTTTTGGCGTATTCCTCGTGCGCCTTACGAACAGTCGTGGGCGAGTTCGTGGTCAGATCGAAATAGGCCGCGTCCTTGCGGATGGTGGAGAGCAGACCGTTGGGGCCGAAGGACACCGCGTCGAACTCGACGGGACCGGGCAGCGAGGAGAACACCACGTCGCATTCCGCGCCGATGGCGGCGGGCGAGTCGGCCCAGATGGCGCCGTTTTTGATGTGCGGCGCCGCGGCTTCCTTGCGGACGTCGAACACGTGGACGGTATGTCCGTCTTTCTGGATGCCCTTTTGCAGATTGGCCGCCATGTTGGCGCCCATGGTGCCGAGGCCGATGAAACCCGCCTTCATTTTTCGATGGTCTCCATTTATGGGGGAATGACCCGGCGCGGCGTGCCGCGCCGGGCGTTCGGATCAGGGGTTGGCGGCGAAAATATCTTTGGCGATGTTGGCGGCGGTCATCGACGCGGGCCAGCCGGAATAGAAGGCGAGATGGGTGATCATCTCGGAAATCTCGTCCTTGGTGACGCCGTTATCCAGGGCGCGTTGCAGATGGCCCTTCAGTTGCTCGGGGCGGTAGGTGGCGATCAGGGTCGCGCAGACGATCAGGCTGCGGTCGCGCTTGGAGAGGTTGGGGCGTTCCCAGACGTCGCCGAACAGAACTTTCTCGGTCAGGTCGATCATTTTGGGGACGACGGCGCGGACGGCGTCGCGGGACGCGGACGGTGGGGTAGCCATGGGATTCCTCCTGTTGGGGCCGGTTGAGGCGCCATTGCACACCAACCGGCTTTCGCTGTCCAATGGGGGCTTCGGATAAGGAGTTGGGACGGTGGCGGACGAAGCGAAAGTGGCGCTGGTGACGGGCAGCGCGTTGAATATTGGGCGGGCGATTTGCCTGGCTCTGGCGGCCGATGGATACCGGATCATGACGACGGCGCGGCAGTCGGAGCATGACGCGAAGGAAACGGCTCGGCTGGTACGCGAGGCCGGGTCCGACGCGGACACGCATATGGCGGATATTTCGGACGACGCGGCGGCTTCGGGCCTGGTCGAGGCGACGGTGAAACGATTCGGACGGCTGGATGTGCTGGTCAATAATGCCTCGGTGCGGCGCCAGACCAAATTCCTGGACATGACGCCGGCGGAATGGCGGGAGATCATGGGGACGACGATCGACGGGGCGTTTTACTGCGCGCACGCCGCCGCGCCGCATATCATCGCCGCGGGGGGAGGCACGATCGTCAATCTCGGCGGGATTTCTTCCTTTGTGGGGTCGATGGGGCGGGTGCACGCGATCGCCGCGAAGGCGGGGATGACGGGCCTGACGCGGGGCCTCGCGAAAGAACTGGCGCAGTATAACATCACCGTGAACACGGTTGTGCCGGGTTCGATTGAGACGGTGCGGGGGTTCGCGGCGGGCGGCAACCGCAGCCGCTCCGTACTGCCGGATTCGCCGTTGGGGCGGCGTGGGCGGCCGGAGGAAATCGCTGGGATGGTGGCGTATTTGTGCTCCGGCCTGGCGCGGTATGTGACGGGGCAGTCGATTCATGTGAATGGCGGGGCGTATATGACGTGAGGCCTGGAGAGAGGCTCGCGCGCCAGAAGGGGCGCGAGTCAGAAGGGGCGCGAGTCAGAAGGGGCGCGCGATCACCATGACAACGATAACCATGAGCAGGATCGTCGGGACTTCGTTGGCGATCCGGTAGAACCGCTCGGATTTGGTGTTGCGGTCTTCCATGAATTCACGGCGCCATTTCGACATGGCGCCGTGGAAGCCGGTCATCAGGAACAGGCAGGCCAGCTTCGCCCACCACCAGCCCGCCGACCAGTCGATGACCCCCGGCGTCAGCACCAGCAAAATCCCGAACACGAAGGTCGCGATCATCGCGGGATTGATAATTTGCCGCAACAACCGGTATTCCATGGTTTTGAAACGCTCGCTGTCCGTCGAGCCGGGTTTGGTGCCGCAATGATAGACGTAGAGGCGCGGCAGATAGAACATGCCGGCCATCCAGGCGACCATGGATATAATGTGGAGCGATTTGATCCAGGGGTAGAGCGCGGTCAGCATGGGGGCGGGTCGCGATGAGGGGAAGAGGTTCGGCTCATATCAGCGCCTTCCGCAGCAACACCGGAAAATCGTGCATGGAATGAAACAACACCGCGCCGGCCTCGCGCAAGCGAGGGTTGTCGCCGTGGCGGGAAAAGCCCAGACAATCCATGCCGGCGGCGCGGGCGGCGGTGGCGCCGGCGGCGCTGTCTTCCACCACCAGGCAGTGGGCGGGGGGGATGCCTTCGGCTTCGGCGGCGGCGAGATACACATCCGGGGCGGGTTTCGCGGCACCGCCGCGGGCGACGATCTCGGCGGCGGAATGGACGCGCCCGGCGACCAGGTCCAGCCAGCCGGCGCGGCCGAATTTCGCGTTCATTTCCAAATGGGAAGAGTTCGACGCGATCCGCCAGGCCAGGCCGTGGCGGGACACGGCGTCCAGGGCCTCGCGGGCGCCGGGCATGGGTTCGACTTCGCGGGCCATGGTGTCCACGGTGCGGGCGACCAGGCGGGATACCCAGTCCGTGCCAAGCGCGCGGCCGAGATGGGCCTCGGCGGCGCGTTGCATCGTGCTGAAGGTCAGGCCAATGAAACGCTGTTCGCATTCGGCCTCGGTCATGGCCCAGCCGGCTTCGGACAACATGCCCGCGGCGACCCGGTTGCTGAGCGTTTCGCTGTCAATCAGAACACCGTCGCAATCGAAGATCGCCATGCGCAACGGATGCCGCCGCATCCGCAGGAACGCGGCGGCTTCTTCCGTCATGCCCTGGGTTCCACATCCAGGCGCAGCGCGATGCCTTCCAGGCCCGGACCGGCGGCGGGGTAGCGTTCGGTGACCAGCGGATCGTGGCCCGGAATGATCGCGTTCGGCGCGCTGGCCAGACGTTTCATCTTCTCGTAGCCCCATAGCGTGTCTTCGTGGCTGTGCAGCGTCGGGTAGGCGCGTCCCGTTTCGAAATTGGCGTAGAAATGGCTGGCGTCGGAGGCCAGCACCATCCAGCCCCGCTGGGTGAAGACGCGCGCGAATTGCAGGCCTTTCGAGTGGCCGCCGACATGGTGGACGGTGACGCCATCGGCGACCTGGCCCTCGCCATCGTGGAAGACGACGCGGCGGGCGAAGACTTTGCGGACCATCGCGACGACGTCTTCTTCCTCGAACGGCCCGCGCAGACCGTCGTGGCACATGCACTTGCCCGTGCAATAGGCCATTTCGATTTCCTGCACGTGGTATTTGGCGCGCGGGAACATGTCGTAATTGCCGCAGTGGTCGTAGTGCAGATGCGACAGGATGACGTCGTCGACCTGGTCCGGCTCGACCCCGATGGCTTTCAGCCCCACGGCGGGCGAGCGCAGGAACTGGCGGTTGCGTTTCTTGCCCATGGGCTCGTCGAAGCCGGTGTCGAGGATGATGGTTCTCGAGCCTTGTTTGATGGCCCAGACGAAATAATCGAGCGGCATGGGGGCGTCATGGGCGTCGCCGCCGATGAAGTTGGTGGAGCGTTTGGCGTTGTCGTTACGGGCGTAACGGATGGCGTAGACTTCCCAGGGGGTCATGTGCTGTTGTCCTTGGTTTCGCATGGGCGCGGGGCGTTCGGGTGTGCCTTATGCGGTGGTGCCGTGCCGCGCCCGGTGGCCCGGTCGAGCCGGGCCATGACGGGAGGGAGGGGACGGCCGTATGCCGAATTGCCGCGCCGCGCCCGCTGGCCCGGTCGAGCCGGGCCATGACGGGAGGGAGGTGACGGCCCGTTGCCGCGGTGCCGTGCCGCGCCCGGTGGCCCGGACTGGCCGGGCCATGACGCGGGGGCGGGCGGGCGGGGTGTCCCGCCCAGGATCAAGCGGTTTTCGGCCAGACGGGTTTCGCCGACGCCGCCGCCTCGGGATAGACCAGCACGGGTTTACCGTTTTGATATTGCACGATCGAGATTTTCGCGCCCTTGCGGCGGCCTTTCTCGTCGTAGGCGAGGCGGCCGTCGGGGAACAACAGCGCGGGCCCGTCGGTAATATCGATGGACCGCAGGGTCGCGGCGACCTTACGCCGGTCGGCGGAGGCGCCGCGCTCGATGGCCTCTTTCAGGATCATCACGTGCGCATAGGCGAAGATCGAGTCGTGGCCGAACCAGGGTTCCTTCGTGCGATCGGTGAAACGTTTTTCCAGTGCCGCATGGGCTTTGCCTGGCCAGTTGGCGAGCGAGATCAGCAGTCCCTCCAGGTTTTCCGGTGCCGTCAGCTTGACGATTTCCGGCACCAGCCAGTGCCCGCCATTGCCGATAACAGGCAGTTTTTTGCCGGACAGGCCGAATTCGGCCAGTTTTTCCACCAGCAGCTTGTCGTCGCCGACATTGGTCGACAGCGCCAGCAGGAAATCCGGTTTCGCCGAGCGCAGTTTTTGCACGATCGTCGTGGCGTCGGCCAAGGGCGCGGTGAAGATTTCGTCCGCGACCAGCGTCAGGCCGGCGTCTTTGAACCCATAATCGCGCATCGGTTTCAGGAAGCTGGCGACGGCGGGGTTGTTGTCCCCGACGATCGCGGCCTTCGCCGGCTTCTTGCCGGTCGCCTTGGTCGCGAGTTCCATGATGATCGGCAGCACCTCTTTCGCCTGCTGGTCGGCGGGCGGCGAGGACTGGAAGACGTTTTTAAAACCGCGATTGGTGATGAGGTCGGAGTAGGACAGCGTCAGCCAGGGCAGTTCGGCGCGTTCGGTGACCTCGGTGGCGGCCAGTGTAAGACCCGAGTGCCAGCAGCCGAAGCCGCCGGCGAGGTCGGGTTCGCTGGCGATCATGCGCTGCGCGGCGTCCTTGGCCTTTTCGGGCGAGTCGCCGGCGTCGAATTCCAGCAGCTTCAGTTTGGCGCCGCCCATGGATTTGATGCCGCCGGCGGCGTTCACTTCCTCGACGGCCATGCGGGCGGCCATTTGTTCCAGTTGGCCGTTGCGGGCGTTGACGCCGGACAACGGGACCAGCATGGCGATTTTGACTTCAGCGCCTTGCGCGCCCGTTTTACCGGCCAGGGCCGCCGCGCCGGCCATGCCAAGCGCGCTTCTGCGTCCAATTCGCGACATCGTTTCGTTCTCCCAGAAGAGGATTATTCGGTCAGGCCGAGGTAGGATTTGCGGACCCGGTCGTCGGCCAGCAAGGTCTGGTACGGACCTTCCAGCACCATATGGCCGGTTTCAAGCACATAGCCGTTGTCGGAGAGTTCCAGCGCCTCCGCCACGCGTTGTTCGACCAGCAGCACCGTCACCCCGTCTTTGTGGATCTGCGACACACGCTCGAAGATCGTGTCGGTGACGGCGGGCGCGAGGCCCATGGAGGGTTCGTCCAGCATGAGAAGTTTGGGCGCGCAAGCGAGGCCGCGGCCGATGGCGACCATCTGTTGCTCGCCGCCGGAGAGCGTGCCCGCCATTTGTTGGGCGCGTTCGGCGAGGATGGGGAACAGCGTGTGGATGCGATCGAGGGTGCGGGTCCAGTTCTCGCGGCCGGATTTGGGATAGGCGCCCATTTCCAGGTTTTCGCGGACGGTGAGGGTTTTGAAGACCTGACGCCCCTCCGGGACATGGGCGATGCCCAGATGGGCGCGATCCGAGGCCGACATGGCCAGCAGGTCCCGGCCCATGAAGGAGATGGTGCCGGACACCGGTTTCACCACCCCGGAAATGGTTTTGAACAAGGTGGTCTTGCCCGCGCCGTTGGGGCCGACGACGGTGACGAACTGCTTCTCGCCCACGGTCAGCGACACATCGGTCAGGGCTCGGAGACCGCCGTACGAGACCGACAGGTTCTTGATTTCAAGCATGTTTGGCCAGCCATTTCTTGCCGAGGTATGCTTCGATCACGGTGCGGTTCTCGACGACCTCGCGCGGCGGGCCTTCCGCCAGCACGGCGCCGTAGTTCAGCACCACGAACCGGTCGGCGATGCGGAGCATGGCGTGCATCGTGTGTTCGATGATGCCGATGGTCATGCCCTCGTCGCGGAGCCGGTTCAGCACGTCGAGGACGTCGTCGCATTCCTCGCGGCCCAAGCCCGCCAGTGTCTCGTCCAGCAGCAGCACGCGGGGACGGCCCGCCAGCGCCCGCGCCAGTTCCATCAGCCGCAGTTGTTTGTTGGTCAATTGGCCCGCCGCCAGGCTCGCCTGGTCCGCGAGGCC
Organism: Acetobacteraceae bacterium; assembly: GCA_947474705.1. Lineage (GTDB taxonomy): Bacteria > Pseudomonadota > Alphaproteobacteria > Acetobacterales > Acetobacteraceae > Rhodopila. Next base: position 22,428 of record CANJJS010000044.1, on the reverse strand, counting down.
GACGCGGTGCAGGGCGCGAACCGCCTCGTCTTCGGCCTCCTGGTCGGTCAGACCGGCGCCGTAAGCGCCGACGATGACGTTGTCGATCAAGGGGAGGCGCGGGAAGCTCCGGACAACCTGGAAGGTGCGGCCGACGCCCATCCGGCAGACTTCATGGACTTTCTTGCCGAGCATGGTCTGGCCGGCGAGGGTCGCGGTGCCCTCGTCCGCCGGAAGGACGCCGTTGAGGAGGTTGAAGAGGGTGGTTTTGCCGGCGCCGTTTGGGCCGATAATCCCCAAAATCTCGCCCTTGGCGATGGTGAAGCCGACATTGTTGACGGCGCGCAGGCCGCCGAAGGATTTCGAGAGTCCGTCCACCACCATCAGCGGCGCGCCCGGTGCCACGTCCGAGGCGGCCACGATCGGGGCGGGCTTCATCGGCGGCAGCGGCGCGGCGGCTTTGGGTTTGAAGAACCGGTCTCGCACGGTCCAGAACACGCCGTCCGGGGCGGACAGGATGATCGCGATGACCACGCCTCCGTAGACCACGCCCTGGATGCCGTGGAACTGCATGCCCCAGAGGGTGATGTCGCTGGCGAACGCATCCAGGAATTTCGAGAGTGGCACCAGGAAGGCGGCGCCGATGACCGGGCCCCACAGGGAGGCGACGCCGCCGAACAGCGTCATGACGACGGGTTGGGCGGACACGAGCATGCCGAAGGTGGAGTCCGGTGTGACCACCAACTGCACGCAGGCATAGAACCCGCCGGCGGCCGCCGCGATCATGCCGGAGACGACCAGGGCTCGCATTTTCCAGGTCTTGGAGTCGATGCCCGCCGCCTCCGCCGCCAGTTCGTTCTGCCGGATCGCCAGCAGCGCCAGGCCGAAGCGCGAATTCTCAATCAGGATGCACACGAACACCGCGATCGCGAGCAAGCCGACCGCGACCAAAGTGTTGTAACGGGGATCGGTGAATTCCAGGTAGGCCGCCGGGTTTTCCCGGTGCATGGGCAGCGTGACCTCGGCGAGGCCGAAATACTGAAGAAAATAGAGAATCGCCAGCGGATAGGCGAGCATCGACAGCGCGAAGTAATGGCCTCGGAGGCGGAAGGTCGGGACGCCGATGACCACGGCGGCGGCGCCCGCGACGATCATGCCCAACGGGATTCCCAACCAGGGCGTGATGTCCCACCAGACCAGCGCCAAAGTCATCGTATAGCCGCCAATGCCGAAGAAACTGGCATGGCCGAAGGACAACTGGCCCGCGTAGCCCGAGAGGATGTTCCAGGACACGCTGAACGCGGCCCAGATCGGGACGAGAGTCAAAATTAGCTGGTAGTAGCTGTTGGTGACGAACCAGGCGAAACCCAGGTAGACGATCGACAATCCGAGCAGGATCGTCAGATCGCGGCGGAATTTTTCGGCGGTGCCTTTTCTCATGTCACGCGCGCTCCGCCGAGCGGCCGAACAGGCCCTGGGGCCGCAGCATCACGATCGCCAGGAAGACGATGAAGATGGCGGCGTTTTGCAACTGCGGCGGCAGGATCAACGCCGAGAACTGCTGCACGAAGCCGACCGTCAGCCCGCCCCAGAAGGCGCCCATGATGGAGCCGATGCCGCCGAGCACGACGCCCGAATACATGATGATGACGTAGTCGAAGCCGATGAAGGAGCCGAAGGACAGGTATGTCGCCATCAGCCCGCCGGCGATCGCGGTGATGCCGGAGCCGAGCCCGAAGGCCATACGGTAGTACTTGTCGACATCGATACCCATGTAGGTCGCGGCGGTGGGGTTATCGGCCGCGGCGCGGAGGGCTTTGCCGATACGGGTGAATTCCAGCAGGAAATAGAGCGCGATGGCCGTCACGATCGCCACGGCGCAGGCGATCAGCTTGGCTTTGTTGAGGAAGATCGTGGCGTCGCCGAAGATCGGGCCGACCTGGAAGGCGCTGGACGACAGCGGTGTCCGTACCGTCACCGGCGTCGAGCCGAAGACGATCATGCCGCCATTTTGCAGGATCAGCGAAATGCCGAGGGTCACGATCAACTGCCCGAAATGCCCGTCGTCGATGGAGCCGGCCGTGCGCAGTCCGGAGACGCGGCCGATCAGGAATTTGTGCAGGAAGGCCCCGACGATGAAGATGATGGGTCCGGCCAGCATCGCGCCGACGAAGGGCCCGATATACGGGCCAAGGAAGGCGAGGACTCCGCCGCCGGTCACCAAATACAGGCTCGCGAACATGCCCAGCATGAGAAGCTCGCCCTGTGCGAAGTTGACGACTTTCATGATGCCGAAGATCAGGCCGAGCCCGATGCACATCAGGCCGTAGATGCAGCCTATCGTGATGCCCGCGGTCAGCGCGTTCAGCACGTTCTCGATCAGGACCTCGATGTCCACGTGTTTCCGTATGCCTCCCTTGGGGGTCGCGTGTCGCGGCGGTGCTTATAGGGTTGGGGCGGTGGGCTCAATAGCCGGTTTGGCGGGCCATTGGGCGCGGGAAGAACGTCCCCGGGCGCCGCGAAGCGGATCGCGCCCATGCGGGGCGCTTCCCCAAGGCCTTCTGTCCCACCTCCAATGGCCCGGCACGGCACGGGCCCAAGGATTGACGAGGCGAACGGCCCCGCCCAAGGTCTTCGTTAATAAGTACGAGGGAGCAAAACAATGTCCGCCTCCACGACCGCCGATAAGGCGCTCGAAACCGCTACGATGCGCGCGGTTTCCTGGCGCCTGATGCCCTTTCTGATCGCCGCTTATATTATCTGTTACATCGACCGCGTGAATGTCGGGTTCGCCGCGCTGCAAATGAACAAAGCCGTTGGCATCGATCCGAAAACCTACGGTCTTGGCGCCGGCATTTTCTTCGTCGGCTATTTCATTCTGGAAGTCCCAAGCAACCTGGCCCTGGAACGCTTCGGCGCGCGCAAATGGATCGCGCGCATCATGATCACCTGGGGTATGGTCTCCATGGCCTTCGCCCTGATCGGCGGTCCCATCTCGTTCCTTGTGCTGCGCTTCCTGCTTGGCGCGGCCGAGGCCGGGTTTTTCCCCGGCGTGATCCTTTATCTGACCTATTGGTTCCCGGCCGTTTACCGCGCCAAAATCGTCGGCATATTCATGGTCGGCATCCCCGTCGCCGGCATGATCGGCTCCCCGATCTCCGGCGCGATCCTGGGCATGGACGGCGTGCTCGGCCTTGGCGGCTGGCAATGGATCTTCATCCTCGAAGCCCTGCCCGCCATTATCCTCGGGTTCTACGCCTTCGTCTGGCTGACCGATAAACCCACCAACGCCATTTGGCTCCGCCCGGAACAACAGGCCTGGCTGCTCCGCACCCTGGAAACGGAACGCGCCCGCGCGCCGAAAATCCAGCACCAGTCGATCTGGCAGGTGATGTCCAACAAATATGTGCTGATCATGGCCCTGGTCTATGCCGGCGCTTCCGGCGCCTCGACCTCCCTGGCGCTGTGGATGCCGACCCTGGTGAAATCCTATGGCCTGACCAACTTCAACACCGGCCTCGTCAATGCCATCCCCTTCGCCATCGCCGCCGTCTGGATGGTCGCCTGGGGGCACAGCTCCGACCGCACGGGCGAGCGTGTGTGGCACAACGCCCTCCCTTTGGCATGGATGGTCGCCGCGCTGCTGGCCACCTTTTGGGCCACCAACCTCTGGATGATTATCCCGCTGCTGACCCTGATCGCCGCCGGCACATATGCCAGCAAAGGCCCGTTCTGGGCTTTGGCGTCGGAGTGGCTCGGCCCAGCCGCCGCCGCCGCCGGCCTGGCCCAGATCAACGCGCTGGGCAATTTGTCGAGCTTCTTCTTCAATTATCTGATCGGTTACATCAAAGACGAAACCGGCAGCTTCCCGATGGCGCTGCTGCCGATCGTGGCGGTCGCGACACTGGGATGCATCTCCATCCTGGTCGTCGGACGCAACCAGCCGCGCACTGTCGCCGTGCAACACTGACACATCGCCGGAGCGGGCCGCCCCAAACGGGCGGCCCCAAACGGGCGGCCCCATCTGGGCAACACGCTCAGGCCAGCTCGTATTCCGCCTCCGGCGTGTACACCGCGTGGTCCTTGCAAAGGATCGACGAAAACAGAGTGAAATGTTCCACCGGCAACGGCTCCGTCCGGAACAGATTATGCGCCTGCACGAAGGCCGCGACCTTGCTCTCCACCGGATTGTCCAGCCGCGCCAGAGTCACATGCGGCTGAAATTTGCGCCGCTCCGCGTCCAGCCCGCAGCGCCGCAACGCCGTCTCGACCTTGGTCCGCAAATGGTCCAGCGCCGCCGACCGCTCCACGCCCACCCACAGCGCGGAACTGATCCCGCCCTTGGAAAACGTCCCCATCCCCGTCAGCGTCAGATCGAACCCCTTCGCGCGCAGCCCCATCAGCGCGTCGTCGACGTCCTGAGCCACATGCGAGGGAATGTCCCCGATGAAACGCAGGGTTAAATGAAAATTCTCCGGCGGCACCCAGCGCGCGCCGGGAATGCCGGACCCGGACAACGCGGCGAGTTGCTCGCGGCAAGACCAGGGAAGATCGAGGGCGACAAACAGTCTCATGACGGTCAGACCTCCGACAGCAGCCTTTCCACGAGGGGTAACAGGCGCGCCACGATTCGCGCGACCCCATCCGCGTTCGGATGAATCCCGTCCGCCTGGTTCAACGCGGCGGCACCCGCGACCCCCTCCAGAAAGAACGGATCGTAGAGAATCCCAGGCCTTTGGCTCAACCGGTCGAACACCGCCCGGAAATCGCGGCGGTAATCCGGCCCGAAATTCGACGGCGGATACATCCCGCTCAACAAAACCTTCACACGCTTCGCGGCCAGGCGGTCCAGGATCGCGGTCAGGTTCCGCTCCATCTCCCCCGGATCGAGCCCGCGCAGCCCGTCATTGGCGCCCAGTTCGACGATCGCGGCGTCCGCCCCGCCCGCCAGCACCCAATCGAGGCGCGCCAGACCGCCCGCCGAGGTATCGCCGGACACCGACCCATCGGCGATCGCGATTTCGATGCCTTTCGACCGCAAAGCCTCGATCAGCCGCGGCTGAAACCCGTCGGCCCGCGGCAGGCCGTACCCCGCCGTCAGCGAATCGCCCAGTACCAGAAGCCGTCTGGCCGCCGCATTGGCCGGACTCGCGACCATTCCCATTGGGCCCGCTCCCATCGCACCCGTTACAACCAGGTAAGAGGACACAATAAACCGGCGGCGCCCCTGTCGGAACGCCCGGTGCTCGCCATATGCTGGCCCCATGGATGCCATCCCGCCTGAACACGCGCCCGCCGCCGCGCCACTCGTGCGCGTGGAGAACCTGACGCTGACCCTGCCGTCCGCGCCGGGGCCCGTCAACATTCTTCGCGGGCTGGATCTGACGATCGCCCAAGGGGAGACGGTGGGATTGTTGGGGCCGTCGGGGTCGGGGAAGACGAGTTTGCTGATGCTCCTCGCCGGGTTGGAACGCGCCACCGGCGGGACGATCGTGCTCGACGGCCAGACCGTCACGGCGATGGACGAGGACGCCTTGGCCCGGATGCGCCGCACCCAAATCGGCATCGTCTTCCAGGCATTCTACCTCATTCCCACCATGACCGCGCTGGAGAACGTCGCCGTCCCGCTGGAACTCGCCGGGGTCCGCGACGCCAGCGCCCGCGCCGCCGCCGCGCTGGAGGCCGTGGGGCTGAGCCACCGCCTGACCCACCTCCCCTCCCGCATGTCCGGCGGCGAGCAGCAGCGCGTCGCCATCGCCCGCGCCTTCGCCCCCGGTCCGCGTTTGCTGCTGGCGGACGAACCGACGGGGAACCTCGACCAGGCCACCGGGGAGAGCGTCATCGAACTCCTGTTCTCTCTGCGCGCCCGCCTGGGAACAACCCTGTTGCTGATCACCCACGACCCCGCGCTGGCCGCGCGCTGCGACCGGCGGATCCGCATGGCCGACGGGAAAATCGCGTGACGGGCATCGTGGCGGCACCGGCCCGCGCGGACGCCGCGCCCGCGATGTCCGCCTGGGTGACCCTCAGGCTTGCCGTCCGCCTCGCCCGCCGGGAATTGCGGGGCGGCATCCGCGGCCTGAAGACCGTCCTGCTGTGCCTGGCCCTTGGCGCGGGGATCGTCGCCGCCGTGGGCAGCCTGCGCGCGGCCGTCGACGCGGGGCTCGCCGCCGATGGACGGCGCCTGCTGGGCGGCGACCTGGAGGTCGATGGCGGCAACACCAAGCTGCCCGCCGAGCTGCGAACCTGGCTGCGCGAACAGGGCGCCACGACCTCGGACATCGTCACGATGCGCTCCCTCCTGGTCGCCCCCTCCGGCGAGCGCACCCTGATCGAGTTGAAAGCCGCCGACCCCGCCTGGCCGCTGGTGGGCCTGCCTCGGCTGTCCCCGCCGCGCGCCTTGCCGGATGCGCTGGCCCTGACGGACGGCCACCACGGCCTGCTCGCCGATCCCCTGATCCTCGAACGCCTGAACCTGAAACCGGGCGATCTCGCCCGCATTGGCACCGCGACGTTCCGGGTGTCCGGGGCGCTGACCGCCGAGCCCGACCGGGTCGCCACCCCTTCCATGTTCGGCCCGCGCGTGCTGATTTCGGCCGCCGCGCTCGCCGAGACCGGGCTCGTGGCGCCGGGCACGCTGGCCCGCCACGCGTTGCGCGCGACCGCCTCCCCGCTCGCCGCCGCCGTCATCCCGGCGCTGCTGCGCGAAAAATTCCCCAATAACGGCTGGCGTATTCGCGACCCGAAAGAGGCGGCGCCTTCCGTCACCCGGTTCCTCGACCAGACCAGCCTGTTTCTCACCCTGGTCGGCCTGACCTCGCTGCTTGTCGGCGGCATCGGGGTCGCCAATGGCGTCGGCGTCTGGCTGGACGCGCGGGCGCGCACCATCGCGACCCTGCGCTGTCTGGGCGCCTCCTCGGGCCTGGTCCTGAGCATCTGCCTGATCCAGGTGATGACCCTCGCCGCCCTCGGGGTCGGGCTCGGTCTGGCCTGCGGGGCCGCCGTTCCCTTGGCCGCCGCCTGGCTGCCGGAGGATCTGCTGCCGGTCCCGCCGGTCGTGGCGCTTTACCCCAAACCGCTGTTTCTCGCTTTTTGCTTTGGCCTGCTGACCGCGCTGTGTTTCTCGCTGTGGCCGTTGGGGCGTGCCGCCCGAATCCCCGGGGCGCGCCTTTTCCGCGACGCGGCCTCGCCCGAACAGGCCACGCCCAGCCGCGCGATCGTGGCGGCGAACGCGCTGGCCGGGGTGGCGCTGATCCTGGTGACGATCCTCGCCGCCACCGACCGCTGGTTCGCGGCGTATTTCTGTGCCGGCGCGATCGCGACCCTGGGGGTTTTCCGGCTTGCCGCCCAGGCGACGATGCGGCTGGCGGGGTGGGTGCCGGCGTCGAAAACGCCGTGGGTCAGGATGGGTCTGGCGAACCTGCACCGGCCCGGCGCGGCGACGCCGTCCTTGATGTTATCCGTCGGACTGGGGCTTTCGACCCTCGCCACGGTCGCCCTGATCCAGCACAATATTCGCGCCCAAATTCTGGAGCAGATGCCGTCGGCGGCGCCAAGTTTCTTCTTCGTCGACATTCAGAACGAGCAGATGGACCGGTTCCGCGACCTCGCCCATTCCGTGCCGGGCGCCGTGGAGATCCGCGATGTTCCCTCGCTGCGCGCGCGCGTGACCGCCATCAAGGGCGTGCCGGCGGAGCAGGCGGATGTCGCGCCCGAAACCGCATGGGCGCTGAAGGGCGACCGCGGGCTGACCTATGCCGCCAGCCCGCCGCCCAATACGCGTCTGGCGGCGGGGGCCTGGTGGCCGGAAAATTACGATGGGCCGCCGCTGGTGTCCTTCGACGCGGGCCTGGCGAAGGGCTGGCATGTCGGGGTGGGCGACACGATTCAGGTCAACGTGATGGGCCGCGACATCGACCTGAAGATCGCCAGTTTGCGGGACATCGCGTGGCAGAGTCTGTCGATCAATTTCTTCATGGTCGCCAGTCCCGGCCTGTTGTCGCATGCGCCGCACACGCATATCGCGACGGTGCGGGTCGATCCGGCGCAGGAGGCCAGGGTTCTGCGCGCGATCACCGACGGTTTGCCAAATGTCACGGGAATCCGCGTGGCCGATGTGCTGACATCGATATCCGCGTTGCTCGACCGGGTCGCCAACGCGTTGACGGCGACGGGCATGCTGACATTGTTATCTGGGATGCTGGTGCTGGTCAGCGCGGTGGCCGCCGGCCAGCGGCGGCGCGCGCGGGAAGCCGCGATTTTACGGGTGCTTGGGGCCACGGGCGCGCAGATTCGGGCGGCCTGGATGGTGGAGTTCGGCGCGATCGGGCTGGCCGCCGGTCTGGTCTCCGCTTTGGTCGGCACCGCCGCCAGTTTCGGGGTCGCGCATTACATTTTGCACACCCCCTGGGTTTTTTCGGGCCGCATCCTTATTTTCACGCTTGCGGGTGCCCTCGCGACAATGCTTGTGTTCGGCCATGTGGGCCTGACCGCGACGTCGCGCGCCAGTCCCGCGCGGTTGCTGCGCGACGAGTGATGCCTTTCGCGAATCTCCTGGGAGAACATCCGGGAAACATGCTATAAGGGACACCGGAGCGGGCGACCGATCTAATGTCAAACGAACCGCCCCGGTCGATCTCTAAAACGAGAGGGCGACAGGCACAGAGCCGAAAGGAAACAGGGTAACATGGCTTACAGTCCCGACTATCGGGCCTATTCCGCGCAATCGGCGACCTCCGCCGCCATGCTGGACGCGGGCCTCCGGGCCTATATGCTCCGCGTCTACAACTGGATGGCGTCCGGTTTGCTGCTGACGGGAATCGTGGCCTACGCCATCGCGCACACCTCGGCGATGGAATTGTTTTATCCGGCGGTGCGCCTCGCCTCCGGCCGCATCGGGCATTCCGCGACGCCGCTCGCCTATGTCGCGATGTTCGCGCCGCTGGCCTTCGTGCTGGTGTTGCAGTTCGGCGTGAACCGGATGTCCGCCACGTCGGTGCAGGCGCTGTTCTGGGCGTTCTGCGCGACGATGGGCGCCAGCCTGACGAACATCTTTCTCATTTACACCGGCACATCGGTGTTTCAGGTGTTCTTCATCACGGCCGGCACGTTCGCGGCGACCAGCATCTACGGTTACACGACCAAAGCCGACCTGAGCAAAATGGGCAGCTTCATGATGATGGGCCTGTTCGGCCTGATCATCGCCAGCCTGGTGAACATCTTCATGCAGAGCAGCGCGCTGCAGTTCGCCATCAGCCTGGTGGGCGTCGTGGTGTTCATCGGCCTGACTGCCTGGGATACCCAGCGCATCAAGGGCGACTACGTGCAGTTCGCCTATGCCGAGGGCACCGAAGAGGCCGCCAAGCGCGGTGTGTTCGACGCACTGGCGCTGTATCTGAACTTCATCAACCTGTTCACGATGCTGCTGCAACTGATCGGCGTGCGTAACAACAACTGAGCGGCGCGAAAGCGTCGAACGGAGGAACCCCGGCGCCTCGGCCCGGGGTTTTTCTTTGCCTGAGGCTCGTGGCGGCGATCCGGGTCAGGTAACATGACCGTCTCATGGAGACTCAATCCTCGCGCCGATGACACATCTCCTTCCGATCGCCGCCGCCCTCCTTCTCCATGGCCTCGCCACCGCCGCCGTTCTTTCGCTCTGCGCCACGGGCATGGCCGTGACCTTGCGGCTGACCGGCTTCCCGAATTACGCGCACGCCGTCTTCGCGACGATCGGGGCGCACGCCACCATACTCGCCCTGAACCTCGCTCCCGGCGCCGCGATCCCACCCGCCGCGGCGATCGTTGGGTCGTTGGCCGCCTTCGCCATCGTGTCCGTACTGGCGGCGGCCGCCGAACGCGTGTTGATCGTCCGCGTATACGACGCGACCCCGCGCGACCGGATCCTGTTCGCCGCCGGGCTCGCGATCGCCGCCGGCGCCTTGGTCCGCGCGATCGCCGGCCCCGATGCCCTTCCCGCGCCCTCGCCGGACCAGACGCGAGCCGCGGCCGGCTTTCAGGCGCCTTTGACGATTCTCGCCGCCACCCTGGCCATCGGCGTCCTTCTTTGGCTCGGCGTCCGGCGCACCCGCTTCGGGGTCCAACTCCGCGCCACGCTGGACAATCGGCGCGCGGCCGAATCCATGGGCGTCGACACGGCCCGTGTCGTCACCGCGGTCTTCGCCCTTGGCGCCGGCCTCGCGGCCGCAGGTGGCGTGCTGGGCCTCACCCTCGAAAACCATCTTCGCACCGGCATCCTCGCACTCGATCCGGCCTCCGCGGCGCGCTTCATGGTTTACGGACCGTTGGCCGCGGCGATCGGCGGCGCGGACACATGGAAAGGCCCCATCGCGGGGGCGCTGTCGCTGGGATTCGCCGACACCGCCGACACCTGGCTGCTTCCCGGAACTGGCCCTCTTCTCGTGGCCGCCGCCGGGGCCGTGTTGCTCGTATGGCGGCCCGAGGGTCTGCTCGGGCGCGCGCGACCCGCGGCGCGTCTCGCCCCCGCTCCCCCCCGTCTTCGTCCGCCCAGTTTCCGCGGCACTCTGGTCTGGGCCATCGCCGCGACGGCCTGGTTCGCGCTCGACGGCCAGCGTCCCTTGGCCAGCCTCGTGCCGGTCGCGGTGCTGTTCGCGATGTCCCTCGATCTGGTCATGGGGTTCGCCGGAGTCGCGACGCTCGGACACGCCGCATTCGTGGGGTTTGGCGCCATCGCGGCCAGCCTCTTCGCGGCACGCATCTCGCCCGAACCTCTCATGGGACTGGTGGCGGCCGTCCTCGCCACTGCCGCCATGGGCGCCGCGACCAGCCTGGTGGCGGCGCGCGCCCATGGCTGGACACAGCCGATCCCCACCCTGGTCCTCGCCATGGCGGCCGCCGCGATGGGGGACGGCTTCGCGCCACCCGGAACCGGGTGCGGCATCGCGCCACCCGCCGCCGCTCTGTCCGGTACCGCCGGGCCGGCCTTGTCCCTGATCGCGGCGGGCGCCGTCTGGTTCGGCCTCCGCCGGCTTCTCGCCGCGCCCTTCGGCGAAGCCCTGACCGCCGCCGAGCCCCCCGCGGCCCACCGCGCCGCCGCCTGGACGATCGGCGCCGCCATCGCGGGCCTCGCCGGCGGGCTCCTCGTTCAAACCGCCGGATTTGCCGGGCCGGACGCGTTCGGCCCCGCCGCCTCCGCCGAGGCCGCGCTGATACTCGCGATCGGCGGTATCGGCCGCCTTCACGGCGCGGTCGTTGGCGCCGCGCTTTGGACCATCGGCCTCCACCATCTGGCCGGCCCGGACCCGGAATTCCTGGATTTCTGGATCGGCGCCGGGCTCGCCACCGCGGTCCTCTCGCTCCCCGGCGGCCTCATGGGCACAATCGAGGCGTTCCGCGCGGCATGACCGGCCTGCTCGTCCTGAACGGCGTCACCGCCATCGATGGCGATACGATCGTCCTGCGCGACATCGCGCTTTCGGTCGCCCAAGGCGAAAGCCTCGCCGTCATGGGCCCGCCCGGCGCCGGCAAGACCGCCCTTTTGGCCACCATCCTTGGCCAAACCCGCCTGATCGACGGCGAAATCGACTTCGGTGGCCGCCCGATCGACCAGCTTCCCACGCACCGCGTCGCCCGGCTCGGCATCGGCCACATGCCCCAGACCCGCGCTATTTTTCCCTCGTTGACCGTCGAGGAAAACCTCGCCATCGCCGTCCGCCGCCCCACCAAAAAAAGCGATTTCGCCCTCGTCCACCGCCTGTTTCCTGGGCTCGCCGACGCCCGCCGCCGCATGGGCGCGGATCTCGCGCCCGGCGAGCGGACGATCCTGGCGATGGGCCGTGCCTTGATGGGACAGCCCGGTCTGCTGCTGCTCGACGACCCATTGGCGGACCTCGCCCAGGACGAGATCGCCGCCGTTCTGAACGCGGTTCGGACCTACCGCGCCGAAACGGGCGGGTCCGCCATCGTCACGGGCCGGGAGTGGACTCAGGCCATGGCCGGGTGCGGCCGCGCCATCGCGATGGCGAACGGCCGGATCGCCGGGACCTTGAAGATCGGGCCAAAAGGAACGGGGCCAGAAGGGGCGGAACCGGAGGAGCCTACGCCCGCGCCAGCCGCATGAACCGGGCCGCCAGCGCGATATCCGCCGCGACGTTGGTCCGGCGGATGGCCGCGTCTTCGTCCTCGCCCCATTGTTCCGCCTGGAAGAGTTCTTCCAGGGCGCCCAGCCGATGTGCTTCCCTGGCGTCGAGCGCGGCTTCGGCGAGGGCCAGGCCGAGGACGAGGCTGCCAAGAGCGGGCACCACGATACCGAGGCCGGCAAGCAAATAAGGGTCGTACGCGTGTACGATCCCGCGGAGCGTGGCGATACTGTCGCGATGTTGCCGGATGGGGCTGACGCCCGAGGTCACGCGCAGGGGCGCACCCAAGGTTTGGGCAGCCCAGTCGAGCCAGGGTTGCCAGTCGCTGGCCTGACGCGCGACGAGGGTATCGGGCGAGTCGGCGCGATAACATAGCAGGTCGGACTCGCCGTAGCGCGCGATCGCGTCCGCCGTGGGCGCGGGATCGGGGGCGATGCGTTCGCGCGCGGTGCCGGCCAGACGGGAGAGCGGCGTGTCGGCGAAACTCATTTCGCCACCTTTGCCGCCACCGGCGAGGCGCCATTCCTCCGCGACGGCCTCGGCCAGGGCCGGCGGGCCGATGCGGAGCACGCCGCCGTTGGGCAAATGCATGGGTTTGCCGTCCAGCAGGACACGAAATTCCTCGCCGTCGGGGGCGACGGCGACGTTATCCCAAAAGCGTTTCACTTCTTTTCCTCGGATCTTCCAGGCAGCAAGCGGAGCAGGCCAGTGGGGGGAGTAACGGGAGGGGTAATGGGGGGAGTAATGGCGGGCGTGGGGTTGGGCGCTTCGGGGGCGTCCGGCGTGGCGGCCTCATTCCGGGCGCGCGCCAGGGCCACCGGGCAGGGATCGCCGCCGCCGGCCGCGCCCATGATGTCCTTACCGCCCAGCAACAACCCGGCCATGGCGCCGTTGCCGGAGAGGTCCAGCCGGGCGGCGGGCGCGCGCAACGTACCGGCGATCCGCAAGGGCACCGCGACACCGGTGCCGCCGATCCGTGTGCGCGGCCGCAACCGCAACGCCAGGGTCTCGCGGCGCAGATCGACCTCGCCGCCGCCATCCGCGATCAGAGCGGCGGTGTTGAACGCGAAGGACCGCAGCGCGGCGATCCCGTCTTTCGCGTCGATCCGCAGCGCGAGGCAGCGCAGCTCCGTCGACTCGCCGCCCTCGATTTTCAGCGGCCGGAGTTGGTCGAGCCAGCCATTGACGGTTTTCGCGTCGAGCTGGCCGTGTTCGAGCGCGAGTCCGGCCCATCCGGTCAGACTCGCGGCGATGTCTTTCGGGGATGCGCCGGTCGCGGTCAGGTCCGCCTGGATCGCCGCCATCCCGGAGAGCGCTGGCGGCCCGCCCGCGAGGCCGAGCAGGGTCCGCGCCGGAAACATGGGCGCGCGCAGGGTCAGGCGCAGGCGCGGCGGGTTGGCCGCGGCATCGACTTCCAGCGCGAGGTCGAGTTTCCGATCCGAACCGGAGATGGAGAAGGGATCGAGCCGGGCGACACCGTCTTTCGCGACGAGTGTCGCGGTGGCGCCGGTCAGATCGGTGGCGCCAAACCGCAGCACATCGGCCCGTAACGAGAGGTTCGCATCGAACAGGGTCAGCAAACCGAGCGGCCAGGGTTCGGCCGAAAATACCGGCGCGGACTTCGCCGGAGTGACGGGACTGGCGGTTTTGCCATTGACGAAGGGCCGCGCATCCGGCGGTTCGGACGGCCGCGGCGTGACGGCCAGGTTGCCTAGCGGGGGCGTGACGGCCAGGTTGCCTGGCGGGGGCGTGACGGCCAGGTTGCCTGGCGGGGGCGTGGCGGCCTGGTTGCCTGGCGGGAGTGCGCCGGCCTGGCCGGCGGGCGGGGGCGTGCCGGCCAGGCCGGCTGGTGGGAGAATCGCGGCGGGTGGCGCGCGCGGGGGCGCGCCCGCGATATCGAGGTCGAGGTGCTTTGACTCCGCGCGCACGGAGATTGTTGGCCGCGGGCGCCAGGAGATCTCCGCCTCCCCGGTCAGGCCGCCGGCGTTGGAGGCGATCCGGAAGGGCACCGTGCCCGGCGAGTCGGACAGGCGGGCCGCGATTTCGACGGCTTTCAGATCGCGCGGCGCCGCGTCCCAGAGGGCGGCCGGGTCGGGGATGTCCAGGTTCAGGTCGAGCACGTAGCCAAGACGGCGCGCCGGGGCCTCGATCCGGCCTTTCAACCGGGCGCGGGCGGAGGACATGTTCGCCTCCAGCGCGACGTCCACCGGTCCGGCCCCACCGCCGGCGAGCCAGTTCAGATCGCCGGCGGTGCCCGACAATCCGCCATCGATCCCCGGCCAGGCGAGGCGCGCGGACACCTGCATCGGGGCGTCGCCTCGCGCGGTCAGAGTCGCGTTTTCCAGCTTCGCGCCCGCGGTCAGGCCGTTCATGGCGCCACCCACGAGGTGCGCCAGATCGACGCTTCCCGCGGTGAGACGCAGCAGGGACAGGACCGGCCGGCCTGGTCCTCCGTCCGCGAATTCCGTGTGCGCGGCGATCCGTTTCATGGCGGCGAGCGGCGCGCCTGGAAACAGAGGCGCGAACAGCGTGGGGTCGGGGATCTCCGCGTCGATGGCGAAGCTGTAGCCTTTGCCCTCCAGCGGGTACGCGATGCGCCCGTCCAGCGCGACGGAGGCGCCTTGGGCCGCGGCCTCGAACCGGAACGGCCAGGGGGTGGCGTCGTGCGCCGTGCGCAATTGGTTCGCGGCACCGGTCTTCAGTTCGAACGTGGCCGCGACTCCGCCGGCGGAAGCGGTGCCACGGGCGGTCATGGCGGCGGCGGACGGGGCGTTCAGGGTCATTTCGGGGACCGTTGCCTCGAAAACGCGGCCGGTGGCGCCGTCGCGAAAGGCGATGTGTCCGTCGACCACGCGTAAATCCTCGATCGACACGGCATATCCCTCGCCGGGACCGCCCAAGGCGGGGGGCGTGGCGGGGGGCGTAGTGGCGGGGGCCCCGGTGGTGGCGGCCGGCGCGGAGGGGGGCGGTTCGCGATGGAGGGTCCAATTGCCTTGGCCGGCCGCCGTCGACTCGATCAGGATGTCCGGACGGACCAAGGTCACCCGGCCCAGTTCCAGCCTGCGTTCCAGCAAGGGGGCCAGCGCCACCGCGACTTCCAGCCGGGCGATTTTGATTGTCTCGGGGCGGGAAAATCCCGGCGGGTTGGCGAGCGCGACGTCGTTCAGCACGAGAGTCGGTGTCGGCGTCAGGTTCAGGCCGACCGCGCCGGAAATCGTCAGGGTCCGGCCGGTCGCCTGGCGGACGGCGGCGATCAGTTTGGGTTTCAGGGCGTCTGAGTCGAGCCGGGACCAGACGAACCAGCCCAGTCCGCCGAGGGTCAGCACGACGATCGTCAGCGCGATCGCCAGCGCGCGTCCGGCGCCGTCGCCGCCTCTCATGTCTTACGCTTCTCGCGCCGGGTCATGTCTTAACGCTTCTCTCGCCGGGCCTGCGCCGCCGGGGGGGCGGAAAAGCCCAGGGTGCGGAAGGTTTCGTCGATGTGGGGCGGTAACGTGGCTTCGACGCGCAGTGTGCCGCCGCCGGGATGCGGAAAAGTCAGCGCGCGGGCGTGCAAATGCATTTGTTCGGAGAGGCCGGTCACGGTGGCGGCGAAGGCGTTGTTCTGGTCGGGGCGGGCGTATTTCTCGTCGCCGAGAATGGGCGCGCGGATGGCGACGCAGTGGACGCGGAGCTGATGGGTGCGGCCCGTATGCGGTTTCAGTTCCAGCCAGGAGAGTTTGCGCGCGGCGTGGTCCAGCGTGCGGTATTCGGTGATGGCGCGCGCGCCCGCCTCGTCGTCGCGCTCGGCCGGCGCGGTGCGCTCGCCCATGCCGCCGCCGACGCGTTTCAGGGGCAGGTCGATTTCGCCTTCGGCCGGGACGGGCCGGCCCGCGACGACGGCCCAATAGATCTTGTCCATGTCGCGCCCCCGGAACGCCGCGGCGAGCTTCGCGGCCACCCCCGCCGTCCGCGCGATCAGCAGTACGCCCGTCGTGTCGCGGTCGAGCCGGTGCACCAGCCGGGGGCGGTCGCCGCCCTCGATCCGCAATCCCTCCAACATGCCGTCGATATGGCGGGCGATGCCGGGCCCGCCCTGGACCGGCAGGCCATAGGGTTTGTTCAGGACGAACAAATGGTCGTCCTCGTAGATAATCATCGCCCGTATCGCCTCGATTGAGGCGGGCGTGGCCTGAACGACCGGCTTCGGCATGGGCGCGGTGGGCATCGGCGGCACGCGGATGGCCTGACCCGGCACCAGGCGCGTCGCGGCCTCGACGCGCTTGCCGTCCACCCGCACCTGCCCCGTGCGGCACAGTTTCTGGATCGCGCTTTGCTGCAAACCCGGGAAATGGCGGCGGAACCACCGGTCCAGCCGGATCTCGGCCTCGTCGTCGGAAACAGTCTGAATGGAAACAGTCATGCCAAAGCCCCGCGGAACATTCACCGCCCGGCCAGATTAGCATGAACCCCCGGCCCGGACGAAGTCCGCGTCATACAGGGCGGGGCCCGTGTGTCGAGAGGCGGCGGCGGGGTTTCGGGTTCGGCGGCCGGAGTTTGGGGAGACCTTGGGGCTCCGCCCCAAACCCCGCGGGGGCGCTGCCCCCCAATGGACCTTTGGGACCCCGCCAAGGCTGGGCCTTGGATGCCATCTTTTGGGTGAGATGAAGAAGGGGGCCTACTCGGACGTTGCAACGTCCAGGATGGCCCCCTTCTTCATCTCCCCCAATTAAACGGGTCCAGGGCCCCCGCCCTGGCGGGGTCGAGGGGCGGAGCCCTTGTGGGGTCCGGGGCAAAGCCCCGGGGTTTCCCCAGACACCAGCCTACGACCCGAAGCCCCGCCGCCGCCTCAGGTCAGCAGGGCGCGCCTGGATGACAGGAATTCTTCGACGGCGTTGGCGAGTTTGTCGCATTCGGCGTCGCCGATGGGGAGGCAGAGGGTCATCATGCCGCGGCGGGCCAGCCAGATGCCTTGGGCCAGCATGTCGAAGAAGAAGAGTTCTTTCAGTTTTGGGTCGCTTTTGGCGGCGTCGGCGGGGGTGACGATCGGGTCTCGGGTGGTGTGGACCGCGAGCATGGAGCCGATCCCGGTGAACTGAAGCTTCGCACCCGCGGCCTGGCAGAGGGCGTTCAGCCGGTTTCGGAGGGCGTCGCCGCGTTCGTTCAGGGTTTTGGCGGCTTCGGGCGTATAGATTTCGGTCAGGCCGACGAGGCCGGCGTTCATCGTGAGGACGTTGTTATTGAATGTGCCGGCGTGAGGGAGCGCGTCGGGGCGGCGTGGGTCGAACATGTCCAGGATGTCGGCGCGTCCGCCGAAGGCGCCGAAGGACATGCCGCCGCCGATGTATTTTCCGAAGGTGGTGAGGTCGGGTTTGATACCGCGGATGGACTGAAGGCCACCGGGGGCGAGTCGGGACGTCATGACCTCGTCGAGGATCATCAGCGCGCCGGTGCGTTCGGTTTCCGCGCGGATCGTGTTCAGGAACGCGGGCGTCGCGGGGATGCAGCCGCCGCTGCCGTACATGGGTTCCAGAATGACGACGGCGAGGTCGGCGGCGTTGGCCGCGATCAGGGTTTTGGTCGAGTCGATGTCGTTATAGGGCGCGACGATATAGTCGAAGGGCGCGTTGATCGGGGAGCCGCCGCCCGCGAAGCCGAACACGGCGCCGTGGTAGCCGCCGTCGAACACCATCACTTTCGACCGTTTCGTGAAGATGCGTGCGACGGAGATCGCGAGGAGGTTGGCTTCGGTGCCGGAGTTGGTGAAGCGCACGCGTTCCAGGCCGAAGCGTTCGCAGACGGCGCGGGCGAATCGCGCCTCGACGATGTTCGAGGCGCCGTAGTTGATGCCGCCGTCGAGGGCTTTGTCCAAGGCGGCGCGGATTTTCGGGTGCGAATGGCCGTAGATTCCGGCGGTGTATTCGCCAAGGAAATCGACGAATTCGTGCCCGTCCATGTCCCAGAGGCGGCATTCCTCGGCTTTTTCCATGGCGAGGGGAAAGGGCGCGTAGTGGAGGACGGTGCGGGTGTTGCCGCCGGGCATGACCGCGGTTGCCTCGATGTAGCGCCCGAGGCTTTTCGGGTTGCGGGCGACATAGGATTCCTTGGCTTCGTTCAGGGCGGCGTCGATATCGGCGTTGCGCAATCCGGTTTCGCTCATGGTGCGGTCTCCCTCGTTGGGCCGAGTGTCGCGCGGGCCGGGGCGGAGGGCAATTGGATGCGATCCGGCGAATTCAAGGGGGGAGGCGCGCGAACCCCTATGGCGGTGGGCGCGGTGTTTGGTTATGGTTGGGCATGCCCAGGGGACTGGGGTGAATTCCATGGGGCTGGTTCTGTGTGGGCCGGTCCGTCTGGGCGCCGCCTTTTTCATGGGCCTGGCCTTGGAGGTGACGAAACCGATGCAGCCGCTTCTCTACGGCTATTTGCCCATCCTGGTCTTTCTGGCGATCGCCGGCGGGATCGCCATCGCGATGTTGGGCGGGTCCTTGCTCGCCGCGCGGCAGAAACCTTACGCGGAAAAGCTTTCGGCGTACGAGTGCGGGTTCGAGCCGTTCGACGACGCCCGCCGCCGCTTCGATGTGCGGTATTATTTGGTCGCGATTCTCTTCATCATCTTCGACCTGGAGGTCGCGTTTCTGTTCCCATGGGCGGTCGCCCTGAAGGGGATCGGCGCGCTTGGCTTCTGGTCCATGATCGGGTTTCTGGGCGTGCTGACGATCGGCTTCGTCTATGAGTGGTGCAAAGGCGCGTTGGAGTGGGAATGATCGCATGAGCGACGTGACGGCAATCGCCTGGAACCGCGACCATCTTCCGCCCGGCCCCGAGCAGGACGCGGTCATCAAGGGCATCACCGGGGAAATCGCCGACAAGGGCTTCCTGGTCGCCAATCTCGACAAGGTCGTGAACTGGGCTCGTACCGGCAGTCTTTGGCCGATGACCTTCGGTCTCGCCTGCTGCGCGGTGGAGATGATCCACGCCTACATGCCGCGCTACGACCTGGATCGACTCGGGATCATCCCTCGGGCCTCGCCGCGGCAGAGCGATGTGATGATCGTCGCGGGCACGCTGACCAACAAAATGGCGCCGGCCCTGCGAAAAGTTTACGACCAGATGCCGGAGCCGCGCTGGGTCATCTCCATGGGCAGTTGCGCCAATGGCGGTGGTTATTACCATTATTCCTACGCCGTGGTGCGCGGATGCGACCGCGTGGTGCCCGTGGATATCTACGTTCCCGGTTGCCCGCCGACGGCCGAGGCGCTCGTTTACGGGATCATGCAGTTGCAGAAGAAAATCCGCCGCACGGGGACCATCCTCCGTGGCTGACGAAACCCCGGCCGAAGCGCCTCCGCCCGAACCGACGCCGTTGGAGCGACTCGGGCACGCGATCGCCGCGTTGCCCGGCGTGACCGGCATTTCGATCCATCTGGGCGAATTGCAGGCGGCCGCGACTCGCGAGGGCCTGATCGCGACCATGACCGCGCTGCGCGACGACCCGCGCTTCGCGTTCGAGCAGTTGATGGACCTCGCCGGAGTCGATTGGCCCGAACGCGCCGAGCGGTTCGACGTCGTCTATAATCTGCTTTCGGTGTCGCTGAACCAGCGCGTGCGGGTCATCGTGGCGACGGACGCGGAAACGCCCGTGGCCTCGGTCCACGAGGTCTGGCCCGCCGCGACCTGGTGGGAACGCGAAGCCTGGGATCTTTTTGGGATCGTTTTCTCCGGCCAGCCCGATCTGCGGCGCATTCTCACGGATTATGGGTTCGAGGGGCATCCTCTTCGAAAGGATTTTCCGCTGACGGGCTATATCGAGGTCCGGTACGACGAGGACCGCAAAGCGGTGGTGTACGAACCGGTGAAGCTGACTCAGGACTTCAGAAATTTCGACTTCCTGTCGCCGTGGGAGGCGTTGACGACGCTGCCAGGCGACGAGAAAGTCCTCCAGGCGCGGGCGAAGGGCTGAACAGATGGACGACATCGTCACGACCCGCCAACAGATCGAGATCGACAGCCACTCGATCAATTTCGGTCCGCAGCATCCCGCCGCGCATGGCGTGCTGCGGCTGATCCTGGAACTGGACGGCGAAATCGTCGAACGCGCCGATCCGCATATCGGGCTGCTGCATCGCGGTACCGAGAAGCTGATCGAGCACAAGACCTATATGCAGTCGGTGCCGTATTTCGACCGGCTCGATTACGTTTCTCCCATGTGCGAGGAACATGCTTTCGCCATCGCGGTGGAAAAACTGCTTGGGATTACGCCTCCGGATCGGGGGCAGTGGATACGGGTGCTGTTCGCGGAAATTACCCGGGTTCTGAATCATCTTCTCAATCTCACGACCTATGCGCTGGACGTTGGGGCGATCACGCCGGCGTTGTGGGGGTTCGAGGAACGCGAGAAGCTGATGGAATTCCATGAGGCGGCGTCCGGCGCGCGCCTGCATGCGAATTACTTCCGGCCCGGCGGAGTCGCGAAGGACTTGCCGGCCGGTCTGACGGACCGGATCGGCGAATGGGCCGAGACTTTTCCAAAGTTCATGGACGATCTGGAGACGCTGCTTACGTCCAATCGTATCTGGAAGCAGCGGACGGTCGATATTGGGGTGTTCTCGGCTGAGCAGGCTTTGGCCTGGGGGTTTTCGGGTCCGCCATTGCGGGCGTCGGGCGTGCCGTGGGATCTCAGGCGTTCCCAGCCGTACGACAAATACGCCGAAGTGGATTTCAATGTCCCCGTCGCGCGCAATGGGGACTGCTACGACCGGTATCTGATCCGGCTCGCGGAAATTCGCGAAAGTCTGATAATCATTAAGCAGTGCCTGGCGAAGATGAAGCCGGGCCCGGTGAAAGTGGCCGACAACAAATTCTCGCCGCCGAAGCGGGGGGAAATGAAACGGTCGATGGAAGCGTTGATCCATCACTTCAAGCTTTATACCGAGGGCTATCACGTCCCCGCGGGTTCGACTTATTCGGTGGTGGAAACGCCGAAAGGGGAATTCGGGGTTTATCTGGTGGCCGACGGGACGAACAAACCCTACCGGTGCAAAATCCGCTCGACCGGCTTCGCCTTTCTTCAGGCGGTCGATGTCATGGCGAAACGGCATATGCTGGCCGATGTGTGCGCGATCATTGGATCGCTCGACATCGTGTTCGGCGAGATCGACAGGTAAATCATGGCCGATTTCGAACAACCCGCCACTTTCGAATTCGACGCCGAGTCGGCGGCGGAGATCGATCGCATCGTGGCGAAATACCCGCCGGGACGTCAGGCCAGCGCGGTCATTCCGGGTCTGTATGTGATCCAGCGCCAGATGAAACGTGACACCGACAGCGCCTGGGTTCCCGTCAAGGGCATGGACGCCCTCGCCGAGCGTTTGGGCATGGCGCCGATCCGCGTTTACGAGGTCGCGACCTTTTATTTCATGTTCAACATGGCGCCGATCGGCAAATACCATCTGCAACTCTGCACCACGACGCCCTGCTGGTTGCGCGGGTCCGACGAAGTGGTCGCCGCCTGCCGCGAGGCGACGGGGATCAAAGGCTGGAAAGAAACCAGCGCGGACGGTCTCTTCACCATGACCGAGGTCGAATGCGTCGGCGCCTGCGTCAACGCCCCGATCCTGCAGGTCGACGACGATTTTTACGAAGACATGGACCGCGAAAAGACGCTGGCTTTGATCGCCGCGTTGCGCGAGGGCAAACCGCCGAAGCCGGGCTCCATGATCGGGCGTCAGAATTCCGCCCCCGAGGGCGGCCCCACCACCTTGTTGTTCGCGCCGGAGAACGGATAATGCTCGCCGACAAGGACCGTATTTTCACGAATCTCTACGGTATCCACGACCCGCTGCTGGCGGGCGCGCGGAGCCGGGGCGACTGGGATGGCACCAAGGCCATTCTGGAACGCGGGCGCGACGCCATCATCCAGGAAGTGAAGGATTCCGGCCTGCGCGGACGCGGCGGCGCGGGGTTCCCGACCGGCCTGAAATGGTCGTTCATGCCGAAGACCTCGGAACGGCCCTGCTACCTCGTGGTGAACGCCGACGAGTCGGAGCCCGGCACCTGCAAGGATCGCGACATTATCCGGCACGATCCGCACAAGCTGGTGGAGGGCTGCCTGGTCGCGGGCTTCGCCATGGGCGCCTGCGCGGCCTTCATCTACATTCGCGGCGAGTTTTATAACGAACACGTCGTGCTCCAGGCCGCGATCGACGAGGCCTATGCCGCCGGTCTGATCGGCAAGAACGCCTGCGGCTCCGGTTACGATTTCGACGTGGTGCTGCATCGCGGCGCGGGCGCCTATATCTGCGGCGAGGAAACGGCGCTGATCGAAAGCCTCGAAGGCAAAAAGGGCATGCCGCGG
>CANJJS010000043.1 GCA_947474705.1 Acetobacteraceae bacterium | reverse complement strand
ATGGGCGGCGGGCGTTCAAACAGCACCGGGACGCCGTTGACAAGGGCTTCCCCGGTTCGGACGATGGGCCATTCACCGGAAACCAGGGGACGAGACAAAATGGCTCTCTACGAAATGCGCACCTACACGCTGCACGTCGGCAAAATGGCCGAGGCCGTGAAGCTGTATACCGAACTCGGCTTCCCCGCGTTGCAAAAGGGCGGGCACGACAAGAACCTGGTCGGGTATTTCCAGGCCGATACGGGCATGATCAACCAGCTCGTCCACCTCTGGAAGTTCGAGGACGACAACGCGCGCCGCGCGCACTGGGCCGCGGTCTTCCAAAACAAGGATTTCGTCGAAGGCTTCGCCTCGAAATTCCGCCCGCTGCTGCAATCGCAGGAAGTGAAACTGCTCACCGCCGCACCCTGGGGTCCGCACCCGTAACAAACCGTCGAACCGGGGGCGGCGTCCCGAGACCCGCCCTCCAACCCTACGCCGGTCATACAACCGCAACCTCCAACCGCCGGTAAAACGCCATGACCACGAACATCCCGCTCAGCGGCACACGCCTCTGGGACAGTCTGATGGAAATCGCCAAAATCGGCGGAACGGCGAAAGGCGGCTGTAACCGGCAAACGCTGACGGACCTCGACGGCGAGGGCCGAGCCCTGTTCCAGCGCTGGGGCGAGGCCGTCGGTCTGACGCTGACCGTCGATCGCGTCGGCAACATGATTTTCCGGCGGCCCGGCCGCGATCCATCCCGGAAAGCGATCGCCATCGGTAGCCACCTCGACACCCAGCCCACCGGCGGGAAATTCGACGGCATTCTGGGCGTTCTGTCCGGCCTCGAAATCATGCGCGCCTTGCACGAGGCCGGCGCCGAAACCGAGGCGCCGCTGGTGCTGATCAACTGGACCAACGAGGAAGGCGCCCGCTTCTCGCCGCCCATGATGGGCAGCGGCGCCGCCATGGGCGTCTTCACGGAGGCCGAAGTCCTCGCCAAACAAGACGCCGACGGCAAAGTCTTCGGCGAGGAACTGCGCCGCATCGGCTGGCAAGGCACCGCCGATCCCGCCGAACTTCGCGAACTCGGCGCCTATTTCGAACTCCATATCGAACAAGGACCCCAACTCGAAAACGAATCCCTCGATCTGGGCATCGTCACCCACGCGCTGGCCCAAAGCTGGTACGAAGTCACCGTCACCGGCGAGGAAGCCCATGGCGGCAGCCTGATGGCCGGACGCCACGACGCGCTGATGGCCGCCGCGCCGTTAATCGCCGCCGTGGAAGAGATCGCCTTGTCCGCGATCTCCCCCACCGGCGAAGCCGGCCGTGGCACCGTTGGTTGCGTCAATGTCTATCCCTCCAGCCGCAACATCGCCCCCAGCAAAGTCTGGTTCAGCGTGGATACCCGCCACGGCGACCCAGAGCGGCTGGCCTGGATGGGCACCGAACTGAAGGCGCGCGCGGCGGACATCGCGGCGCGCCGAGGGGTGAAGGTCGAGGTCCTGGACTTCTGGCACTCGCCCATGACCCAGTTCGCCCCGGATCTGGCCGAGCGGCTCCGCGCCGCGGCCCGTGCCCGCGGCTATAAATTCAAGGACATGCCCACGGGGATCGGGCACGACGCTGTTTACATGGCGCGCGAGGTGCCGACGGTGATGCTGTTCTGCCCCTGTCACGGCGGCATCAGCCATAACGAAGCTGAAAGCATCACCCCGGACTGGGCCCACGCCGGGCTGACCGTGCTGGCGGACGCGGTGCTGGCGGCGGCGAACGCGGCATAACCCGCGCGGCCCGAACCGAGGGCTTGACGGCCGCCAGACCATCGTCGCGAAATCCCCCGCCGCGCTCAGGAGCCCGGTTATCCTCGTCAGGACGAAAGGAACGCGCGTGATTCTCCGCTGCTTATTGCTGCTGAGCCTGTCGATCCTGGTGCCATGCCGGTTCGCTTTGGCCGAAACCGCCGAACTACGGCTCGGTGTCCAGCGCGGCCTGACCTACCTCCCTTGGGCCGTGATCGAACACGAACGCCTGGTTGAGACCGTGGCCGCCGAGAAAGGTCTTCCGCCGCCAAAAGTCACGTATGCGATCCATTCCGGCGGCGCGGCGATGAACGATGGGCTGTTGTCGAACTCGCTCGACGTGGCCGCGACCGGGATTCCATCCTTCCTCGCGTTATGGGCCAAGGGCAAAGGACGTTTCGCGGTGCGCGGCCTCGCGTCTTACGGAACGATCCGCATCGCGCTTGTTTCCCGCAATCCCAACGTGAAGACCCTCGCGGATTTCACGGACAAGGACAGGATCGCGACGCCGGGCGTCAAAACCTCCGTGCAGGCGATTTTCCTGGCGATGGCGGCCGAAAAACTGTTCGGCCCGGAGCAGCGGGATCGTTTCGACGCGATCACCGTGACCCGCGGCCATCCCGACGCGATGGCGGCGCTGATGGGAAACACCGAGATCAACGCCCATTTCAGCGTGCCGCCTTACCTGCAACTGGAGTTGAAGCGGCCGGACATTCACATCGTGACGACGTCAGAGGAAATCGCCGGAGGCGCTGTGTCGAATGGCACCGTCTATCTGACCACGCGCTTCGCCGAGGAAAATCCAAAGACCGTCGCGGCGCTGTACGAGGCGCTGCGCCGGTCCGTGGCGCTGATCAATGCCGATCCCCGCCGTGCCGCCCAGGCGTATTTGCAAATCTCGGGGGAGCGCACGGCGGTCGAGGATATCGAGGCGATGATTAAACTGCCAGGCACGACCTGGGATGTCGCGCCGCACGGGACATTGGTCATGGCGCGTTTTTTGAAGCGCGCGGGGATGATCGCGGCGGAACCGGCGGACTGGAAGGAATTGTATTTGCCGCTGGTCCATGGCGAGCCCGGAGATTGACATGAGCCGCGCCGCCTGGTCTTGGATCTCCCTTGGCCGTTCGGGCGTCGCGGCCGGTTAAGCCAACCCGGACGGCGCGGCGATTCTCGCGACGGATGGGACGCCGGCGCGGAAAATTCCGCCCTCATGGCCATATTGCAATCTGGGGGAAAGACGCTTCCCATTTACAAACTGTTACCCTATCCTCGCCTGAACAAAGAGACGCCAGGGAGCCGCCGAAGCACGCCGATGTGGGACTGGATCAACGATTTTTCCAGCTGGATGTCTCACGCCATCGCTTTGGTGGCGCAGCACCCCGACTGGGCTTTGGCCGTCGCGTTTCTCGCGGCGATCATCGAGGCCGTGGCGATCGTTGGAACGATCATCCCGGGGACGGTCATCGTCATGGGCGTCGCCGGCGCGGCCGCAGCCGCGGGCCAGCCCATGATGCCGTTCGTGATATTGGCGATTATTGGCGCCGTGATCGGCGATTTTCTGTCGTACTGGGTTGGTTTCCGGTACCGGGATTCGATCCGCGGCTGGCGCTTTCTCGCCCGCCGTCCGGAAATCATGGCCAGCGCGGATCGTTTCTTCGAACGGTATGGCTCCTACAGCGTCGCGCTTTGCCGCTTTATTCCCGTGCTCCGCTCCACCGTCCCACTGGTCGCGGGCGTCGCGGGCATGTCGCGCAAGAAATTCCTGGTCGCGAACGTGACCTCCGCCTTCATCTGGGCGCCCGCGCATGTGGTGCCGTCGCAACTCGCGGGATTGTCGGTGGACCGTATCCGCGCGGGAGACTGGGAATCGGCGACCTGGCTTGGGGCGGGCGTGCTCGCTTGCGGCGCGTTGGTGTGGCTCGCGCATAAACGCCTGGCGCCGATCCTGCTCGCGCCCCGGCGCTGAAGCCCAGCGCCGGGAAACGCGGGGGGCTCAGCCGCCCGCGGCGCCCTGGGTGTTCACATACAGCGAGTAAAGCCCGTGGCTGGCCGCCATGAACAGCCGGTTGCGCCAGCGCCCGCCGAAGCACACATTGGCCGACCGTTCCGGCAACGCGATATGTCCGATCGGATGCCCGGCGGAATTGAAAATCCGCACCCCATCCAGCGACGGGTCGCCCATACCCCAGCCGCACCACAAATTGCCGTGGATATCCACCCGGAACCCATCCGGAGATCCCCCCGGCCCCGCGTCGATAAACACCCGGTTTTTCGTCAGGCGCGTCCCGCCCACGACATCGAACGCGCGGATCATCCGTCGCGGCATGGCGCGCGACGCCACCACGTAAAGGATTGATTCATCGGGCGAGAACGCGAGCCCGTTCGGCCCTTCCACATCGTCCGCCACCATCGTCAGCTCGCCCGTCTGCCCGTCGATGCGATACACGCACATCGGAAGTTCCTGGGGGTGCATTTCGCCTTCGTAATACCCCAGCAGCCCGAACGCCGGATCGGTGAACCAAACCGAGCCGTCCGACTTCACCACCACATCGTTCGGCGAGTTCAGCTTCTTGCCCTGATAGGAGTCCGCGAGAACCGTGATGGTGCCGTCGTATTCCGTCCGGGTGACGCGGCGCCCGCGATGCTCGCAGGTCACCAAACGGCCCTGCCGGTCGCGGGTATTGCCGTTCGCGTTATTCGAGGATTTCCGGAAGACGCTGACCGCACCGGTTTCTTCTTCCCATTTCAAGATGCGGTCGTTGGGAATGTCGCTCCACAACACATACCGCCCGTCGCCAAACCACACCGGCCCTTCGGACCAGCGGCAGCCGGTATACAACCGCTCCACCGAGGCCAAAGGCAGGCGCAGCGCGTTGAAGGCGGGGTCCAGAACCTGAACGGATGGATCGGGGTAACGGGTGGATGGTTCCCACATGGCCGGTTTCCTCTTGTTGCCGATCGCCCGAGGTTACAGGCCCCGCGCCCGTCCGGCTACCGCGCCCGAAACCGGCCCGGATCCACCTGGCTCACCGCGGCAGCCGCCTCGCCGGGATCGCGTCCCAGCACCAGATCGGCGGTGAGGCATCCCGCGGCGGGGGCGGTTTGGATGCCGTAACCACCTTGGCCCACACACCAAAAGAACCTCTCGCACGACGGTTCCCAGCCGAAGGCCAGGCTCCCGTCCGGGGTGAAGGTCCGGAGTCCGGCCCAGGCGTGTTCGACGCGGCGGATTTGGATGTCGAGGGCGCGTTGCATGCGGTCGATGCCGGTGGCGATGTCGATTTCCTCGGGCTGGACGTCGTGCGGGTGAACCGGGGTTTCGTCGGCGGGCGAGACCATGAGGCGGGTGCGGGCTTCCGGGCGGGCGTACCAGTCCTCGGCGATATCCAGGGTCATCGGCCAGTTCTCGGCATCCCAGGGTTCCGGGTGAACGATGGCGGCGGTGCGGCGTTTGGGCACCAGCCCCAGCGGTGCGATTCCGGCCTGGATCGCGACCTCGTCCCCCCAGGCACCGGCGGCGTTGACGACGATACCCGCCTGGAAAATCGCGCCGGAGGAGGTTTCGATCCGCCAGGCATCACCGCCACAGGACATTCGTCCGGCGCGATGGCGAAGGGCGAGCACGCCGCCCCGGGATTGGAGCTGGCGCAGGAACCCCTGGTGAATCGCGCCGACGTCCATGTCGAACGCCTCGTCCTCGACCGCCGCCCCGGTGGCGTAATTCGGACGCAGGGCGGGCAGCATCGCGCGCGCCTCCACGGGCGAGACGCGGCGTAGACCGGCGCCCGCCGCCAGCGCGGCGTCGAGTTCCGGCAGTTGGGCCGCCGTCGCCAAAAACAACACGGGCCGGCGGCGGAGCAGGGGCACGGTGGCGAAACCCGGTGGCGGTTGTTCGAAGAAGGACCGGGACAGGCGCGTCAAAATGCGAACGTCGGGCGGGCCATAATTCTCGGTCCAAAGCGCGGCGGAACGGCCGGTGGTGTGGTAGCCTGGGGCGTCCTCCGCCTCGATCAGCACGACGCGTTTTGTTTCCGAAAGAAAGGCGGCGCACGACGCGCCCGCCATGCCGGCGCCGATGACGGCGATGTCGAAGGTGTTGGAGGACAAATTCGTGCCTTTCACCAGGTCGCCGCGCCAGAACCGGGGTGCCATCGTAGGACTTCGACGACCATCGCGAAAGCCGTGCCGGTATGGTTGGGAATACAGAACGGCTCGAAACCGGCCTCGTATCCATGACGACGCCATGGCGACTCCGGGAAAAGCGGTTTCATTGCAAATCCATGATACTCCGAACGCCGGCCGCGCCGATGGCGCCCGATGGCGCATTTCGATCTTTGTCTTTAAAATAAAGGAATGTTGGCCGAAATCGTCCTATGATTGGCCTGTCTTAACACCCGCGCGGCTCGTAGCATCGCGCATGACCGTAAACCACGACGTCACGATGCTCGCGTTTCCCGGTTGCCAGATTTTGGACATCGCCGGGCCGTTGCAAATGCTGGCGGGCGCCAACGTGGAACTCGGCCGCCCGGCCTACCGGCTGACCATCGCGGCGCCGGACGCCGGGCCGTTCGAAACCTCTTCCGGATTATGGCTTATCGCGGATATCGCGTTCTCCGCGCTGGCCGGCCGCATCTGGAACAGCGATGACACCGTCATGGTCGCGGGCGGCGACGGCGGGATCGCGGCGGTGCCCGGGTTGCGCGGCCTGATCGCGGTGGTCCGGGCCGCGAGCCAGACAAACGCGCGGATCGTTTCGATTTGCGCGGGCGCGTTTTTTCTGGCGGCGGCGGGTGTGCTGGACGGGCGCCGGGTCGCGACGCACTGGCGCGCGGTGGAAAAATTGCGGGCGTTCCGGCCCGCGGCGACCGTCGATGCCGAGGCCTTGTTCGTGCGGGATGGAAACGTCTGGAGTTCGGCGGGCGTCACCGCCGGGATCGACCTGGCACTGGCGTTGATCGACGCCGATTTCGGGTCCGAGATCGCCCTGGCCGTCGCGCGCCGCCACGTCGTTTTCCGCACCCGTCCCGGCGGCCAGGGCCAGTTCGCCCTGGGCGTCACCGCGCGCGAAGCCGTGCGGGACAAGCGCATATCCCAGGCCATGGACGCCGTGATCGCCAATCCGCGCGCGGACTGGCGGGCGGAGGCGATGGCGGCGGAAGCCGGCCTGTCCTCGCGCTCCCTGAGCCGGTTGTTCCAGAGCGTACTGGGCACCAGCCCCGCGGAATTCGTCGATGGGGTTCGGATAGAGGCGGCGCGGCGGGCGCTGTTGGAAACCGCCGAGACCGTGGAAAGCATCGCGCGGGACTGCGGCTTTGGCTCCCGCCGGCAGATGGACCGGGCGTTCGGGCGGGCGATTTCCGCGACGCCGTCGGAATACCGCGCGCGGTTCAATCCGCCGGAGGGGGGCGTCGATCCGGCGCGGGAGGTGGCCGGCGGGTAATCGGCGCCCGGCCAAGGGGTGTCGACAAGAAGGCCAGGCGCCACCCGGTGTCGTCCTGGCGTGTGCCTTTCGATCCTATCGACCAAATAAACAGAGTTTCGATAATCAGTTCAACCAGAATCTCAATGGAGCATAACCATGCGAAATCTCACGTGTCCGACGAGTCTCGCCTCTCGATCCCTTCGCGCCGGGAAAGCGCGTTTGTTCGCCGGCACGATCGCTCTGGCCCTCGCCGCGTCCGGGATGGCGAACGCCAGCCCGATCGCGTTCAGTTATACAGGTGCGTTTACGTCCTTCACCGCGCCGTCGGACGGACTCTACGATATCTCCGTGGCGGGTGCCCAGGGTGGCGGGGGTAACGGCGGTAACGGCGGCCTCGGGGGTTCCGCCTTGGGGACGTTCAGCCTTTATGCCGGAGAAGTCCTGGATATCGCGGTGGGCGGCGTTGGGGCCACAGTGGGTCAGGGCGGTAATAATCGTCACGGCGGCGGCGGCGGCGGGACCTTCGTGGTGGACCACGCGACCGGTAATCCCTTTATCGTTGCCGGTGGCGGCGGCGGCACTGGCAACGCCGCTGGAGGCGCGGGCGGCGCGACCCTGGCGGGATCGAATGGTGGGGCAGCCAGCGTTAACAACTCCGGCGGCGGAGGCGGCTTCAGCACGGACGGCGGCAATGCGGGCCCGGCAAACGGCGGACAGAGCTACGCCCACGGCCTCGGCGGCGGATTTGGCGACGCCATCGGCGGATTCGGTGGTGGTGGCGCGGGGTCGTTTTATTGCTGCGGTGCCGGGGGCGGCGGAGGCGGCGGCTACGCGGGCGGTGCGGGTGGTAGCAATAGCCCGTCTGTCGGCAGCGGCGGCGGCGGTTCGTTCGACATCGGCGCGAACGCGGTCATGACGCCGGGCACGCAGAGCGGCAACGGGTTCGTCACGATTTCCCAACAGGCTCCGGTTCCCGAACCCGCCTCCATGGCGCTGTTGGGGATGGGCCTCGCCGGAATCGGGGCGGTGCGGCGGCGTCGCGCGTGCCGGTAACAAGTCTGAAGGCAGCCCATCCCTTCCGACGGAAGGGGTGGAGCGTCGCCGCTTCAGCCCTGGAACGTCAACCCCTGATACAAATCCGCCAGCGACACCGCGAAATCCAGGCCGGGCAGGACCAGTTCGCCGTCCGTGTGGGCGGTGGCGGTCCAAGGACCGCCCGGTTCGCGCCGGAACAAAGTGGCCGCCATGGCGGTTTGTTCGAGCAACACGTAACACCGCATCGATGGCACCGTCGCGTAATCCGCCAGTTTTTCGACGCGATCGGTTTTGGCGGTATCGTCCGACAACACCTCGAACACCGCGACGGCATCGGTCAGGGTGCGTGTTGTTTGATCGGGCCGGCCCGCGCACACCAGCACATCGGGATAGCGGATTTTGACGCCGCACCGCAGCCGCATTTCCTGAACGGCGCGGAAGGCCTGGCCGGCGAGAAGCCGGCCCAGGAGGCTTCGCAGATTGAAGACGATGTCCTGGTGCGCGATACTGCCGCCGGTCATCGGGACGATATCCCGCCCGTCGAATTCATACTTGCCCTCTTGCCTGTCCTCCCAGGCGAGAAAGCTCTCGACGGTCCAGGGGCGATCCAGAATCGTGTCCATGGCGTGAAGCATAGACATCGCGCGTGGCCTATGTCCAACGATCCCGGCATCTTGCCTCCGCCGCCCGCCCGTCCGATGATCCGGCGAAACACGGAGGCGTGACATGGTCGAGTTGGTGATCCGCGGCGACACGGTCGTTACCCCACAGGGCGTTGGCGCCCATGATATCCTGATCGCGGGCGGCAAGATCGTCGCGATGACCGCGAAAGGCGCGCTGCCGGTGCCGGAGGGCGCACGGCTGATCGACGCCACGGGCAAGATCGTCATGCCCGGCGGCATCGATCCGCATGTGCATTGCAAGTGGCATTTGCCGAACCCGGACGGCACCGCCGGTCTGACCGATCCGCCGGATGTCGTCAGCAAGGCCGCCGTGCATGGCGGCACGACGACGATGATCGATTTCACGCGGGCCTCGCAGGGCGACAATGTCCGCGACGCGATCGAAAAGCGGGAACTCGACTGGAAGGGCCACACCGCCTGCGATTACGCGCAACATTTGATGGTGGAAGGCGCGTTGCCCGTCGATCTGCCGGGACAGGTGGGCGAGGCGATTCAGGCCGGTTTCCCGACCGTGAAAATCTTCACCACGGACATCACCCCCAGCCGTAAGGGCCGGATGGTCGATTTCGGCGACATCTGGGAAATCTTCCAGGTCCTCGCCGCCAATAAAGGTCTGGGCGTTATCCACTCTGAAGACAACGACATCGTTATGCACATGTACGCGAAGCTGATCCGCGAAGGCCGGACCGGGTTCGAGCATCTGGCGGAAGTGCACAACACCCTGTCCGAGGACGTCTCGTTCCGCCGCGTCATGCGTCTCGCCGAAAAGGTCCCGGGCACCGCGCTGTATATGATGCATGTCTCCGCCGGCACCGGCGTGCAGGCGATCCGCGACGCCCGCGCCAAGGGCGTGCCGATTTACGGCGAATCGCTGCATCAATACATGCTCAAAACGAGCGCCGACTATAAAACCCCGAACGGGCAGATTTACCACACCTACCCCTCGCTGAAATCGCCGGAGGATCAGGCGGAGTTGTGGGCCGGCACGTTGGACGGCGCCATCAATTGCGTCGCGACGGACGAAATTTGCTGCACGCTGGCGAAGAAGTTGCAGGGCTCCCGCATCGACGACACCACCGGCGGCAACGCGGGCGTCGAGCCGCGGGTGTCACTGATGTACACGGAAATGGTCGGCAAACGCGGGTATTCGCTGACGCAATTCGTCGATCTCGTCTCGACCAACGCCGCGAAGATCATGGGCCTGTATCCCCGCAAAGGCGCGCTGGCGGCCGGGGCGGACGCGGATGTCGTCGTGCTCGATCCCCAGGACAAGCGGGTCATCACGGCCTCGGACCTGCACGAGGCCGATTACACCCCATGGGAAGGCCGCAAGATGGAGGCCTGGCCGTGCCTGACCGTTCTCCGCGGCAAGATCGTCGTCGAAAACGGCGTCTACAAAGGCAGCCTGAACGACGGCCAGTGGCAGCACCGGAAAATCGCCGACGAGATGTTCACCGGCGCGCGTTTGTGACGGATGCGGAAGTCCTGGGGCTTCTGCGCGACTGCCTGAAGCTCTGGGATATTCCAGCACAGCCCCGGCCTGACGAAGACGGCTGGACCATCGAAACAGAGGACGGCGCGTTCGCCATCGGGCGCGCCGATCCGGACCTCCGGCCCGCGCGCTGGTGGCTGCAAACGCCGGAACGCCGGGCCGCCGCCCGTCCGCCACGCATGGCGCCATCCATCGTGGCGGCGCTGTCCGCGCTGCGTAACAACCTTGGCGCCGCGCGCGGCCCGAAAGCACGGGTCGGCGGCGCTCCGCCGGGCTAAAACACCAGCGCGAGCCGCCGGATCGAAAGCGGGGTCGCGCCATCGACCCAATGCGCCAGAGTCACGTCCAGCCCGGTGAGCCCGGCGATCGCCACGGCCAGCAGTGTCAGGCCCAGCAGCCGTTTGCCCGCCATGCCCGTCAGAACGCCCTCCGCGAACGGCCGGACCACGGCCCGGACGCCACGGCCCATGATCAGCCAGGGCACCGCCGCGCCCGCGCCAAAGGCGAACAACATGCCCAAAGCGAGTCGCGCGTTCAAAGCATCGGCGGCCATGAGCGTGGCCTTGCCGAGCAAGGGACCAAGACGCGGCAACCAGCTCGCGCCCACCAGCGCCGCCAGCAGAAAGTGCCGCGCCGCCGGACCCGGCCAAGGCGGAACCGCCGCCGCGAAAGGCCCGCCGGTCCCACCGGTCAGAATCGCCATCCGCGCCACCGTATCCCGCCGCAGCAGCACGATCCCCAGCGCCAGCAGGACCAGACAGGCGGCGCGCCGCACCCAAACGGCCTCGAACCCCCAGGCCGCGCCAAGCCACACGGCGACTGCGCCTGTCGCCGCCAGCGCGAGCCCCAGGCCCGCGGCGGTCATGACAGGCACCACGCGGCCCGAGGCCGCGCTGGCGCCCAGCAACAGCGGAAGCAACAGCAGCGCCTCCGGCGTCAGGCAGGACAGCAGGCCGGCGAAAAAGCAAAACAACGGATCGAACGTCATCGCGCGCCGTCCCCGCGCGACGACGCGATCCCGATGAAAAACGCAATGAAAAGGATGAGTTTAGCGGCCACCGCGGCAGAGTGGCGCGGCAAAGGTTTCGGCGCGGTTCCAGGCCTGGGTCTTGACCTCGCCCCTGAAACCCGTGTGCAAGAGAGGCGAGCGGGCGGACCGATCCCGGGGCGCCTGAAAACAACGATAAACCATCATGGTTTGGAGGGGACTTCTATGTTCGCGCGCCTCGACGACGCAAAGTCGTTAACATGGAACCAATACAAGATCGTCGCGGCCGCCATAATCGGCGATATGCTGGAATTCTTCGACTACTACCTCATCGCCTTCGTGCTGCCCTTTATCATCAAACCGTGGCAGCTCACCGGCATGTCGTCGGCGGTGATTCTCCTGTCCTCCGGCGCGGGCGCCATCCTGGGCGCGATCATCTGGGGACGGATCGCGGACATCTACGGGCGCCGCTTCGTGTTCATGGCGACCGTGCTGAATTTCTCCCTGGCCACGGGCGCGCTGTATTTCACACCCGATGGCGGCTGGGTCTACCTGTCGATCATGCGGTTCTTCGTCGGATTCGGGGTCGGCGGTCTCTATTGCGTCGATCTGCCACTGGTACAAGAATTCGTACCGGCCCGCATGCGTGGCTTCATCGGCGGCCTCGTCACCGTGTTCATCCCGCTTGGCGTCATGTTCGCGGCATCCTTCGCGGCCTTCTTCTCCGCCGAGGTCGGCTGGCGCGGCCTCTTCGCCATCGGCCTGCTGCCCGCCTTCTTCACCCTCGCCGTCCGCGCCTGGGTGCCCGAATCCCCCCACTGGCTCATGTCCCAGGGACGCCGCGAAGAAGCCAGGCGCTCCATCGCCTGGGCTTTGCAGGTCAAGCCCGAAACCCTGAACCTGCCACTCACCGCGCCGAAACAAGAAACCGCCAAGTGGACCGATCTGTTCAAATATCCCAAGAGCATGCTCGTCTCCTGGCTGGCCAGCCTTGGCGCCCAAACCGCGTCCTACGGCATCGGCCTGTGGGCCCCGACATTGTTCGTGCTGCAACTGGGCGTCACCCCGGCCTACGCCGCGTATCTCTACCTTTACGTGCGCCTCTCCGGCATCGCCGGCCGCATCACCTTCGCCTGGCTGGCGGAAGTCATCGGACGCCGCAACTCCGGCATGCTGTGCGGCTTCGGCGCCACGATCTGCATTCTGCTGGCGGGCTTCCTGCATAACGAAATGATCGGCACCGTCTCGGTGTTCTGGCTGATGATCGTCATTGGCGACTTCTTCTGGGACGGCGGCTTCGCGGCGATTGGCCCCTATCTGGCGGAGGTCTGGCCGACCCGGCTGCGCTCCACCGGTATGGGCTCGGCCTACGGCATCGGCGGCATCGGCAAGATCATCGGACCGCTTGGCCTCGCGGTCATCGTCGGCGCGTCGGACGTCATCACGCCCAAGGCGACGCTGGACGGGATCATCCCCTCGTTCATGTACTTCGCCGCCTGGATGGCGATGTGCGGCTGCGCGTTCCTGTTCTTCGGCTTCGAAACGGGACGGCAGTCGCTGACCAAGATCGACTCGGAACTGGAAGGCGCCCCCGCCGCGAAAAAATAACCGGGCGCGTGGCGGAGCGGCGCGAAACGCCGCCCCGTCAGAAGCGCGGATAAGTAACAGGAAGGTCGAACGCATGAACCGCGAACAAAATGGAAATAATCCGGGCGGGCGTAGAGAGTTTCTGATCGGCGGCGGCGCGGCCTTGACTGGCGCCGCCGCCGGCCTGACGCCCAATCTGGGCGTCGCGGCCAACGTGCCCCGGCAATTCGACGGGTCGAAATTCCAACTCAAGGCCGCCGAGGCGAACCCGAAACGCGGCGGCGTGCTGCGGATCAGCATCCTCTCCCGCCAGCCGCATTTCGATCTGCATCAGTCCGGCACGTTTTCGAATATCGGCACCCAGGCCTGCATGTTCGACAATCTGATCCGCCGGGACCCACGCGACGGCGGTCAGACCATCATTCCTGACCTGGCGCATAGTTGGGACATTTCCGCCGATGGCACGAGTTACACGTTCTTCCTCCGCAAGGGCGTGCAATTCCACGACGGCGCGGAACTGACCGCGAAAGACGTGAAAGCGACCTTCGACCGGATCGCCAAACCGCCGGTTGGCGTCAGCATTCCTCGCAGTTCGCTGTTTTCCGCGATTGACGAGATTCGGGCGCGCGACGACCACACCGTCGAGTTCAAACTCGCCGAACCACGGCCGCCCGAATTCATCATGTCGTCGATCGCCAGCGGCTGGAACACGATCTTCCGCAAGCAGACGCTGGAGGACAACGGCTACAACCTCCGCCGCGTGGTGAACATTCCCGGCACCGGTCCGTATCGCACCGCGCGCCGGATCGAGAACGAGGTCTGGGTATTCGAGCGCAACAAATCCTATTGGAACCCAGAGGTTCCTTATCTGGACGGACTGGAAATATATCACGCGCTGCCGTTCTCGCCGGAAATGTCGTCCGCGTTTCTGTCCAACCGGGTCGATTACATCCGGGTCACCGATCCCGTGACGGCGCGGCGGGTGCAGGCGACGGCGGGCATGTCCACGACCCAGTATTATCAAAGCGTCATTCACGCGGCCTGGCCCAACAACAAGCGCAAGGCGATGGACGATCCAAGGGTGCGCCGCGCGATGCATCTCGTGCTGGACAAGCATGTGCTGGTGGAGGTGGTGAAGGACGTCGCCCCGACCATGGTCGGCGGTTTCATCTATCCATTTTCCGAGTTCGCGACGCCGCGGGACAAATTGTACCAGCGCATCGGCTATAAGACCGACGCGGCCTCGGCGGTGGCGGAGGCCAAGGCGCTGATGGCGGCGGCGGGGTATCCGAATGGGTTAAAAGCCCAGGACATGCTGGTAAGGGATTTGCCGAATACGAAATTGTGGGCGCAGGCGGTGCAGGCGATCCTGAAGGAAACGCTGAACATCGAAACCAATATGCGCGTCGCCGTCGAATCGATTTGGTTCGAGGACGCGAAGAACGGGAATTTCGACATCGTCTTCGGCGTCATCGTTTCGACGTTGCTGGACCCGTCGGATTATTTCCGGGCCTGGTACAGCAAGGGCGGACCGCAGAATCACGCGTTCTGGAACAACGCGAAATTCGAGGCCCTGTTGCCACGGATCGATCGGGAGACCGACGCGGCGAAACGCCTGGAGCTGATTCGTCAGGCGGAAACAGCGATGGAAGAGGACCCGCCATTGCTGCCGATCGCATGGGAACGGATCAACGATGCCTGGTACAACTATGTAAAAGGCGTGCATCCCCAAAATTACTTCGGATTGTACGACGTCAATCGGTACGATACCGCGTGGTTGGATAAATAGGACGCGACGCCGCGGCGGGTGCCGAAACGCTCACCCGCCGCGGGCCGCGCGCACCGTGTTCCCGCCACCGGGACTTGCCACCCGGCGGTCCCGGCGGTTAAGTCCGCCCCATCGGCGAAAAGGGACGTTCATGGCGGTCAACAAAATCTTCCCGGACGCGGTCGCGGCGCTGGCGGGACAATTGCGCGATGGCATGACCATCATGTCCGGCGGCTTCGGCCTGTGCGGTATTCCCTCGGCGCTGATCGAGGCCATTCGCGCCTCCGGCGTCAAGGACCTCACCATCATTTCCAACAACGCGGGCGTCGACGATTGCGGGCTGGGCCTGCTGCTGGTCACGCGCCAGGTGCGGAAGATGATCAGCTCCTATGTCGGCGAAAACGCGACCTTCGCCAAACAATATCTCGCAGGCGAACTGGAGATCGAATTCAACCCCCAGGGCACGCTGGCCGAGCGTATTCGCGCGGGCGGGGCGGGCATCCCCGCCTTCTTCACCGCGACCGGGGTGGGCACTCAGATCGCCGAGGGCAAGCCAACCCAGGTGTTCGATGGGCGGACATATGTGATGGAACGCGGCCTGCGCGCGGACCTCGCGGTGATCCACGCCTGGAAGGCGGACACCGAGGGCAATTTGATCTACAACATGACCGCGCGGAATTTTAATCCGATCATGGCCACCGCCGCGGAAATGGTTGTCGCGGAAGTCGAGGAAGTCGTGGAAACCGGGAAAATCCATCCGGACCACATTATCACCCCCGGCATCTTCGTGAACCGGATCGTTCCGCTGACGACAGTGGAAAAACGCATCGAACAACGCACCACGCGGAAACGCGCATAGGGAGCCCGCGACATGGCCTGGACACGCGATCAAATGGCCGCCCGCGCGGCCGATGAATTAAAAGACGGATTCTACGTCAATCTCGGCATCGGCATTCCCACTTTGGTGGCGAATTACGTGCCAGAGGGCATGTCGATCCAGTTGCACTCGGAAAACGGCATGCTGGGCATGGGCCCGTTCCCGTTCGAGGGCGACGAGGACCCCGATCTGATCAACGCGGGCAAGCAGACCGTCACGACCCTGCCGACGACCAGCTTCTTCGACAGCGCCGCCAGCTTCGCGATGGTGCGCGGCGGGCATATCGACATTTCCATTCTCGGCGCGTTGCAGGTGGCGGAGAACGGCGACCTCGCGAACTGGATGATTCCAGGCAAGATGGTCAAAGGCATGGGCGGCGCCATGGATCTGGTCGCCGGCGTCCGCCGCGTGGTCGTGCTGATGGAGCACACCGCGGGCGGCAAGCCCAAGCTGCTTAAACGCTGCAACCTGCCGCTGACCGGCGCGGGGGTGGTGGACATGATCGTCACCGACCTTGGCGTGTTCGAAGTCGCGCGCAAGGGCGAGGATGGCGGGCTGCGGCTGGTGCAGATGGCGCCCGGCGTGACCCTGGACGAGCTGCGCGAAAAGACAGAGGCGCCGTTCACGATCGCCAACGGCTGATACGGCCCAGGGTCAGAGGCTGCCAGGCGGGGGCGTGTCAGGCCGCCTGGCCCGTCAGTTCGCCGACCGTCCGCGTCCAGACGGCTTCGTGCTCGTCCGTCCAGTCATCGCCCAGAATGTCTTTGAACGCCGCCATGACGGTCCAGTAAAAGCGGTCGAACATCTCGGGTTCGACGCCAAGCCCCTGATGATTGACCCGCTCGATCTGGATCAAATTGGCGCCGTAGTCTTTGTCGCCAAGGAAATCGAGCAGGCTTTCCATGGTGACCTGAAACATCTGACCGCGCACCAGGCCACCGGTGTCGCGGACGAACAAAGCCTCGGCGTCCGGGATCTCGGCGAACAACCGCGCGAAGATCGCGGCGGTTGGGTCCGCGACACGGGCGGCGGCGAGCTCGAGCGTTTCGGCGATGACGATGACGGCGTCGCGCATGGTGTTCCCGGTGTTTCCTGGCGATGGTAACATCGGCGATCCCGGACGATAACGGAAGACCGGCGGCGTGACGGATATTCTTCAACGGCTGAACCAGGCGCAGACCGTCGCCAATCAAGGCCGCCTCGCGGAAGCGGAGGCGATGTGCCGCGACATTCTCGCGACCGCGCCGGACATGCCGGAAGCAGCCGCGATGCTCGGATTTATCCTGGGGCGCCTGAACCGTTTCGAGGAAGCACGCGCCCTCCTGGAATCGGCCATCGCCCGCCGCGCGGACGTGCCGCACTGGCATCTGGAATTGTCTCAGTCCTATCGCCGCGCGCTGCGCCTGGACGAGGCCCTGGCGCGCGCGGCCGAAGCCGTCCGGTTGGCCCCGAACGATGCCCGCTTCCATGTCGGGCTGGCCCGCGTCCATGTCGAACGCGGCGATCCCGCCGCTGCCCGCGAGGCTTTGCTGGAGGCCCTGCTCCGCGCGCCCAACGATGTCGACGCGCACCTGGCCCTGGCGCACTTGTGGTTGTCGGAGGGCGAATACCGGCCCGGCTGGGAAGAATACGAATGGCGATTCCGCGCGCCGCGGTTCCAGACGGCGATGCCTCGCTTCACCCGCCCGGTCTGGAACGGCATGCGCATGCCGGGCCGCCGGATCCTGGTCGCCGCCGATCAGGGGTTCGGCGACGCGTTCCATTTCTCACGCTATTTGCCGCTTGTGGCGGAACGGTGCGGCGGGGTCGTGGTGCTGTGCCGCGCTGCGCAGATCCCGGTATTTTCCCGGCTCGACGGCGTGACGGACTGCGTGGTCAGCATCCACGACACCGAACCGCACGCCGCCTGGTGTTGGATGGCCAGCCTGCCACGCCTGTTCGGCACCACGCTGGACAATATTCCGGGCACCCCGTCCTATTTGTCCGCCGATCCAGCCCGCCAGGCCGCCATCGCCGCCCGTCTCCCCGTCGGGCGAAAGCGTGTCGGCCTGGTCTGGGCCGGAAATCCAGACAATTCGACAGATTGGCGCCGCTCGGTCCCCTTGAAACTTTTGGCGCCCTTGGCGGAGATCGAGGGGCTTCAACCGATCTCACTGCAACTGTCGCCGCCCGAAACGGATCGCGCCACCATGCGGGACATGGGGTTGTTCGACCTTTCGGACGCGCTGTCCGATTTCGGCGAGACCGCCGCCGCGATCGCCAATCTCGATCTGACGATCGCGGTGGACAGCGCCGTCGCGCATCTGTCCGCCGCCATGGGCGTGCCCACCTGGATCCTTGTCTACGAACCCGCCGATTGGCGCTGGCTGACCGGGCGCGACGACAGCCCCTGGTATCCCGCCGCCCGGTTGTTCCGGCAGACCGAGGTGGGCGACTGGACCGATCCCGTTGCCCGGTTGATCGCCGCCGCGCGCGACTGGGTCTGAGCCCGCCCCTGGCCGCCTGAAGAGCGGGGCGGCGGCGAAAGTACCTCCGGGTTATCGCAGCCCAAGAAATCCGCGATGCCCGGTCCCGAACCCGCCGGCCGCGCTGGCCAGCGCGACAAGGTCCGAAATTGGCAGCAACAGACTCGCCTCCATCCCGCAATTCCGCGCGCCAACACTGGTATGCGGCCCAACCCAGCGGACATGAAACAGACGGGTGGGCGGCGGATCGCGGCGTTCGACCACAAGACTGCCGCCGGTCATGCGCATCAAACCGACATCCAGGTCGCACTCCCCTCCACCCGGACGGGTCACGGCCAGGCGCGCATCGCTGGCGAACCCGGCGGGCGCCTGGGGGTCGAAGGAAACGATATCGCCAACCCGCGGGCTGAGCCCGGCGGCCACCCGCGCAACCGCGGTGGCGACCAGCACGATGGTCAGCAGTGTCGCGCCGGACAGGAGCAACAGCGGTTGGATCGAACGTGTTTCGGGATTGGGTAAGGCCATGTCCGGGCCCCTCGCGAATACGCGGGAGGCTACGGCGGTCCGGTTAACGCGCGGTAAATGGCGGCCCGAAAAAAATCGGCGGCACCGTGTGGGTGCCGCCAAGTTTGGGGAGGAGTCCAAGAGAGAAGACAAGCAAGGCAATCCCGCTCATCCCTCGACCCGGAACATGCCCCGCCCTCCGCCTTTGGGCATTGATATGGATCAATGGACAAATTTATCCGGCGAAGGCTGGCATGACGTCGCGGGCGAACCAGCGGAATTGGTCGTCGAATTCGGACGGCGGCGGGGCCGGAGGGGTCGCCCATGGCTCGGGTGGCTTCGGCGACACCGTCAACGGGTGGGCGCCACCTGACGCCGCGGCGCGACCGGCGCCGCGGGGATGGCGCCCAGGTCCACTTCCGGCACGGGAATCGCGATGTCGCGCAGTACGGCGTTGGCGAGTTCGTTGTACCGCGAAAAACTCCGCCGCAGCCGCGCCCGCCAGATCGGGACGCCGCCGTTGGAATGGAGTTCGTAGACCGACTCGCGCGCGTCCAGCGCGGACCCCACGTGATCCCACGCCAATTGCAACAACGCGGATCGTTGCGCCGCCGTGTAACCACCGCCGCCGAACGAGGCCTCGAAGCCCGGTCCCATCGTGGGGGCGGCGAGATCGGTGTCGGAGGGCGCCACGATCATCGACGAGCCCGGCAAAATCCGAAGCGTTTCGGTCAGCCTCTGCCGCGCGCTCAGCATCGCGAGGCTGCCGACCGCGATATGGGTGTGGTTGGGGTAGCAAAATCCTTCCGGCGTGAAGCTCGGGTCGAGTTCGGCGGCGGTCAGGCAGGTGCGGACGGTCTGCGTGTCCACGATCATGTCCAGCAGCAGGTCCACGGTTGGCGTGGCCTGTGTCAGTCCCATCGCGTCGGTCAGGGCCAAAGCGAGGCCCAACGCGTAATCGCCCTTCGACACCCAGCAATAAAGCTGATGCCAGAACAGCCAGCGCGCGATCGGATCGACATTGGCGTCCAGGAAGAACAATCGGTCCCTGGGCACGAACACGTTGTCCAACCACATCTGGCCGTCGAGTTCGTCGTTGCGTTGCGACAGCGGCGACAGGAACGGGTTTTTGTCATGGGCCGATATCTTGCGGCAGAGGATCGTCACGCCGGGCGCGTTCAGCGGGACGATGCAGGTGACGCGGTGGCCGTTGTGCTCGCACGCGGAATTGGCGCCGATATAGACGTCTTCCGCGTA
This sequence comes from Acetobacteraceae bacterium, assembly GCA_947474705.1. GTDB lineage: Bacteria > Pseudomonadota > Alphaproteobacteria > Acetobacterales > Acetobacteraceae > Rhodopila. The sequence goes on along the minus strand of CANJJS010000043.1, from coordinate 21,186 downwards.
GGCCGGGCTGGTGAACATGCCGACCTTGCCGCTGAGGTAAAGGCCCTCCGGCGTTTCCCGGACGACCCGCAGCGCGCTCCGTTCGGCCGGATCGGTTCGCATGCGGAAGCCGACCGGCGCCTGACCGGAGGAGAACGTCAGAAACCGGCCGGAGGCGAGCAGCGCCTGGCGGTAGGCGGCGGCGTGTTCGATCTGGTCCGGGAATTTCCCATACGCCCGAACGGCGGTTTCCAGGCCCAGAGCGATCAACGCCCCATAAGCCGGGGTGTGCGTGACGTTGCCGGCGTTGAGGAAGGTCGTCGCGGAAAAGCTCGCCCCGAGTTTCCGCAGCTCGGCGGCGGAGCGGGGGTCCACGGCCCAGACTGGTGTGTTGGCGTCCGCCAAAAGCAGGTCGCGCCAGGCGGGATCGAAGTGGCGATCGTACCAGGCGCCGTAGGTTTCGACCATGGCGGCGGTAGCGGGGTGGGTGGCGACGTCCTCGACCGCGCCGTCGTTCATGACCCAGACGCGGCGTCCGTCGCGCAGGGCCGCCTTGTAATCGGTGCCGGTCCGCATGATGTCCTCGTTTGGGCTGTTTCCTCTGGGCGGACAGTAGCGGGGCGAGGCAGCGGACGAAACCATGGGCGCGGCCGGTTCGATGCCTCTGATCGAAAGATTTCATCATCCCGCCAACTTTCATTTATCGGGCGGTTGGACTAGGTTGCGTCCACTGGCCGCCGGGACATATGCCCCGCCGGTGCAGCCTTACGAACATCGGAAAGGAAGAGACATGGCGGCGCTCAAAGGAAGCAAGACGGAAGGCAATCTGAAGGCCGCGTTCGCGGGCGAATCTCAGGCCAACCGTCGTTATCTGTATTTCGCGCAGAAGGCGGACGTCGAAGGCTATAACGACGTCGCGGCCGTTTTCCGCTCCACCGCGGAAGGCGAAACCGGCCACGCGCACGGCCATCTGGAATACCTGGAGGAAACGGGCGATCCCGCGACCGGTCTGCCGATCGGCTCCACCTCCAACAACCTCGCCGCGGCTGTCGCGGGTGAGACGCACGAATACACCGACATGTATCCTGGCATGGCCCGCACGGCCCGCGAGGAAGGTCATGACGAGATCGCCGATTGGTTCGAGACGCTGGCGAAGGCCGAGCGCTCTCACGCCGGCCGGTTCCAGAAGGCTCTGAACGAGCTGGGCTGACCCCGAGACCCGGCCTTTCCGCGACCCAGAAGCGGGAAGGCCGGCACTTCGTTCCTTTACAAGAAAGAGATGGCCATGCGCGAAGGTAGCCTGGAGGCGCCGACCCGCCACCCGATTCCGTGGCAGGACGAGTCATTCTACGATCCCGACGAGATCGAGAAAGAGCTTCGGCGCGTCTTCGATATTTGCCATGGCTGCCGCCGCTGCTTCAACCTTTGCGATTCGTTTCCGCGCCTGTTCGACCTCGTCGATGCCTCGCCGACCGAGGAACTGGACGGCGTCAAAAGCGAGGATTTCAAGCCGGTCGTCGATGCCTGCACATTGTGCGACATGTGCTATATGACCAAGTGCCCGTACGTGCCGCCGCACGAGTTCAACCTGGATTTTCCGCATCTGATGCTGCGCTACCGCGCCATGGAGGAAAAGCAGGGGAAAGTGCCGTTCGTGGATCGGCAGATCGCGGAAACCGACCGCAACGGGAAAATGGCGACGCTGGTGTCCCCGATCGCCAATTGGGCGACGGCACGCGACAATAAGATCGTCGGCCCCACCTTGCGAAAAGTGGCGGGGTTCCATCCGGACGTGGAACTGCCGAAATACGCCTCGCATTCGCTGAAGGCGCAGGCGGCGATGTCGCCCGCCGTCAACAAGGACGCGCCGGCGTTCGGCCGGAAAGCGGTGCTGTACGCGACGTGTTTCGGCGATTACAACAACCCCGGCGTGGGCGTCGATCTGATCGCGGTGCTGCGGAAAAACGGCGTCGAGACAGAGGTCGTGCAGCCCAAATGCTGCGGCATGCCGCTGCTGGAACAGGGCCGCATCGCCGATGTCGCCGCCAACGCGAAAATCGTCTCGGCCGAACTCGGTCCATGGATCGACAAGGGTTACGATGTCATCGCGCTGGTGCCGTCCTGTGCGTTGATGCTGAAATTCGAGTGGAAGCTGATCCTGCCAAACGAGCCCGCGATCGAGAAATTGTCGCGCGCGACCTTCGATGTCAGCGAATACATCGTCGACATCGCCAAGAAAGAAGGCCTGGTGCCCGGCATGAAACCGGTGCCCGGCACGCTGTCCGTGCACATGGCCTGCCACGCCCGCGCGCAGAACATGGGGCAAAAGGCGGCGGAAATGCTGCGGTTGATCCCGGAGGCCAGCGTCAAGGTGATCGAGCGGTGCTCGGGCCATGGCGGGTCCTGGGGATTCAAAAAAGAGTGGTTCGACGTCGCCATGAAAGTCGGCCGCCCCGTCGCCCGTCAGGCGGCACAGAACGGCGCGGGCTTCGTGATGTCGGAATGCCCGCTGGCCGGTGTGCATATCGCTCAGGGCATCGAGAACCAGAAGACGGACGGACCGAAACCGGAACTGGTCTCGCACCCCGTGCAACTCCTGGCCCGCGCCTACGGTATCGGCACCACCGCGCGCGCCTGACCCCCAACCGAGGACAAACCCATGACCGCTTCCCGCGCGCTGACCCTCGCCGATATCGTGCCGCCCATGGAGTACGCGCGCGACCGGAAGGCGTGGAAACAAAAGATCGCGGCGATCAAGCGCGACCGCCGCGTCGAGGTCGGGCCTTACGTCACTTTCTATTTCGAAAGCCGGGACACGATGTGGCTCCAGGTGCAGGAGATGATTTACATCGAGAAAGGCGGCATGGCGCAGGCGCCGGACGAGCTCGCGGCGTATAATCCGCTGATTCCGAACGGGTCCGAACTCACGGCGACCTTCATGATCGAAATCGACGACCCGATCCGCCGCGCGGCGGTCCTCGCGACCTTGGGCGGGATCGAGGAGTCGGCGTTTCTGCGTATCGGCGGCGAAACCATTCGTGGCGTCGCCGAAGCCGACCAGGACCGCACGCGGGAGGACGGAAAAGCCTCTTCGGTTCAGTTCGTGCATTTCCCGTTCACGCGGTCCCAGATCGAGGCCTTTCGCGCGAACGCGCAAGAGGCGGTCCTGGGCTTCTCGCACCCGCGCTATGGCCATATGGCCGCGATTGGCGCGGCGACCCGCGGGGCGCTGGGGACGGACTTCGATTGACCCTCGCGCGTCGCCGCGCCGCCCGCCCTTGCGAGGCGAGGTCATTGCTGCCCCAATCCGGCCTGCCCCAATTGGACGATAACGCGAAGATCGGGAGTCCCGGATGATCGCCGCTACCTTGCTCGCCGAAGCCGAAACCGTGCTGGACGCCTGCCGCGCCAACGGCATCCGGCTGGCGACCGCGGAGAGTTGCACGGGCGGGCTGATCGCCGCCACGCTGACCGCCGTCGCGGGCGCGTCGGACGTGTTGGATCGCGGCTTCGTCACCTATACGAACGAGGCGAAGCACGATCTTATCGGCGTGCCCATGACGACGATCGAAGCGCATGGCGCGGTCAGCGAGGAGGTGGCGCGCGCCATGGCCGAAGGCGCGCTGGCGCGGTCGCGCGCGACGATCGCGGTGTCGGTGACCGGTCTGACGGGACCGGGCGGGGGCAGCGCGGAAAAGCCGGTGGGTACGGTGTGTTTCGGACTGGCGAAAACGGGCGAACCGGCGGCCACCGAACGGCGTGTCTTTCCTGGCGATCGTGCCGCCATTCGCGCCGCCGCCGTCGCGCATGTCTTCGCGATGATCCGCGCGCGGGTTTGAGTCGCCGGGATGATCTCCGTCGCCGTGGTGCAGCCATTGCCGGGCATCGGCGATATGATCTGGCATTTGCCGCATATCCGCGCGATCTCGGCCCATGTTGGCGCGCCGGTGACGCTGGTGACCAAGCCGCGATCCGCCGCCGACCAGATTTTCGGCGCCGAGCGCACGGTCCGCGATTTCCTGTGGCTGGACCGGAACCCCGAGGGGCGCAAAGGCGCGCATGACGGGCTGTTGGGCTTTCCCCGGGCGGTCGCGTCGTTACGGGCGCGGCGGTTCGACGCCGTGTATATTTTGCACCACGGCAAAACCATCGCTCTGATGACCGCACTCGCCGGTATTCCCGCGCGATACGGCTATGGCTACGGCATTCAGAAGCGCTTTCTCAACCGCCCGCCGTATCTGCCGGACGAAATCTACAAGCGGCATCCCTTCGACCAGGCGACCGCCTGGCTGAAAGCCGCCGGCATCCCCGTGGACGCCTCGGAGCCGGACCTGCCGGTCGCCGAGGCGGCCACAGCGATCGTCCAGGCGCGTCTGGCGGGTGTGCGGCATCCCATCGCGATCGGGATCGGCAGTTCCGAACCGTACAAGCAATGGGGCGCGACGCGTTTCGCCGCGCTGGCCGATGCGCTGGCGGCGCGTGGATACGCTCAGGCCGTGTTGATCGGCGGCAAGGCCGAGGCCGGTCTGGCGGCCGACATTCAGGCACTAACAAAAATCTCGGCGATCGTGCCGGCGATCGGCTGGAACCTGGCGGAGATCGCGGCCTTGTTCGGTCTGTGCGCCTGGTATGTCGGCAACGATACCGGCGTCATGAACATGGCCGCCGCCGTGGGCCGCCGCACCTACGGGTTATTCGGCGGCGTGCCGCCCTTCCATCACAGCCGCCGGATCGTTCCCATCGTGCCGCCCGGCGGGGTGTCGAAGATCGACGGCATGGCGCGCCTGACGGTCGCGCAGGTGCTGTCGGAAATAGACCGGGATCAGGCGTCCGCGCCCGCGTGACGGCCGATATGGCCATCGACCCATTCCGCGACCAACCGGCGGGCCTCGTTCAGCGAGGCCTCGGGATGGTGAATACGGTACAAGGTCGTGCAGGCGACGAAGGCGGACATGTCGTCCGAGCCATGCTCGCGCAACTCCGAATAGGCGGTAACCACGGCGCGTTCGCACCGGCGGGCGATTTGCCGGCGGGGGATCTGGCTGACCTGGTTCATACGCGGACGCTCCCTATTGCGAATCGTTCGCAACTGTCACCGCACAGTAACCAGGCCATCGCCATGCCACAAGTGCGCCTGGATCAGATCGGCAATGCGCCAAGCTCGTCCGCGGTCAGGCCCCATTCTTTCAAGGTTGCACGGGGATCGACCGTCCCCGGCGCTTTGGGCTGGCCGAGCACCGTCCCGCAGAAACGCGGCGCCGGCGCGGGCTGACGCATGCCGCCGACATCGATGAAGGCGGCGCGGGCGGTGTTGTGCGGGTGGGCGTGCGCCTCGTCCATCGACAGCACCGGCGCGAAACACACATCGGTGCCTTCCAGCACCGCGCACCAGGCATCGCGGGTCCGGGTCTTGAACAGAGCGGTCAGCCGCTCCTTGTTATCGGGCCATTTCGCCTTGTCCCATTGTGGCGGCATCGTCGCCGGATCGATTTCCAGCCGCTGCAACAACTCCGCGTGGAACTTCGCCTCAATCGAGGCGATGGAGATGAACTGGCCGTCGGAACACTCGTAGACCTCGTAAAAATACGACCCCGAGTCGAGCTGGTTCTGCCCCCGCGGTTCGGTGAATCGTCCCCCCGCCTTCATCGCGTAGATCGGCGTCATCAACGACAAGGCACCGTCCACCATTGCGGCGTCGACGACCTGGCCCTTACCCGTCGCGCGCGCCGAGATGATCGCCGCCAAAAGTCCGGTCACGAGGTAAAGCGCGCCGCCGCCGTAATCCCCCACCAGGTTCAACGGCGGTGTCGGCTTTTGCCCGGCGCGTCCGATCGCGTGCAGCGCGCCGGTCAGCGCGATGTAATTCAGGTCGTGCCCGGCGGCCAGCGCCAGCGGTCCTTCCTGGCCCCAGCCGGTCACCCGCCCATAGGCCAGCTTCGGATTCCGCTTCAGGCAAACATCCGGGCCCATCCCCAGCCGTTCCATCACGCCGGGCCGGAACCCCTCGATCAGGGCATCCGCACCGTCGATCAGCCGCAGCGCCAGCTTCACGGAGTCCGGCTTTTTCAGGTCGAGGCCGATCGCGGCGCGGCTACGCTTGGTGAACTCGAATTGTTCCGCCATGGGAACGCCCAGATCGGCCGGTCCAGTGCGATCGATGCGAATGATCGTCGCGCCCATGTCCGCCAACATCATCGACGCCATCGGCGCCGGTCCGATTCCCGTGAATTCGACGATTTTCACGCCCGCCAATGGTCCCATTTTCGTTCCCTCCGATGACTGGCTTCGATGTTGGCGCGGGCGGGCCGGTTGAGCAACCTCGGCGCCGCGGCCGATTGTCCGGGCGTCCCTCTGTAAACCCCTGCGCGGACGCGCTAGATGAAAGCCTGGAATCCACGAAGGAGCGCTTCGAATGGCGGTCAGGCCCACGATGCTGGTCATTCTCGACGGTTTCGGCTGGCGGGAAGCGCGCGAGGACAACGCGATCCGCCTCGCCAATGCCCCGAATTTCGCCGCGCTGTGGGCCAATAATCCGCACGCGTTCCTGGAAACCTCGGGCCGCGACGTGGGTCTTCCGGCGGGCCAGATGGGCAATTCCGAGGTCGGCCACCTGACCATTGGCGCGGGCCGGGTCATCAAACAGGAACTGGTGCGCATAGGCGACGCGGTCGAGGACGGATCGATCGCGGAGATCCCCGCCTTCAAGGACCTCGTCGCCGCGCTGAAACGCACGGGCGGGACCTGCCATCTCCTGGGCCTCGTTTCGCCGGGCGGCGTGCATTCGCACCAGGATCACGCGGCGGGCCTGGCCCACCATCTCAGCCGCGCGGGCATCCCCACCGTGGTGCACGCCTTGACCGACGGGCGCGACACGCCACCGCAATCGGCTGGCGAGGACCTCGCGCGCCTGCGGGCGGCGCTGCCAGACGGCGTGAAGATCGCCACGGTCATCGGCCGGTACTACGCGATGGACCGGGACAAGCGCTGGGACCGGGTATCGCTGGCCTACGCCACCCTGATGGACGCGAAGGGGGATCGGTTCGCGACGCCCGCCGCCGCCATCGAGGCCGCCTACGCCGCCGGAAAATTCGACGAGTTCGTGCCGCCCTCCGCGATCGGCGATTACGCGGGAATGAAGGACGGCGACGCCATCATGTGCTTCAATTTCCGCGCCGACCGTGCCCGGGAAATCCTGGCCGCCTTGCTCGATCCCGCCTTCGACGGGTTCGACCGCCCGCGCCGCGCCAACTTCGCCGCCGCCTGCGGCATGACGCGCTACTCCGACGCCTTGGCCCCCTTCATGACCTGGCTGTTCGACGCCGAGCATTTGGAAAATATCCTTGGCGCGGTCGTTTCCGCCGCCGGCAAAACCCAGCTCCGCATGGCCGAGACGGAAAAATTCGCCCATGTCACGTACTTCCTGAATGGCGGCCAGGAAACGCCCTTCGCGGGCGAGGACCGGACTTTGATCCCCTCGCCGAAAGTCGCCACTTACGACCTGAAGCCGGAAATGTCGGCCGGCGAGTTAACGGACCGCGCGGTCGAGGCCATCGAGGGCGGTAAATACGACCTGATCGTGCTCAATTACGCCAATCCGGACATGGTCGGGCACACCGGGATTTTGCCCGCCGCGATCGCCGCCATCGAGGCCGTCGACACTGGTCTCGGCCGCATCGTCGCCGCGTTGCAGGCGAAGGGCGGCGCGCTGGTGGTTTCCGCCGATCACGGCAATTGCGAAACGATGAAGGACCCGGAAACCGGCGGGCCGCACACCTCGCATACCACCAACCGCGTGCCGGTCGTGGTGATGAACGGCGCCACGGACCATGTCGGCGATGGACGTTTGTCGGACCTCGCGCCAACCTTGCTCGATCTGATGGGACTGGCGGTGCCGCGGGAGATGACCGGACACTCGCTGCTGCGGGCCGATGCGGCGCGCGCGGCGGAGTAGGCTTTTTCCGGCCCTGGTCTTGCTGGCTCTTTCGCCCGTCTCGGTCTGGGCGCAAGGGCCGGGGGCCGGAACGCCCGCCGCTGGGCCGCGTCTGGACCGGGAAGAGGCCACGCGCCGTCAGATGGAGGACGCCGAGCGTGTCCGCGCCACCGAGCTCGCGGCGCAGCGGGAAGCCACGGAGAAAATCGCCGCCGCCCTGGCCGAGGAAAAGCGGCTTTCCGCGGCCCAGTCGGCGGCGTTCGAACGTCTGACCCGCGCGTCGCAGGCGGCGAAGGACATGAAGGCGTATTTAGAGACGTTGGAGCGCGCGCGGGCGGACGCCCAGGAGCGGATTGGGAAACGGGAGGCGGTGCTTCAGCGGTTGATGCCGGCGATGCTCCGGGTGTCGAAAAACCCGGTGGAGACGATGCTGGGATCGCCGCTGGCGCCGGAAGACACGATCCGCGGGTTGATTCTCGTGCGCTACCTCGCCCGCCAGGCCATCGCCGACGCCGATGCGCTGACCGAGGATCGCAAGGCGCTGGAGGCCGCGACCAAAGCCGCCGCCGAAACGGCGCCAAGGCTGGCGGCGGCGGAGGCGGCCCGGGCGCGGGAGGCGGATGCTCTCGCACCGCAATTGGCCGAAATTCACGCGCGGCGCGAGGCGGCGGAGCAGGAAGCGGCGGGCGCGGCGCGGCGGGCGGCGGCGGAGGCGGCCCGGGCAAAAACCCTGCGCGACATGTTGCAAACGCTGGAAACGCAGCGGCGTTTGGAGGAGGCTCGGACACGCGAGGATGTGTTGCGGGCGGAGCGCGACCAGAAGACCGTCGCGGCGGAGGCGGCGCGGTTGCGTCAGGCCGCGATGAGCCGGGCGGCCGGCGCCGGGATGCTCGCCGCCAGCGCCAAACCCGCGGGCCAGTTGACGCAGCCGGTGGCGGGCACCTTGTTGCGCGGCTGGGGCGATCCGGAAGATGGCGAGCCCGCGACCGGTCAGTCCTGGCAAACCGAGGCGGGCGCCGAGGTGGCCGCCCCCTGCACCGGCGGCGTGGTGTTCGCGGAGCCGTTCCGCGGCTATGGCATGCTGGTGATTGTCGATTGCGGGGGCGGTTACCATGCCGTGCTGTCCGGTCTGGACCGGACGACGGTCGCGCCCGGCAGGACCGTGACCGCCGGGGACGCGGTCGGGGCCATGCGCATGGGCGCCGGCGATTCCGCCTCCGGGCCGGTCGCGGAGGGTCCTCCGGTCCTTTATCTGGAGCTTCGCAAGGGCGGCCGCCCGGTCAACCCGGTGCCATGGATTCGGCCGGCCGGGTGATCCATGGCGCGCGCCAACCGTGCCGGGCGGCCCCGAAAAGTAATATTTTGTTAGCTTTTGGCCGCTATGAAAAATGAGTGCTGGACGCTACCCACCGCGCCGCGCGAAAAGATGGGAATACGAGTCTTGTGCGACAGGCAATCGGCCGGTCTTCCGTATCGCGTTTCGCCTGGACCGGCGGGCATTGTCATCGGGACACGGGGCCAGAGGGGTAGATAGCATGAACTTCCGCCAGCGGCGTTTCCGTTACGGCTTGTTGGTGGGCGCGGCGTTCGTCGCCGGCGCCGCGCTGGGGCCGACCGCCAATATTCTGGGGCACGCCGTCGCGCAGGACCACTCGCGGGCGGAAGCCAGCCAGTTCCTGAAAATCTTCGGCGATGTCTTCGAGCGCGTCCGCGCCGAATACGTGGAACCGGTCAAGGACAAGGAAGTCCTGGAAAACGCCATCAACGGCATGTTGACCGGCCTCGATCCGCACAGCTCCTACATGAACGCGAAAGCGTTCAAGGACATGCAGGTTCAGACCAAAGGCGAGTTCGGCGGGCTCGGGCTGGAAGTCACGGAAGAAAAGGGTCTGATCAAGGTCGTCTCCCCGATCGACGACACGCCCGCCTACCGGGCCGGTATCAAGGCCGGCGACATCATCACCGCCCTCGACGGCAAGACGGTGCTTGGCCTGACGTTGAACGAAGCCGTGGAGCGCATGCGCGGCGCGCCCAATTCCCGCATTCTCCTGACGATCAAGCGGGAAGGTTCCGACAAGCCGCTGGAAATCGGGGTGATCCGCGAGATCATCAAGATTCAGGTCGTGAAATACCGGATGGAACCGGACAATATCGGCTACGTCCGGCTGTCGCAGTTCACCGAGAAAGCCGACGCCGGCGTCCGGGCGGCGATCAAGGCGCTGAAAGCCCAGGCGGGCGGCAATCTGCGGGGACTGATCCTGGATCTGCGCAACGATCCCGGCGGGCTGCTGGATCAGGCGATCGCGGTGTCGCAGGCCTTCGTGGAACAGGGCGAGATTGTGTCCACCCGGGCGCGTCACTCCCAGGACAGCCAGCGCTGGGAAGCGCGCGGCACCGATTTGCTGGGCGGCGCGCCGCTGGTGGTTCTGATCAATGGCGGGTCCGCCTCCGCGTCGGAAATCGTCGCGGGCGCGTTGCAGGATCATCGGCGGGCGATTTTGCTCGGCACCAAAAGCTTCGGGAAAGGGTCCGTGCAGACCGTGATCCCGCTGCAGGGCGGCGGCGCCATGCGGTTGACCACGGCCCGGTACTATACGCCGTCGGGCCGTTCCATCCAGGCCACGGGGATCGTGCCCGATGTGATCGTCCGCGAAACGCGGGAAGGTCCGGCCAGCTTCGGGCTGGAACGCGAGTCGGATTACAACCGCGTGCTCAGCAACAGCGGCGGCACCCCGGCGCAGGTTCTGCCGCCGCGGACCGACCTGCCGCCGGTCGCCAAACAGATTCCGGACAAACCGCCTGAGGGTTTCCCGAAATTCGATCCGATGAAACCCGATGAAACCGATTTCCAGCTACAGCAGGCCGTGATCCTCGCCCAGGCGATGATTAAGCAACGCAGCGCGGCGCGCTGACGGTTCAGCAGCGCGCGCGGCGCGCCAGGGAGACCCGATGGCGGACACGAACGGTCGGCGAAACCCAGGCAACCCGACGGGTTGGCGGTGGTTGGGCGTGTTCTGGCTGTGTGTCGTCTCTCTGTTGGGGACAGGGGCCGGTGTGGTGCAATGGCTGGGACCGCCCGCCAAGTCACCGCCGAAGCTGGCGCACGGGGCGGCGCCCCCCGCCAGGACCGGGCACAGCGGGCATGAAACGCCGGTCGTGGGGGTCGCCGCGCATACGGTCCCGCTGACAAAGGTCACGGCCGGGCGGGCCACGCCGGGCCCCCTGCCCGACCCCGATCCATCGTTGCAGGAACCGGCGGGCGATGGATTAACCGGCCAGTTGCCGCGGATCGCCGCCGATGGCCGCACCGCGATGCAAATCTATGCCGCCGGCTTCGATCACAGCTCACGCCGGCCCCGAGTTGGCGTGCTGCTGGCGGGAATCGGCATGAACGAGGCCGAAAGCGACACGGCGATCCGGACCCTGCCTGGCGCGATCTCCCTCGCGGTGTCGCCCTACAGTCGCGCGCCGGGCCGCTTGCTCTCGACCGCCCGCGCGCATGGGCACGAATATCTGATCGCCCTGCCGCTGGAACCCGTGGGCTTCCCGCTGAACGATCCGGGCCCGGAAACTTTGCTGACCAGCGCCGCCGCCGCGACAAACACCCGCAACCTGCGCTGGGCGTTGAGCCGGATCGAGGGCTATGCCGGGGCAACCGGGATCGTCGGAACGATGCGTGGCGAGCGCCTCGCGGCGATGGTCGATCAAATGGACGCCGTGCTGTCGGAACTCTCCGAGCGGGGGCTGATGTACATCGATCCGCGCGCGGAGCGGGGGCCCGTCGCGAAAACCTGGGGGCGCCACGTCGATCTGATCGTGGACGAGGTCCCGGGCCGCGAGGCGATCGACGCCAAACTCGCGGAACTGGAGCAATCGGCCAAAGACCATGGCTCGGCCCTTGGCCTCATCATGCTCCCCACCCCCGTCGCCGTCGCCCGCCTCGCCGCCTGGGCGACCGGCCTGACGGATCGCGGACTGGCCCTGGCACCCGCCTCCGCGCTGGCGAGCGCGCCGGCGGACACACCGGTGAAATTATCGGGACGAGAATAATGACCGATCTACCCTACCGCCCGAATGTCGGGGCGGTGCTGTTCAACCCCGCGGGCCTGGTTCTGGTCGCGCGGCGCGCCGATCTGCCAAACGCCGAAGCCCCCGCGGGCGGCTGGCAACTGCCGCAAGGCGGAATCGACGAGGGCGAGAACCCCCGCGAAGCCGTGCTGCGCGAACTGGCCGAGGAAATTGGTACCGATCGCGCCGAAGTCATCGACGAGCACGACGAATGGCTGGCATACGATTTGCCAGCCGAACTGATCGGGGTCGCGCTACGCGGAAAATACCGGGGACAACGGCAACGCTGGTTCGCGCTGCGGTTTCTGGGGACGGACAACGATATCCGCCTCGACCTCGATCCGCACCCCGAATTCGACGCGTGGCGGTGGGCGCCTCTGGCGGACCTACCGTCCTTGGCGATCCCGTTCAAGCGCCCGATATACGAAGTGCTCGCCCGGAGTTTCGCGCGGCACGCGGCGTAATACATTCTTGGCCGTCCACGGGTACGCCCCGCGGACGGCCAGACGCCGGTTATTTCGAATCGGCGATCTGCTTCAACGTGAAAGTATAACTCGTATTGCTCAGCGGTTTGTGACAGGCGAGGCATTCCGCCTGATTCACGCCGGGACGATGCTGCTTGTCGGCGGCGAAAACCGTATAGTTCCAGTTTTCGTTGCGCAACATCTCCGGGATGTCCTTGCCCCAGCCGGCGTCGCGTCCCATGGCGGTGAAAAACATCAACTTGTCGGCCACGAAAAACCCATCGGGTCCAACGGCCGGTTTGTCTCCATCGAGCTTCGCCGAATGAACCTCGGCGATGATCGTCGAGCCATCCGGCAAGGCTTTGCCCGCTTTGGCGGCCGCCACGGCCACCTTGTTGGCATAGTAATAACGGACCTGTTTGGTCGCGGGGAAGTTGATCGTCAAATATTTGGTGAAATTTTCCTTGTATCCCTCGGGGAAGGTCACGCCGGTTTTCGCCAGATTGGGCAAAAATGGCGATTTCGCGCCAGGCGCCGCACCAGGCAAAGACGCATACCAGGCCGCCGTATTCGCGATGTCGTCGGCGCTGAGCTGACCCGCGATGGCCTGCATCGTCAGTGTGGGATTGGCCGCGCCTGGCGCTTTGCGCGTCCCATCCTTGAAGAGCCGCAATTGTGTTTCGATATAGGCCGCGCGCTGCCCGGCGAGATTGGGCAACACGTCGCTGACACTGACGCCGTTCGCGCCATGGCACGCGGCGCAGACAGTGGCGGCCAGTTCCTTGCCGGCCTCGATATTCGCGGCCTGTGCGACCTGCGCGACGGCCAGGAACGCGGCTAAACCAAGCAATTTTTTCATGGTTGGGCTCCTTTGCGGCTTTTTTTAATGCACGGCTTCGCGGGACAGGCGCGGCGTTGGTGCGCGGCCGTTTGCCCGCGCCAAATGGCACCGTGCCCCAGGCTGTCATTAAGGGGTGAAAGACCGTACGCGGCAAGAGGCCAAATCATGACAATACCGTTCTTTTCATATCCCCCATAAACGCACGATCCCGGCACCGCCGTTGCCGTGCCGGGATCGTGACGTCATCGCCAAAGTCTGTCCCCAAGGCCCGGACCGCGACCGGTCCGGGCCTTGGGAATGTTCGATCAGCTCGTGTGCCAGCCGAACTGCTGCGGCTTGCGGCCCGCGGCGTGGTGCAGTTGGACATTGACCAGCGCCGGTCCCGGATGCGCCATCGCCGCGTCCAGGGCCGCCTTCAGGTCTTTTGGATCGGTCACGAAGAAGCCCTTGCCGCCAAACGCTTCCATCATTTTGTCGTAGCGCGCGGCGACGGTCAGATGACCAGGCAGCGCATCCAGCGGGTTATCCGGCAGCGCCGCGACGCCACCGCCAATGCCGCCATTGTTCAGCACGATGATCTTCACCGGCATCTTGAACCGGCACACCGTCTCCATCTCCATGCCGGAGAACCCGATCGCCGAGTCACCAGAGACCGAGATAATCGGACGGTCCGGATGCACCGCGGCGGCGGCGAGCACGAAGCCCATCCCGATGCCCATGGTGCCGTAAGACCCCGCGTCGAGACGCTCGCGCGGCCCGTGATTCGGCATCTGGGTGCGCCCGATATCCATCGTGTTCGCGCCTTCGCCAATGATGATCGCGTTCTCGGGGATCCAGGGGCTGATATCGCGGAAGGCACGATAATAGTTCGTCGGCGCGGAATCGTCGTCGATCATGACCTGGATTTGTTTCGCGTTCGCCGCGGACTTCTCGGCGATCGCCTTATGCCAGGGGGTATCCTTCGGATAGAACCACTGGCGCGTCTCCAGCGCCTTGTTCATCTGGCCCACGATGGCCTTGCCGTCGCCGACCAGCGCGACCTCGGCCGGCACGTTCTGGCTGATGGCTTCCGGCGAAATGTCGAGCTGCACGATGCGGACATTCTTATTGAACCGCGGCGGCAAACCGAAATGCATGATCCAGTTCAACCGCGCGCCCATCAGCACGATCACATCGGCTTCCTGCAGCGCATGGCTGCGGGCGGCGCCCACTGACAGCGGATGGTTGTCGTCCAGCACGCCCTTGCCCATCGGCGAGGCGAGGAACGGCACCTGCGTGCGTTCGATGAAGGCGCGCACCTCGTCTTCCGCGCGCGACCAGGCCATGCCCTTGCCGACGATGATCAGCGGGTTCTTGGCGGACTCAAGCGCGTTCAACGCGGCCTGGATGCTCTCTTCCGGCGCGGTCATGCGCGGCGGCTCGGCGCATTTGGCGGGGAAATGGACGGTCTCTTCCTCGGCTTCGCCCAGAATGATGTCGTCCGGCATGTCGAGATAGCACGCGCCGGGACGGCCATAGATGGAGTTACGCACGGCCATTTCGACATAGAACGGAATGCGGTAAACATGTTCCACCGCATGCGCGAACTTGCAGAACGGGCTGGCGATCATCACCTGACGTTCTTCCTGGAAGGCGCCCATGCCGTTTTGCTTCACGGAGGACGCGCCGCCGATCAGGATCATCGGCCAGCAGTTTTCCTTGGCGTTCGACAGACCGGCGAGCCCATGCACCACACCCGGACCGGACACAACCAACGCCGCTCCTGGGCGTCCCGTCATGTAACCCACCGCGCCCGCCGCGTAGGACGCGGATTGCTCATTTCGGCATCCGTAATATTTGATGCCGGCCAGTTGCGCCGCGCGCGCGATCGGCTGCACCGGGAAGCCGACGATGCCGAACATATACTCGACGCCTTGTTCTTTCAGCGCCCGCGCCATGATCGTGGCGCCTGTTAGCTTTGCCATTTGTTTCCTCCGATTGGTTTCGGTGGGTCAGGTTCGCGCATTTTCCGGGGGAGGGAAAGAGGGCCTCAACCTTTCAGGTCCCAGCCGATCCAGTCGCACAACGCGCGGCCCATCACCAGATCGAGGTCCTTGCCTTTCAGCCAGGGCATGTCCTCGGTGAACATCGTCACGCATTCGCGATAGGTACACGAAAGCCGCGTGATGTCGGTGCCCCAAAAGGACCGCTCCGGACCGAAGGCATCGATAATCCGCCGGATTGGTTCGTGGGTGTCGCGCCACGGGTAAGCTTCCTTGGAATAACTGGGCGCGCCCGAGACTTTCACCGCGACATTCGGCAGCTTCGCCAGGGCCAGCAGGTCCGGCAGATCGCCCCAGGTGCCGCCCCCGGGAGCCGCCGCGACCCCGCCGCGGCCAAGATGGTCGATCAGCAGGCGAAGGCCCGGATGTTTCCGCGCGATGCGGGCCACATCGGCGAAATGCCCGCCAGCCAGCAGACCCACGGGCGTGCCGTATTTTTCCGCGTCTTCCCAGAACCAGTCGATGGTGCCCTCGTTCCAGTATTGCTTGTAATGCGGCTGCATGAAGGTGAAACGGAACCCCAGCAGGCCGGGCGTATTTTTCCACGACGCCACGATATTACGATTTTCCGGATTTTCAATCGCGAAATGTCCCAGCACCGCGAACTTGTCCGGCCGCGCCTTGGCCGCCGCGTTGGCGGTGGGGTTGGTCGCCAGCAGCGTGGTCGGCGGATGGATCAAAGCGGCGTCGACTCCCGCGCCAGCCATTTCGGCGAGAGCGTCGTCCATTGAATACGTCGGAACCTGGCGGTGATGGGCCGCCATTTTCTGATTTTCCCAGATGTGGATTTGCGAATCAACGATCGGCATGACGAGCTTCCTGACATGGTGGTACGACGGCCGCGTTCGCGCGCGGGAGGGTCGCGTGTCGGATACCGTGGTGCAATCGTCAGGTCATGGCAACTGACAGGCGGGACGATCGGTGCGCGCGGGAACGACGCGGGAAGCCGGAGATCGGGTCGCGCGATTTCAGGGGACGACCATTCTCCGGGTCGCGCGATCGCACTACAAAATTCCATGGACTGAACCGAAAGAGGGTGCCGGGCATGACTGGCCGGATCCGCGCGGTTCGTGCATCCTCGCCCATACCGCAAAGCCCAAGGGGAACCGGAACCATGGATTTTCCACCGCTCGATCTCGCGCTTCAGTCCCGGACAGCCGAAGTGCTGGAACGCTGTGTCGCCTGCGGGGCCTGCGCGGACGTGTGCCCGATGCCGGCGCCCGCCGGGATCGACACCTCCGACACGAAGACGCTGACAGCGGGCGTTCTCACGCTGCTGCGCGGCGGCGACCATAAGGACGCGGCGCGATGGGCCGAGGTCTGCTCCGGCAGCGGCCATTGCATTCCGGCCTGTAAACACGGCGTCGATCCACGGTTCATGCTGACCATGGCCCGGCTGGAGATGGCATCTCGAAATCCCGATAACGCCCGGCGTCAGACCGGCTTCGCGGCGTTCGGCAACATGACCCGTGGCGTCCGGGTGCTATCGCGCCTGCAACTGGCGCCCGATCTCCTCGAACGCTTCCGGCCCGAAAGCGAACCGGACCGCCCCGCGGAAATCGTGTTCTACACCGGCTGCAATTTGATGAAGACGCCGCATATCGCGTTGTTGTGCCTGGATATGCTGGACGCGCTGAAAGTTTCCTACCGGGTCATGGGCGGCCCCTCGTCCTGCTGCGGCGTGCTGCAATTCCGCGCGGGCGACCTGACGACGTCCGGCCGCATCGCCTACCGCACCATCGACCGGTTGAAGGAAGCCGCCCCCCGCGCGCTCTCCTGGTGCCCCACCTGCCAGATCCAACTGGGAGAGGTCGTCGCCCCCGCCCGCGACGAAAACCCCTTCGACATGGCGCCCATCGTGAAATTCCTGGCGGAGCGGCTGGACGACCTCCGCCCGCTGATGATCCATCCCGTGAACAAACGCGTCGGCCTGCACGAACACCCCGGTGTCGGCGGCGTCTCCGAGGCCGCCCGGGCGATCCTCCAGGCCATTCCGGGCCTCGATTTCGTCGATCTCGAACAATCGCGCCTCGGATATGCCTGCAACTCGCTGGCGCCGCTGCCCGCCTTCAAGCGGGACTCGCACCGCCAGCAACTGGAAGCCGCCGAGGCCGCGGGGGTCACGACCCTCGCCGGGATTTACCACGCCTGCCATCGCGAGTTCTGCTCCCACGAACGCGACTGGCCCTTCGAGGTGGTCAATTTCCTGGAGCTGCTGGGCGAAAGCATGGGCCTGACCCGTCCCGACCTCTTCAAGCGGCTGAAGCTGATGCAGGACGTCGATGCCATCCTGGCCGAGGCGGCGCCGATGATCGAAACCCACCACCTCGACCTGGACGAAGCCCGCGCCGTCGTCGCCAAGGACATACTCTCCGAACAACCGCTCCCTCTGGGCCGCGCAACCCGCCTGTAAAGATTTCGCGGCCATACAAGCGCGTTTCCGGTGGAGCGCGCGGTGTCCACGACCCAATCGGCTTTCTTCGTTGCAACGCCCCCGCCCAGGGTCGCGGCCAAGGCCGCTGTCCTGGCTCTGCCCGGTGTGCTGAGCGTTGCCCTGGTGCTCCGGGTCTATGCCACCTGGTCGCAAACCCGCGTCCTGTTCTTCGACGAAACCCTGCAATATTTCGAACAAGGACACCGGCTCGCCTTCGGGTCCGGCGTGGTCCCCTGGGAGTATGTGGACGGCATCCGGTCCTGGCTACTGCCTGGCCTGATCGCCCTGGTCATGACCGTCTGCGCCTGGGTTGGCGACCATCCCGGCCTTTACATCGGCGCGGTCCGCGGCCTGTGCATCCTGCTGTCGCTGACGGTCGTCCTGATTGGCTACCGTGCCGGCGCGCGCCAGGCCGGAAAAATGGGCGGTCTGCTGACCGGCGGGTTCTGCGCCGTCTGGTTCGACCTGATCTTCTTCGCCCCGGCGGCGATGACGGAGGTCCTGGCCGCCCATCTCGCCATCGCCGGGTTCTGGCTGGTAGACATCCGCCACACCAAACGCGCCACGTTCTGGATCGGGGTGCTGTTCGGGTTCGCGGTCTGCCTACGCTACCAATACGCGCCGGCGCTGCTGCCCGCGATCCTCTGGCAATACCGGGCGCGCCGGGACCTTTGGCCTTGGTTGATCCTTGGCGGCGGCGCGGTGCTGCTGCCCTTCTCCGGCGTGCTGGACGCGATCACCTGGGGGGCGGCGTTCCAGTCGATCTGGCTGAATTTTTCCAAGAACTCGCTGCAGGGGATCGCGGCGGCGATCGGGATCGAACCGCCGGGCTTTTATTTGGAATATTTGTCCATCGCCTTGGCGCCGGTACCCCTGCTCCTCGGCCTCGCCGCCCTGGGGGCTCGCCGGTTCCCCGCACTGGCGATAGGCGCCGCCGCGACCGTCGCGATGCACAGTTTGCTGCCGCACAAGGAAGCCCGGTTCATTTATCTCGCGCTCGCCGCGGCACCGATCCTGATTGGCCTTGGGGCGATTGACGCCCTGACCTGGCTGGCGCGGCGGCAGGGGCCGCGTGTCCTGGACTTCGGCGCGCCGGCCGCCTTGGTACTGGGCGCGCTGCTGTCCTGGTTTGTCGCCACCGGCCCGATGGCGGACCGGTGGTCGGTGCAACGGGGGATGGTCCACGCCTTCCTCGCCGCGCACGCCGCGCCAGACCTCTGCGGGTTGCAGGTGCGAGACATGCCGATCTGGCAAAGCGGCGGCTACACCTACCTCCACCGCGACGTGCCGCTGATGTTCCACCCGCACCAGCCGGAGATCCGCCTGCCCAACGTGGCCGCGCCACTGCGCTTCCTGGTCGAGCGCAACCGCGGGCCGGTGCCGCAATTACGCGGCCCCTACTCCCACATCATCGCCGAGGCGGCGCATCCGCCCGCCGGATTCGACACGGTCGCCTGCTTCCCCGGCGACGCGAAACCGGGCGAACCCGAACTGTGCCTGTTCAAACGCCCGAAGGGCTGCGGCGTTTAATACAACCCTGACGCGTGCCGATCTTTCTTGCGGACATGCTGATATCTTTATATGACGTCGCCCACCAAACCAGGAGCGACTCATGGCCGACGATTTCAAGGTAAAAGATTTCTCTTTGGCGGCATGGGGCCGCAAGGAAATCAGCATGGCCGAGGACGAGATGCCCGGCCTGATGGCGATCCGCGCCGAATATGGCCCCAGCCAGCCGCTGAAAGACGCGCGCATCGCGGGCTGCCTGCACATGACCATTCAAACGGCGGTGTTGATCGAGACGCTGACGGCCCTTGGCGCCACCGTGCGCTGGTCTTCGTGCAACATCTTCTCGACGCAGGACCACGCCGCCGCCGGTGTCGCGGCCGCGGGCATCCCCGTTTTCGCCTGGAAGGGCATGAACGAGGAAGAGTTCAACTGGTGCATCGAGCAGACGGTGACCGGCCCCGATGGCTGGACACCGAACATGATCCTTGACGACGGTGGCGATCTGACCGTGCTGATGCACGAGAAATACCCCACGATGTTGAAGGACGTGCGCGGCATTTCCGAGGAAACCACGACCGGCGTGCATCGCCTGTGGGACATGGTGAAGGCCGGCAAGCTTCTTACGCCCGCGATCAATGTGAACGACAGCGTCACGAAGTCGAAGTTCGACAATCTGTATGGCTGCCGTGAGTCTTTGGTCGATGGTATCCGTCGCGGCACCGACGTCATGATGGCCGGCAAGATCGCGGTGGTGAACGGCTTCGGCGATGTCGGCAAGGGCTCGGCCGCGTCGCTGCGCAATGCCGGCTGCCGGGTGATGGTGACGGAAATCGATCCGATCTGCGCGTTGCAGGCGGCGATGGAAGGCTACCAGGTCGTAACCATGGACGACGCGGCGCCGATGGGCGACATCTTCGTCACCGCCACGGGCAACGTCGACGTGATCACCATCGATCACATGCGCGCCATGAAGCACCGTGCCATCGTGTGCAACATCGGCCACTTCGACTCGGAAATTCAGATTGAGTCGCTGCGCAACTACACCTGGGACAACGTGAAGCCGCAGGTGGACGAAGTCGTGTTCCCCGACGGCAAGCGTCTCATTGTCCTGTCCGAGGGCCGTCTGGTGAACCTCGGCAACGCCACGGGTCACCCGAGCTTTGTCATGAGCGCGAGCTTCAGCAACCAGGTGCTGGCGCAGATCGAGCTGTACAACGCGGCGCCGGGCACCTACGACACGAGACAGGTATATACGCTTCCGAAACGATTGGACGAGAAGGTCGCGGCGCTGCATTTGGCGAAGGTTGGCGCTAAGCTGACGGTTCTGTCGGGCAAACAAGCGGAATACCTGGGCATTGAAAGCCAGGGGCCGTTCAAGCACGACCTTTACCGGTACTGAGATGGCGCTGGCCCGCGCGAGGTTTCGCGCGGGCCAATGCTTTCTGGCAAGACCCCGCGATCCGGTTCATGAACCGTACCCGCCGCCTCATACCTGCCACGACTCCGCGCCCACCTGCGTGAGATGCACCCCGCTCGCGGTTCCCCCGGCCTCATTCAGCCCGCGGATCACCGCGATCCGCCGCGACGGCGGCACGATGAACATCATGAACCCGCCGCCGCCGGCACCCGAGACTTTCCCTCCGATCGCGCCGGCCGCGAAGGCGCGCTCGTACAACGCCTCGATCGTGCCGGTGCTAATGCCGCCCGCGGTGCGTTTCTTCGCCTCCCACGAATGATTCAACAACGCCGCCATGCGGGGGATTTCGCCGCGTAATACCAACTGACCTAACCATTGACCGATGCCCATTCACGCGTCCCAATCGACTGAATACGTTCTGGATCGTCGATCAAAAATTGCCAAGCGGCTCTGCAGGCCTCGACGATCGCATCATAAGTGTCCCAAACGAGGCCGCATAACT
>CANJJS010000042.1 GCA_947474705.1 Acetobacteraceae bacterium | reverse complement strand
TGCGCCGGGATCATGTCCGCCCACTCGTTCAACCGCCGGTGCAGTTGCTCGTTGGACGGCACATCGAACAACACCACCGCGCCCCGGCCAACCTTGGCGTGAACGGACCGGGCCTCGCCGGATTTCAGCAGGGGATCGATCCAGTCCCAAAACAGTTTTCGTTGATCGGAGACAGAGGACGGGCGTTCGGGGCGGGGGTCGCTGACGACGAGGAAGAGCATGCGAGGGGAACTCCTTGGCTACCTGAGCGGATGTTATGTCGTGGTAGGTGTCGTTGCGATCCGTGAGGCGGACCAATGCCAATTCTGGCGATCAGATGTCGAGATTGCCTTGCCTGCCGTCCTTTCGCCTTGCCTGCGCCGCTTGCTGTTTCCTGGTCGCGGGCTTTTTCCTGCCAGCGGTTCGCCGGCGCCTGGTTTTCAATTGCCATTTCGGCAACCGGAGCTTGTTCGTGAATCTGACCGGAACTGTGAAAGCCGCCTGACTTGAGCTGCCCCGCGCTGTCGCCAGGATCGCGGGCCACCACCGAAACAGATGCGCGGCGAGGTGCTCGATGGCGACATTTCCCAGTCGATCGTCAATGATGATAACGGTCAGGCCGCCTCGCACCCATGCCCGAAGCTGGCCTGACGGCCTGAGAACGTTGTCCCGCGCGATGACAACGTGTGGCGGGTCGATAGGAAATGCTCCGTCAAGCCAATCTCGATCCTTCGTGCCCTTTTCCATGAGCTTGATGGTCAGCCATGGGCGATCGACGCAAAAGGCCGCGAAGGCATTGCCAATGCGGTATGAAATATTTTCGTCGAAAACAATGACTAATTTCTGTTCAGCCATGTTTCGAAAGCAACAGCGTCCAAAACGGCCTGTCTGGTCACGTCGAACCAACGCGCCGCCGCCGTCGCGTTGCCTTTTTCCGCGTGGTACGCGCCCGCGAGTGCTTTGACCGGAACGCCGCTATCGGGATCAATCGGTTCGCCGAAACGGCGCTCAGGGTCCAGCACGACTTTGACTTTGCGTCCGAGTGGATAGTGGCGCGCGATGCGTCCACTCTTGTCCCGAAGGACGATATCGTCTGTCAGCGATTGTTCGATCACATCCTCGAAGACCTGCTGCCTGTTGAGAAGATCGATAGCGGTTTTCGGCTTGGGACGCCCTTGCCGGAGGCTGAGGAAGACCTTGTTGCTTTCCGTCCGGAATGTTCCGGTGGTAAACGGGTGTCGTGTCTTGAGAATCCTGGAGGCATGGTACGCGGCGAGGCGAATCGCCGGCCAGGAGATGCCTTGCTCCCGTAGCCGGGCTGCGACCCGTAGGTCCATAAGTCCTTGGAATGTAACGATTTTCTCGTCTTCCCCAAGATCCAGCTCGGCGATCGCAACCGGATATGTCCGAGGCGGGGTGTCGTCGCCGGGTACTGGACCGACGATGGAATCGACCGTCGCCTTGGGAAGCCGCACAAGCGTAGCCGCCTGAGACAGCGTATATACGCCGACTCCGATCAGGCTCTGGCCGGTGGCATCCAAAAAACTCATCGCGGGATATCTCTCCGTCAGCGAATGCTACGCGCCTCAGGCTGAAGGGTCCATCCCGATCGCCTCGTCTTGGGCGGCAATCGGCGTTCCGGTACCGAGCTTATCGGTGGCTCTCATCGTTGCGCCGGTTCTCCTCCCGCTCCACCTCGCGCTCGGCGCGGGCGACCTGGCGGTCGAACTCGGCCCGGGAAATTTGGCGGCGGTCCAGTTTCAGCGCCAGCTCGCGGCGCTTCGTCTGCGCCCATGACATGAGGTCGCCGTAGCGATACCAGGGCCGGATAAACGCATTGGCCGCCGCCGCCCGGCAATCGCTCATCTGGACCATGGCGTTGGGATAGCGCGCCTCGCACCCGGCTTTCTCCGCGAGGTAGCGCTTCTTGCCCTCCACGCTCCCTTCCTCGCGCGGGCCGCCGCAGGCCGCCAGCAGCAGTGGCAAAACAATCCAAACACGGCGCATGGCGGCCTCCCCTTGGTTTGGCGTGCGGCCCGCCGAAAAGAGGCCGAGGGCCTATTTCGCCGTCGCGACCTCGATCCGGCGGCTCTTTTCCGCCATCTCGCGGTACTTGTCCTGCCACTCGCTGGGCCCGTTCGACGGCGTCACCTGCACCGCCGTCACCTTATATTCCGGGCAATTGGTCGCCCAATCCGAATAGTCGGAGGTGACGACGTTGGCCTGCGTGTCCGGGTGGTGGAAGGTCGTGTAGATCACGCCGGGCGCGACGCGATCGGTGACCAGAGCCCGCAACGAGGTTTCCCCGGTGCGGCTCGCCAGCCGCACGAAGTCGCCATCGCGAATGCCCCGGTCCTCGGCGTCCTGCGGATGGATCTCCAACCGGTCTTCCGCGTGCCAAACGGTGTTGGCGGTGCGCCGTGTCTGCGCACCGACATTGTACTGGCTGAGGATACGGCCCGTGGTCAGCAGCAGCGGGAAACGCGGCCCAACCTTCTCGTCGGTCGCCACATATTCCGTGACGACCATAAGGCCCTTGCCGCGCGCGAACCCGCCGATATGCATGATCGGCGTACCTTCCGGCGCCGCGTCGTTACACGGCCACTGCACCGACCCCTGTTCCAACCTCGAATAATTCACGCCCGCGAAACCGGGAGTCGTGCGCGCGATCTCGTCCATGATCTGGCTGGGGTGATCGTAATGCATGGGATAGCCCATGGCGTTGGCGATGGCCTGCGTGACCTCCCAGTCCCCCATCCCCGTGCGCGGCTCCATGACTTTGCGCACGCGATTGATGCGGCGTTCCGCGTTGATGAAGGTGCCGTCCTTTTCCAGGAAGGTGGCGCCGGGCAGGAACACATGCGCGAAGTTCGCGGTTTCGTTCAGGAACAGGTCCTGCACGACCACGCATTCCATCGCGGCGAGCCCCGCCGTCACATGTTTCGTGTCCGGATCGGACTGCGCGATGTCCTCGCCCTGAATATAGATGCCCCTGAACGTCCCTTCGACGGCGGCGTCGAGCATGTTGGGGATGCGCAGGCCGGGCTCGGGATCGAGGGTAACGCCCCATTCCTTCTCGAAGATCGCGCGCACCGGCGCCTCGGAGACATGGCGGTAACCCGGAAATTCGTGCGGAAAGCTGCCCATGTCGCAGGCGCCCTGGACATTGTTCTGGCCGCGCAGCGGGTTCACCCCGACGCCGCGGCGGCCGAGATTGCCCGTCGCCATCGCGAGATTGGCGATCGCCATCACCGTCGTACTGCCCTGGCTGTGCTCCGTCACGCCGAGGCCGTAATAAATCGCCCCATTCCGCGCCTGAGCATAAAGTCGCGCCGCGCCGCGGATCGAGGCGGCGGGCACGCCGCTGACGATTTCCGCCATTTCCGGGCTGTTGCGCGGTTCCGACACAAAAGCAGACCATTCGGCGTAAGCGTCGGCCTCGCAGCGCTCGCGGACGAAGGTCTCGTCGACCAGGCCCTCGGTGACGATGACATGCGCCAGCGCGTTCATGATCGCGACATTGGTGCCGGGCCGCAGCGGCAAATGGAAGGACGCTTCCACATGCGGTGTGCGCACCAGGTCGATGCGGCGGGGGTCGATGACGATCAGATTCGCGCCTTCGCGCAGCCGCTTCTTCATGCGGGAGGCGAAAACGGGGTGCCCGTCGGTCGGGTTCGCGCCGATCACGACGATGACGTCGGCGTCTTCGACGGAGTCGAAGTCCTGGGTGCCCGCCGATGTGCCGAAGGTCGTTTTCAGCCCATAACCCGTCGGCGAGTGGCAGACCCGCGCGCAGGTGTCGGTGTTGTTATTGCCAAAGGCGGCGCGGGTCAGTTTCTGGACCAGGTAGGTTTCCTCGTCGGTGCAGCGAGAGGAGGTGATCACGCCGACAGCGCCCTTGCCGTAGGACGCCTGGATGCGTTTGAACTCGGAGGCGACATGGCCGATCGCCTCATCCCAGGACACTTCGCGCCAGGGGTCGGAGGTTTTCGCGCGGACCATTGGTTTGAGAATGCGGTCTTCGTGGTTGGCGTACCCCCAGGCGAAGCGGCCCTTGACGCAGGAATGGCCATGGTTCGCCTTGCCGTCCTTCCAGGGCACCATGCGCACGACCTGGTCGCCACGCATTTCCGCCTTGAAGCTGCATCCGACACCGCAATAGGCGCAGGTGGTGACGACGGAGTGCTCGGGCTGGCCGAGTTCGACGACGGATTTCTCCATCAGGGTCGCGGTGGGGCAGGCCTGAACGCAGGCGCCGCAGGAGACGCATTCGCTGGCCAGGAACGGCTCATCCATGCCCGCCGCGATCTTCGACGCGAAGCCGCGGCCTTCAACTGTCAGCGCGAAGGTGCCCTGCACTTCCTCGCAGGCGCGGACGCAGCGGGAGCAGACGATGCATTTGGACGCGTCGAAGTTGAAATAAGGGTTGGAAAAATCGGTCTCGGCGTCGAGATGGTTGCCGCCCTCGTAGCCGTAGCGGACTTCCCGCAGGCCGACTTCCCCGGCGGTGTCCTGCAATTCGCAATTGCCATTCGCCGAACAGGTCAAACAATCCAGCGGGTGATCGGAAATATACAGTTCCATCACGCCGCGACGGAGTTGGCGCAGCTTGTCGGTGTGGGTCTTCACCCGCATCCCCGGCGCGACCGGCGTGGTGCAGGACGCTGGCGTGCCGTTGCGGCCCTCGATCTCCACCAGGCACATGCGGCAACTGCCAAAACTCTTCAGCGAGTCCGTCGCGCATAATTTCGGAATTTTGGTGCCCGCTTCCATCGAGGCGCGCATGATGGACGTGCCCTCCGGCACCGTGACCGGGTGGCCGTCGATGAACAGCGTCACCATCGTTTCGGACCGGACTTCTTTCGTGCCGCGATCGATTTCCAGGACCAGGGACATCGGAGCCTCTTTTTCTGTCAGGCCGCGTCGGCGCGGCGAAAGTCTTCGGAGAAGTATTCGAGCGCGCTCATGACGGGATAAGGGATGAACCCGCCGAGCGCGCAGAGGGAGCCAAATTTCATGGTGTGGCAGAGATCGCGGATCAGCGCGATGTTCTTGTCCACGGCCACGCCCGCCAGGATTTTGTCCATGGTTTCCATGCCGCGGACGGAGCCGATGCGGCAGGGCGTGCATTTGCCGCAGGATTCGGCGGCGCAGAACTCCATGGCGAAGCGGGCCTGGTGGGCCATGTCGACGGTGTCGTCGAACACCACGACGCCGCCATGGCCGATCAACCCGTCTTTGGCCGCGAAGGCCTCATAATCGAAGGGCGTGTCGAACAGAGCGGGCGGGAAGTAGGCGCCCAGCGGACCGCCGACCTGAACGGCGCGGACGGGCCGGCCGGAGCGTGTGCCGCCGCCGATGTCGTTGACGATTTCGCCAAGGGTGAGGCCGAACCCGGCCTCGAACAGCCCGCCGTAGCGGATATTGCCGGCGAGCTGGATCGGCATGGTGCCGCGGGAACGCGCGTAGCCGATCGCCTGATGCGGTTCGTGTCCATGGCGCAGAATGCCGGGCACGCTGGCGAGGGTGATGACGTTGTTGATGACCGTCGGCTTGCCGAACAGGCCTTTATGCGCGGGCAGCGGCGGTTTCGCGCGCACCTGGCCGCGGCGTCCCTCCAGACTTTCCAGGAGCGAGGTTTCCTCGCCGCAAACGTAAGCGCCAGCACCTACCCGTTGTTCGATGTCGAACTCGGGCCCCAGAATCCCGGTGGCGCGCGCCACCGACAAAGCCGCGTCGAAGGCCGCGATCGCGTGCGGGTATTCGGAGCGGGTGTAGACAAAACCCTTGGTGGCGCCGACGGCGAACCCGGCGATGGCCATGCCCTCGATCAGACAGAAGGGGTCGCCTTCCATCAGCATGCGGTCGGCGAAGGTGCCGGAATCGCCCTCGTCGGCGTTACAGACGATGTATTTTTGCTCGCCGGGCGCGTCGGCGGTGGTTTTCCACTTGATGCCCGCCGGGAAGCCCGCGCCGCCGCGGCCGCGCAGGCCGGATTTCAGCACGGTGTCGATGGTGTCGGCGCGGCCCATGGCGCGGGCTTTTTCCAGCCCCTCCAGGCCGCCGTGACGTCGAAAGTCGTCCAGCGACAGGGGGTCGATGACGCCGCAGCGGGCGAAGGTGAGTCGGGTCTGGCGCGCCAGGAACGGGATTTCCTCGGGGCGTCCCAGTCGGGTGGGGTGCTCGCCGCCCGTCAGCAGGCCGGCGGCGAGCAGGGCGGGCACGTCGGCGGCGGCGACGGGGCCGTAGGCGATGCGCCCGGCGTCCGTTTCGACCTCGATCATTGGTTCCAGCCAGAACATCCCACGCGAACCGGTGCGGACGATCGTCGCGTGCGGCGCCAGCGCCTTGGCCACGGCATCGGCGCCAAGCGCGAGGGCGGCGGCGTCTTTCGGCACGAAAATCCGGGTCACGACAAAGGCTCCAACACCGCGTTCAGCCTCGCCGGGTCGAGGCGGCCCAGCGGCTCGCCATCCAGCAACGCCGCCGGTCCAACGGCGCAGAGGCCCAGACAAAAAACCGGTTCGAGCGTGACCGCGCCATCGGCGGTGGTCTCGTGCCACTCGATGTTCAGGCGCGATTTCGCGTGCGCGGCGAGCCCGTCGGCGCCCACGGCCTGGCAGGCTTCCGCGCGGCACAGGCGCAGCACGTGGCGGCCGGGGGCGTGGCGGCGGAACTCGTGGTAAAAGGTCACGACACCATGGATTTCGGCGCGGCTGAGGTTCAGCGCCTTGGCCACCAGCGGCATCGCCTCGGCGGGAACGCAGCCGAAAGCGGCCTGGAGGTCGTGGAGGATCGGCAGCGTCGCGCCCGGTTGCCCCGCGCGCGCGGCGACGATCGCCTCAGCCCGTTCCTCGTTCCATGCTTCGTTACCGGCCAAAAAAACCTCCCCCACCGCGTCGCTTGTATCCCTCGGAGTGTCACATTAGCACGGGTTGGCCTGGGGGCGGTATCCGTCGCCCATCGATTTTCCGCGCCCGCCGGTCACTCTGGGGAATGCGAGAGAATCACGATGGCGCGGCGTAAACGCAGCAACCCGCCGCGGATTTGGCCGTGCTCGCACATTCGCCCACCGGCGATGTATAGTTCCGAGACCTCCGCCGTCACGGGAGTCTGGGCCCGGCGGGCGATGCCATCGAAGCGCTGCTTCAGCGCCGCGCAATATTCCGCCGTATCGCTGGTGATTCGGGGCGGCGGCGTCTGCGCCCGTGCCGCCGTGGCCAGGACGAAAAGCGATACCCAGACGGCGATCTGCAAGCGAATGCGCATGGCCGGTCCCATTACGCCATCGCGCCTCGACCGGTGGTGACGGGCGCATGAAACCGGTGTCATTCGGGCCTGTCGCCCGCCTCCTCGCCGCCCGGCAGGTCCAGAACCGCGCGCAGGCCGGGCGCGGCGTCTTCCAGCCGCAACGTGCCCCCATGTAACTGCGCGACCGCCTGCACCAGGGCCAGGCCGAGGCCGGACCCCGGCGTGCCGCGGGCGGCGTCGCCGCGGTAAAACCGCTCGATGGCCTTGGCCCGGTCGGGCGCCGGAATGCCGGGCCCGCGATCCTCGACCGAAATCCAGGTCCGCCGTCCCTGCTGCCCCGCCAACAGCCGCACCGTCGCGTGCTCCGGCGAGAACTTGACGGCGTTGTCCACCAAATTGGCGACCGCCTGCTGGATCAACGCCCCGTCGCCGTCGATCTCCAGCCGTCTGGGCAACGACACCGCCAGGGTCACGCCCTTTTCCTCGGCCACGGCGCCATACAGATCGGCGACGGCATCCAGCGCGGTGACGACGTCCACCCGGCGAAACGACGACCGGCGCGAGCCCGCCTCGATCTCCGCGATCCGCAGCAATGCCTGAAACACCGCCACGATGCCGTCCAGATCCACCGTCGCCCGGTCGATCGCCGCGTGCAGCTCGGCTGAGGACTCCGCGGTCCGCGCCGCTTCCTCCAGCCGCGCCCGCGCCCGCGTGATCGGCGTGCGCAAATCGTGCGCGATGGCGTTCGAGACCTGGCGGACGCCATCCATCAGCCGCCCGATGCGGTCGAGCATGTCGTTGATGACCTCGGCCAATTGGTCGAACTCGTCGCCCCGGCCAGATACCTTCACGCGCTGCGCGAAGTCGCCACTGGCGATCGCCGCCGCCGTCGCGGAGACATTGGCGACGGTGCGGCGAAACAGGCTGCGCACCAAAATCGCCCCCGCCGTCGCCATCGCCAGCACGATCGCGATGGCCCAGATCAAAGCATCCGTCAGTAAATTTCCCAGTTGCACGCGGACCTGCACGTCGCGGCCCACCAGCAAATGGAAATCGTCCGGCAACTCATACCCATAGACCAGCGCCAAAGACCGCATGCCGGTCTTGCGGACCTGGAACTGCCGCCACTCGCCCGGCTTGTCCACGATCGAAGGCCAGGTGTCCAAATTTCCGGCGATTCGGTTCATCCCTGGATCGACCAGCAAATAAATCGCGTCGTCGTCGACATTCGCGGCCAGCCGATCCTCGATCGTCCCCACCAAACCCGCGATCCCACCCTCGTCGAACCGCTCGATCAACCCCTGCGCATCCGCCCGAATCGCCGAGGCGGTCTGCCGATCCAATAACCCGGCGGTGAACCACCACAAAAACGACGCCAACGCGGCGGCGCTGATGGTCAACAACACCGCATACACCAACCCAAACCGGAACCCCGCCGAGCGGAAAAGGCCAGAGGGGATCATGGGTGGAAACGCCGGGGCTTTGCCCCGGACCCCACGAGGGCTTCGCCCCTCGACCCCACCAAGGGCTCGCCCTTGGAACCCCGGGGTTGGCCGGTTGTTAAGGGAGGGCCTTCCACGGACGTGGAAACAGCCTCGCATGGCCCTCCCTTAACAACCGGCCAAAATCGATCGCGGTCCAGGGGACGTTCCCCTGGTGGGGTTCGAAGGGGCAAAGCCCCTCGCGGGGTCCGGGGCAGAGCCCCGGGGTCTCCAACCACGATCAACTCGCCGCTTCGGCGCGGAGCATGTAGCCGGCGTAGCGGACGGTATGGATCAGTGGGATGGGGAAAGGTTTGTCCACTTTCTGGCGCAGGCGGGAGACGTGGACGTCGATGACGTTGGTTTGCGGGTCGAAGTGGTAATCCCAGACTCCTTCCAGCAACATGGTGCGGGTGACGACCTGTCCGGCGTGCCGCATCAAATATTCCAGCAGGCGGAATTCGCGCGGTTGCAGGTCGATTTTCTGGTTGGCGCGTTTGACCTGGCGCGACAGCAGGTCGAGTTCCAGGTCTTCGACGACGAGTTTGGTCTGGGTGGCCTCGGCCTTGCCGCGTCTGCCAAGGGCTTCGACGCGTGCCAGGAGTTCGGCGAAGGCGAAGGGTTTGGTGAGATAGTCGTCGCCGCCCGCTTTCAGACCCTTCACGCGCTCATCGACATCGGCGAGGGCTGAGAGGATCATCACCGGCACCGCGTTTTTCTGCGCGCGCAGCGTTTCCAGGATTTTCAGCCCGTCGATCCCGCCGGGCAGCATGCGGTCGAGGACGATGGCGTCGAAGTTTTCGCTGGCGGCCATGAACAGCCCGTCGCGGCCATTATCGGCGTGTTCGACGATGTGGCCGGTTTCTTTCAGGCCTCGGACCACGAAGCCGGCCACATCCTTGTCGTCTTCAACCACGAGAATACGCATTGCTCGACTCCTTCACGCGCGCCGCGCGGCGGGTGCGCTGTCATTTGCTCTGGCGGCGGGGTTCTGGCCAGCCGTGGTTTGGTTCGTGGCCAGACGTTGGCCGACCCCCTATCTTGTCTGCGCGGTCGGCCGTTGGCCGACCACGACGGGCACGTCCAACGTCTGGCCGTCCCGGTGCACGGTCACGCGGGTCCGTTTGCCGGGGGCGACCGTCGCCACCGCCCGGATCAGATCGCGCGCGCTCGCGACGGCGGCGCCATCGACCGCGACCACCAGATCGCCGGTCCGCAGCCCCGCGCTCGCCGCCGGGCCCGTGGGTTCCAGGCCGGCGACGGCCGCGCCGGCCTCGCCGTCTTCCAGCGACACGCCCAGCCAGCCACGGGCGATGGTGCCTTTGGCCATGAGTTGGCGGACCACCGGGGCGGCGGAATCGCTGGGAATGGCGAAGCCGATCCCGACCGAGGCGCCGGTGGGTGATACGATCACCGCGCTCACTCCGATCACCTGCCCGTCCATATTAAACACCGGACCGCCGGAATTGCCGGGGTTCACCGGTGCGTCGATCTGCAGGAAATTGTCGAACGGACCGCTGCCGAGATCGCGGCCCTCGGCCGAAACGATGCCGGCGGTCACGGATCCCCGCAGGCCGAACGGGTTGCCGGCGGAGAGGATCCAGTCGCCGACCTCCATCCGCCGGGAATCCCCCCAGGTCACGAAGGGGAGGGGGCCCCCGGCCTCGATCTTGATGACCGCGATGTCGGTGAGTTGATCCTGGCCGATCAGCCGCGCCGGAAATTGCCGTCCGTCGGTCAGGGACACGACGATCCGCTCGGCGCGGCCGACCACGTGGTTGTTGGTGACGATGACGCCGGAAGGATCGACGATGAAGCCGGAGCCCGCGCCCATGCTGCGCTGGCGCCCGTCGCCGAAGCGGCGCCGCGGTTCGCGGCCCATCGGGGTGTCGCGCAACTCCGGCGGGATGGCGCGGTTCAGGTCGCGGACGGGAGAGGCCTCGGTCACCGCGATGTTGACCACGGCCGGGAGGACTTTCTTGACCAGGGGCGCGAAACTGTCGGGCGCGCCCCGGGCCACCGCGGCGCAACCGTTCAGCAGCAACAGCGCCGCCAGGAACGACAGGCGGAGAAAGCGGGACGCGGGCGGCATGGGCGGGGCGGACTCCTGGCGGGCTGGCGGCGGCGAAAAATGGACATGGCACCGGCCGGGGCGCGCAACAAGAAATCATTGAGCCGGAATGATGAAGCCTTGTTCATGCGGTGGATAGCGGATGAGCCGGGGTTTGTTGTAAGGGGTGGGCGGTTCGTCCGGAGGGGCGATGGCCAAAGGGGCGATGGCTTACAGTTGGAGGGTGACGATGGCGCGCGCGGTGTGGGCGGGGGTGGTCCTGGGGCTGGCGGTCGCTGCGTGGCCGATGGCGGGCTCGGCGAAGACCGCCGATTGCCGCATCGAATCCGGTGGCAAGGTCGTGCTGTCCGGTCCCTGCGAGTTCTTCGCCGATGGCGCCGATGGCTCCTTCGGCCTGAGCCATCGCGACAAAAACAGAAACCTCTATCCGGGCATCATCTCGGTTTACCTCGCGGTGATGTCGCCGGGGGTGGCGGATGTGCGGGGCCTGACAAAGGACGGGATCAATTCCCGGTGGGGCGAGGCGCGGCGATCCGCGAAGGACCGGGCCTGCTGGGTTGGCTCGGATTTCACCATCTGCGCGCGATAGGGCGATCGCGGGCCCTTTATCTCCGCGCCGTCGCCTGGGGGCGGCTCAGGCGGGAACCTGTCCCCCATCCTCCGGCCAATCGTGCTTCGGATACCGCCCCCGCATGTCCCGCCGCGCGTCCGCCCATGCGCCCTTCCAAAACCCGCCGAGATCGGCGGTCACCGCGATCGGCCGGCCCGCCGGAGACAGCAGCGCGAGGCGCAGCTTCACGCGGCCCTCCGCCAGTTTCGGCGTCGCGGTCATCCCATAAAACCACTGCGCCCGCGCCTCCGCCATCGGAACCGGCTGCGAATAATCCACCTGGGCGCGCCCCTTCGCCAACGACAGATGCGTCGGCAAAGCCTGATCCAGGCGCTGGCGCAACGCCCATGGCAGCAGGCCCGACAGGATTGCCAACGGATCGAGCCGTTCGAGGTCGGACAGGCGCGCCATGCCGTGCAGGTGTGGGGCCAGCCAGTCGCGCACAGTCGCGATCAAGGCGGTGTCGGACAAATCGGGCCAGTCCGCGTCAGGCTCAATCCCGCGCATCAACGCGACCCGGGCACGGAACTGGTGGACGGTGTCCGAGAATTTCAACGGTTTCAGACCCTGACCCGCGATCGTGTCCGCCAGAATGCCGGCGACATCGGCGGGATCGACCGGCACGGTCCGGTCGCTCAGCACCAGCACGCCCAACCGTCGCCGCCGGCGCGCGAGCACCGCGCCGGAGACAGGGTCGAATCCCGCCTCCACCTGTTCGGTGACCCGCGCGGCCAAAGCGGCGGGCAGGTCGTCCGGGTCGAGCGGCGCCGCCAGGCGGATACGGGCCGCGGATTTGACGTCCAACGCGGCGGCGACCAGCAGGTTCGCGCCCGCCAGCGTATCGGTCTTCGAAATACGCCCGCCGCCACCGCCGGAAAAACGGAACGAGCCCGGTTCGCCCCGGCGCTGGCCGATGCGGTCGGGGAAAGCGGCGGCCAGCAGACGGCCCGGATGGCCATCGCCTTCAAGGCCGCCGGGGATGCGCAGGCGGCGGCGATACTGTCCGGCGGCACGCCGTATCCTCGACAGCGCGCCACGGTCCGCGTCGGGATCGCCGTGGCGGATGGCGAGCAGGCGGGTCTCGATATCGGCGGGCGCGTCGGGCGCGCCTCTGGGGGGCCGGATCGGATCGCGTTCCTCCAGCAGCGCGGCGAGGTCGGCGGCCATGGCCTTCTCCCCCGCCGTCTCCGCCGCCAGCATCATCGCCGCCAGCCGCGGATGCGAACCGAGTCCGGCCATCCGCTGTCCCAGCGGCGTGATACCGCCCGCCTCCAGCGCGCCGAGTTCGGTGAGCAAGGCGGTCGCGGCGGTAAGGGCGCCGTACGGGGGTGGGTCCTGGAATTTTAGTTCGCCCGGCGGCGTGCCCCAGGCGGCGCAGTCCAGGACAAGGGAAGAGAGTTCGGCCTCCAGGATTTCCGGCCGGTCGAACGGCGCCAGCCCCCGATGTTGCGCCGGCGTCCACAGCCGAATCGCCACGCCTGGGCTTTCCCGCCCGGCGCGCCCCGCGCGCTGATCCGCCGCGGCGCGCGACACCCGAACCGTCGCCAGCCGCGTCAGGCCGGTGGACGGATCGAGCCGGGGCACCCGCCGCCAGCCGCCATCGACGACAATGCGCACGCCCGGCACGGTCAGCGAGGTCTCGGCGATCGAGGTGGCCAGCACCACCCGCCGGGACTCGGCCTGGCGGAGGGCGCGGTCCTGTTCGGCGGGGGGAAGCTCGCCATGCAACGGCAAAACCAGCGCGCTACAGCCCGCGAGCGCGGTTTCGGTGCGGCGTATCTCCGCCATCCCGGGCAGAAAGGCCAGAATATCGCCCTCGTGCGAGGCCAGCGCGGCGCGAACGGCGCGGGCCATGGCGTCGGGCAGTTCGCGCGGGACGGCGATGTCGGCTTTGGCGTGGTGAACCTCGACCGGGAACATGCGCCCCTGGCTTTCGATGACGGTGGCGTCCATCAGCCCGGCGAGGCGCGCGCCGTCGGCGGTGGCGGACATCGCGATCAACCGCAACTCCGGGCGCAGCATCTTACGAAGATCCAGGCACAACGCCAGCGCGAGGTCGGATTCAAGCGAGCGTTCGTGGACCTCGTCCAGAATTACCGCGGCGACATTGTCCAGGCCGGGGTCGGATTGCAGGCGCCGGACCAGCAACCCTTCGGTCACGACCTCGATCCGCGTGGCGGGGGAGATCGCGGACTCGAGGCGTGTGCGGAAACCGGCGGTATGGCCCAAGGGTTCGCCAAGAAGATGGGCCATGCGGGTCGCGGCGGCGCGGGTGGCGAGGCGGCGGGGTTCCAGCATGAGGATCTTGCCGTCGCCGCGCCAGGGCGCGGACAGCAGATGCAGCGGCACGAGCGTGGTTTTCCCGGCGCCCGGCGGTGCGACAAGGACGGCGGCCTGGCTCGCGTCGAGGGCGGCGGAGAGCGCGGGGAAGGCGTCGGCGACGGGGAGATCGGGGAATGAGGCGGTCATGGGTTCTGGCTTTGCCTGTGCGGCGCGCGGATGCAAGTGGGCCGCCGGAACGCGCATGTATAAAAAATAATATTCCAATAAATTTATATTGAGCCACGCTTCGCCTGGGCGTAAACCGTTTCGGAAAGGCCGAGGCATTTGGAAATCGCCGAGCGTCCGATCGAACCGGAGAATATCGATGCGTGTGTTACAAATCTCAATTCCAATTTCATGGTATGCGAAGTCGAGCCATCCGGCGACGTCGATTTACTCTCTCATGGCGATGGGGACAGCCGAAGTTGAAAACGGCGATCAGGATTATGTTCTGGTCGACGATCAGCATATTCGCACCCGAACCAATCCGATGATCCTGACCACGCTCGACGGCGACGCCGCCTTGGGCCTTTGGGCGAAAGACGCCGATACCTTGGTGCGTGGCATGGAATATGTCGCCAGGCATTCGGGGATCAACGCCGGCATTCAGGCGGAAGGCGGTCAGATATCCGCGTATGGCCTGACCTGGGATTATGGCGACGCCCGCCATCGCTCGAAACTCATCGCCGGTATTTGTGTCATTCTGAACAATATGTTTCAGTTGCCGGTGTACCGTTTCGTACCGACATCTTCAGGCGGAGGAAGTGGAAAATTCAAGTGGATGCGTAAACACCACCAGTCCTTGTCCAGCGCGATGCGTCAGCTTAGCCGCGACGGCCTGCTTGTGAGTAAGGGTGTCGGGATCGTGTTTGTCCGGGCACAGGAGGGGCCGGATACGGAGAAGGGGCGGTTTGGGACGGAGATGGATTCGAAGGTGCACTGGAGTAGTATGCACCGGCAAATCGGGCAATCGATGTCGTACGGTACCATGGCGAAAATCGCGCGCAATATTTTTGGTGGCGCGAGAGTCTCGGTCTGACCTTCGGCATGACGCGGCGGGCCGTCCGGGCCCGCCGCGTCCGTCGTTACAAAGTGGCCACGATCTTTCCGACCCGCGCGATGCTCGCGAGCACTTCTTTTTCCGGCAGTCCCGGCCAGTTCATGCGGAAGCGGAATTCCGTCGCGCCGAGTTCGTCGCGGTAGCGTTGCAACTCGTCCCGCACATACGCCTCGTCCCCGACCACGAACCGGTCTTGCGCGAATTGCCGGAAGCCGTCGGTCCCGCCTTCGAATCCACCGAATCCATGACCCGCGTAACGCGTGTATTTCGCGGCAATCGGACCCGCCGCCATCTCCAGCGCCGCGTTCATGCCCGGACCGCAAAAACATTCGCGCGACACCTGCCGCGGATAATCCAGAGATTTGCCGTATTCGACCCGCGCCTCGTGGAACACGCCCCACCAGCGCTTCATCTCGTCCATGCTCATCGCGCCGGCGCCCTGCCAGGAATCGCCAAGCTCGGCGGCGCGGCGGACGGCGTCGGGCACCGTGCCGCCGATCCAGATCGGCACGCCCGCCGGGTTCTTCGGGCGAAGACTGATGCTGACATCGTCGAGCTTCACGTATTTCCCGTGAAACGTCGCATGCTCCTGGGTGAACATCAGCCGCATCGCCTGGACATATTCCCGGAACCGCGGAACACGCGACTTCCGCTCGATCCCCATCGCCGCGAATTCGTGATCGCGGTAACCAAGCCCAACCCCCAACACGAAACGCCCGTCCGTGAGGTGGTCGAGAGTCGCGGCTTCCTCCGCCAGCAACACCGGATTCAACATCGGCAACAACAACACCGCCGTGCCCATGCGCATGCCACCGGAAATGCCCGCCAAATACCCCATGATCGGCGAGGCCGCGAACTGACGCATGCTCGGACCCGTGACGAAATGCTGCGGAAACCATAACGACTCGAACCCCGCGTCGCGCGCCGCCATCACCTGCGCCGAGATATCGCGCAAATGGTCCGAAACGTCGAAACGCGATTCGGTTTCAAGTGTAACGAAAAGTCCGGCTTTCATGGGTGCGCCCTCATGTCTGGGGTTCGTGGATGTTTCGGCTGGCAATATGGCACGAAGGCCGCGAAACCCGCGAAAAGCGCGCGGCATCGCTCACGCGATCGCGGCCCGTCCGCCGGCGGACGCCTACGACGCCGGCGGATTGACGACCAGAAACTCCGACCCGCCATATCCCGCTTCTTCCGGAATCCGCATCCGCCGCCGTTCCCCGTCCATGCCCAGAAACACCGGACAGACCGTAACGACCTGAGACGCCCGCGCCGCCGCGATCGCCTCCGCCGCCGTGCGATATTCCGCGAGCCGCGCCAAATTCAACTGCGTCGCGAACACCAGCTTGAAGCGGCCGGCCTCCGTGCCCGCCAACACCTCGCCCGGCGGGATCCACAGGGAATCCACGGCTTCCTCGCCATCGTGAATCGCCAGATGCTCGGACGGGGCTTCCGCCAGAAAGAAATGCGTGTCGTACCGTTTCGGCTGGTTCACCGGCGTGATCCAATGCGCGAAATGCGTCATCAGATCGGTCGCGGGCCGCAAATCGTGCGCGCCCAGAACCGTCGCCAAATCCACCTTGCCCTCCGCCAAAGGCACCCGGTGCGCCGCTTCCACCGCGCGCAAACCCTCCGCGCCAATCAACGAGGCCGACCCGGCGGGACGCGCCAGAAACACACCGCATTCCTCGAATGTCTCGCGAATCGCGGCGAGCCGGAATCCCATCGGTTCGACGCCAATGCCATCGGGATTCGGACACAACACCGGATCGGCGGCGAGCGCGAAATCGCTCTTTTCCACCCGCCCGCCCGGAAACACCGCCGCGCCAGAGGCGAAAGCAATGGCATGATGGCGCACCACCATGAACACCTCCAACCCCGCCGCGCCATCGCGCATTAACACGATCGTCGCCGCCGGGCGCGCCACCGCTACTTCCGCCATCTTCCTGTCCTCTCCGCGTTCGCGCCCTCTTACCGCCCAACCGGCGGCCGGGCCAGTGCCTCGGGAGGAAAGGCCGGCGGAGGCGGATGCCCTGGGGCGTTGCCCCAGACCCCACGAGGGCTCGGCCCCTCGACCCCGCCCCAATGGGCCTTTGGGGCTCGCCCTTGGAACCCCGGGGTTTGGCCGGCGATCGAGGGAGGGCCATGCGAGGCTGTCGAGACGTCCGTGGAAGGCCCTCCCTCGATCGCCGGCCAAAAATCGATCGCGGTCCAGGGGACGTTCCCCTGGTGGGGTTCGAAGGGGCAAAGCCCCTCGTGGGGTCCGGGGCGAAGCCCTGGGGTTTCCGCCTCCGCCGGCCTCTCCTCCCAACGCGCCGGTTCGCCGCCGGCCGGGATGGCGGTATAAGGGCGTGGTTGTTGGGTTTGGTTGGAGTTTTTTGGGCATGGACGTCTCTCGCGCCAGTAATCCGTTGTTTGGCCCCAATCGGTTTAAGCTTGGCGTGTTCAGCGCGAATTGCGATGGCGGGTTGACCATGAGTTTGGCGCCGGAGCGCTGGCCTTGCCGCTGGGACGACATCGCGGCCATGAGCCAGTTGGCCGACGCGGCCGGCATGGAATTCATTCTGCCGGTGGCGAAATGGCGGGGCTATCAGGGCAAGGCCAACGTCTATGGCCGCTCGTTCGAGACGTTGACGCATGGCGCCGCCCTGGCCGCGCTGACCAAACGCATCGCGATCTTTTGCACGGTGCATGTGGCGCTGGTGACACCCGCCTTCACCGCCAAGGCCATGGCGACCATCGACCATGTCAGCCACGGCCGCGCCGGTCTGAACATCGTCTGCGGCTGGAATCAGAACGAGTTCGATCTGCACGGCGTCACGATCGATCCGGAAACTCGCTACGATCAGGGCCTGGAATGGTTCGAGGTCTGGTCGCGCCTGTTACAGGGCGGGCCGGAGTTCGACTGGGACGGGAAATACTACCATTTCAAAAAACTTCAGACCGATCCCTTGTCAATCCAGCGTCCCTGGCCGGCGGTGATGTCGGCGGGCTTCTCGCCCAAGGGCCGCGAATTCGCCGCGCGGGCGGCGGATGTGCTTTTTCTCAATGTGACCGAACTCGACCAGGTGCCCGCCATCCTCGCCGATGTCGACGCGCAGATGGCCATTCATAAACGAAAAATTTCCGTTTTCACCATGGGCCATGTCGTATGCCGTCCCACGCGGAAAGACGCGGAAGACTATTTCCACTATTTCGCCGAGGAGATGGAGGATCCGGGCGGCCAGGCCTATTATTTGGAGAACCGCGGCGCGACGGTGAACGACGGCGGCCGCCAGATCGTCCGGCCCATGCGCAACCGCTTCCATCGCGCGACCGGCCTGAACTACGCCGGTGCCTATCCTGGCGTTTACCCCTTCGTCGGCACGCCCGACGACATCGCGGCGGAGATGGCGCGCATGAGCGCCTCCGGCCTCGCCGGCTGCACCGTCGCTTTCGTGGATTATCTGAAAGAGATCCCGTATTTCATCCAGGAGGTGTTGCCGCGCCTGGAACGGCTGGGGATCCGTGGCCCGAACGTATAGGGCACGCTTGACCCGGCCGCCGCTTCCCGCGCATTGGCGGCGCGCCCGCCCGGCGAACCGGGCCGCGACAGGGGACCCAACATGTTGCTGCTGCCGTTTATTTTCCCAGGCTACCTCATCGGCTCCGTGCCCTGGGGGGTTTTGCTGACGCGCCTCGCCGGGCTGGGCGATATCCGCGCGATCGGATCGGGCAATATTGGCGCGACCAATGTCCTGCGCACCGGGAACAAGGGCCTGGCGGCGGCGGTGCTGGTGCTGGACGCCGCCAAGGGGGTTGTGGCGGTCGGGCTGTTCCAATGGTGGCTGCCCCCGCACGATGCCGGTCTCTGGGCCGGGTTCGGCGCGGTTGCCGGGCATTTGTTCCCGGTCTGGCTGGGGTTCAAAGGCGGCAAGGGAGTCGCCACCGGTCTTGGCGTGCTGCTGGCCGCCGCCTGGCCGGTGGGCGTGACCGGATGCGCCGTGTGGCTGATCGCGGCGGCGGCGCTGCGCATGTCCTCCGCCGCCGCGCTGGCCGCCTTCGTGGCGATGCCGGTCGCGGCCCTGATCCTCGCGCCCATGAAGATCGCGCTGCTGACGGTCGCGGTCGCCGTGCTGGTGATCGCGCGCCACCACGAAAACATTCGCCGCCTCCTGGCGGGGACAGAACCGAAGATCGGCCAAAAGGCGGCGTCCGCGGAGGGTTAACCGCATCTTCACGGCTTCGTGCTGTTCTGACCCGGCCATCGCCGGGAACCCCGCCATGCCCACCGAAGCCGATATCGACCGCCTGCGCCTGATCCGGACCGAGGGCGTCGGCCCGATCACCTACCGCCGCCTGATCGCGCGCTACCGCACCCCCGCCGCCGCCCTGGACGCGGTGCCGCATTTGGTGCGCTCGGGCGGCAATTCGACGCCGCCGGCGATCCCCTCGGCCGGTCAGGTCCGCCGGGAATTCGACGCGGCCGAGAAGCTGAAAGCGCGGCTGATTTTTCTGGGCGGCCCGGACTATCCGCCCTTGCTGGCGGAGCTGGACGATGCCCCGCCCATGTTCGCCGTTCTGGGCGACGCCGCATTGCTGTCGCGCCCCGCCGTCGCCATCGTCGGCGGGCGCAACGCCTCCGCCTCCGGGCTGAAAATGGCGGAAACCCTGGCCTAGGACCTCGCGGACTCGGTGACGGTCGTCTCCGGCCTCGCCCGCGGCATCGACGGCATCGCGCATACCGCCGCCATGCGCTCGGGCCGCACCGTGGCCGCCATCGCCAGCGGCCTCGACATCGCCTACCCCGCCGAGAACGCCAATCTGCAACGCCTGATCGGCGAGCGCGGCGCGGTCGTCGCCGAGGCCCCGCCGGGCACCGAACCCCAGGCCCGCCATTTTCCGAAACGCAATCGTCTCATCGCCGGCCTTTCTTTGGGTGTCCTGGTCGTGGAGGCCGCGCGCCGTTCCGGCAGCCTGATCACCGCCAATATCGCCCGCGATCTGGGCCGCGAGATTTTCGCGGTACCGGGCTCCCCGCTGGACCCCAGGGCGCGCGGCGGCAACGACCTGATCCGCGAGGGCGCGATCCTGACCGAAACCGCGCGCGACGTGCTGGACAACCTCGCGGGGTTCGGCGCGCTGTTTTCGCGGCATGGGCGGGACGGCGAAAGCGCCGGACTCGCGGAGGAGACCGGCGGCCCGCCGGCCGCCTCCGAGCTGGAACAGGCACGCGCCAAGGTGGCCGAACTGCTGGGACCCACACCGGTAAAGGTTGACGACCTGACCCGGCGCTGCCAACTCTCCGCGGCCGCCGTCATGGCGGTCCTCCTGGAACTGGAACTGTCCGGGCGCGTGGAAACGCTGCCGGGGAACCGGTTCGCCTTGTCGCCGGATCCACGATCGTAGCCATCACCCTGGGACATCAACATTCACATGTCTGACGTTGTCGTCGTCGAATCTCCCGCCAAGGCCAAAACGATCAATCGCTATCTGGGCGGCGGGTACACCGTGCTCGCGAGCTTTGGTCACGTTCGCGATCTTCCGCCCAAGGACGGCAGCGTCCGGCCGGAGCAGGACTTCGCCATGGACTGGGAATCGGATGCCCGGGGCGAAAAGCAGGTCGGCGCCATCGTCAAAGCCCTGAAGGGCGCGAAGACCCTGTATCTCGCCACCGATCCGGATCGCGAGGGCGAGGCGATTTCCTGGCACGTGCGCGCCATGCTGGAGGAGAAGAAGGCGCTGAAAGGCGTCCAGGTTCTCCGCATCACCTTCAACGAGATCACCCGCGGCGCCATCCGCGAGGCGATCGCGCATCCCCGCGAACTCGATACCCCGCTGATCGAGGCCTATATGGCCCGGCGCGCGCTGGATTATCTGGTGGGGTTCACCTTGTCCCCGGTGCTCTGGCGCAAACTGCCGGGCAGCCGGTCCGCCGGCCGTGTTCAATCGGTCTCTTTGCGTCTGATCTGCGAGCGCGAAGCCGAGATCGAGATCTTCAAGGCCCGCGAATACTGGACCATCGAGGCGGTGTTCGTCACCCCCGGCGGCGCGCCCTTCGCGGCGAAGCTGACGCATCTGAACGGCAAACGGCTCGACCAGTTCGACCTGAACAACAAAGACCTGGCCGAAGCCGCGAAAGCGCTGGTCGAGCAGGGCGCCTTCACCGTCGGTTCGGTCGAGCGCAAGCGTGTCCGCCGCAACCCGCCCGCGCCCTTCACCACGTCCACCCTGCAACAGG
The DNA here is from genome assembly GCA_947474705.1 of Acetobacteraceae bacterium. Lineage (GTDB taxonomy): Bacteria > Pseudomonadota > Alphaproteobacteria > Acetobacterales > Acetobacteraceae > Rhodopila. The sequence continues at coordinate 20,372 of CANJJS010000042.1, read as the reverse complement.
AAGCCTCGCGAAAACTGGGCTTTGGCGCGCAGCAGACGATGCGCACGGCGCAAGGGTTGTACGAAGGCGTGGAGATCGACGGCGAGACCACCGGCCTCATCACCTATATGCGGACGGATGGCGTGCAGATGGCGCAAGAGGCGATCGCCTCCATCCGCGATCACGTCAAGGACGCGTTCGGCGCGCGCTATCTGCCCGGCGCCCCGCGCGAATACACCAGCCGCGCCAAGAACGCGCAGGAAGCGCATGAGGCGATCCGTCCCACCGATGTGTCGCGGACCCCAGAGCAATTGACGGGTCTGAGCCACGACCAGAAGCGCCTCTACGAACTGATCTGGAAGCGCGCCGTCGCGTCCCAGATGCAGTCCGCCGAACTGGATCAGGTCGCGGTCGATGTCGTCGATGGCAAGGGCCAGACGCTGCGCGCCACCGGCTCGATTGTCGCCTTCGATGGCTATCTGAAGCTGTATCGGGAGGACACCGACGACCAGGCGGAGGACGACGACAACCGCATGCTGCCGCCGATGTCGGCGAAGGACCCGCTGAAGCGCCAGAAAGTCGACGCCAACCAGCATTTCACCCAGCCCCCGCCGCGCTATTCCGAGGCGAGCCTGGTGAAGAAAATGGAGGAGCTGGGCATCGGGCGGCCCTCCACTTACGCCTCCATCCTGTCGGTGTTGCAGGACCGCAAGTATGTCCGGCTGGACAAACGCCGCTTCGTGCCAGAGGACCGCGGCCGGTTGGTGACGGCGTTCCTGGTCTCGTTCTTCGAGCAATATGTCGACACCGGATTCACCGCCTCGCTGGAGGAAAAGCTGGACGAGGTCTCCGCCGGGAATTTGAACTGGCGTTCCGTGATGCGGTCGTTCTGGGATGGGTTCTCCCATGCCGTGGACCAGACCAAGGACCTGAAAATCAGCGACGTCATCAACGCGCTGGATCAGGATCTGGGGGCGCATTTCTTCCCGGTGCCGGCGGATGGCGGCGACCCCCGCAAGTGTGGCGCCTGCGGCAATGGGCGGCTTGGCCTGAAACTGGGGCGGCTGGGCAGCTTCATCGGCTGCTCCAACTATCCCGCGTGCAAATACACCCGCAATCTCGCCGTCGATGGCGGGGCGGATGGCGGCGACACGCTGAAGGACGGCCAGCGCTCTTTGGGCCAGGACCCGGAAACCGGCGAGGAAATCACCGTCCGGCGCGGCCCCTTCGGTCTTTATGTCCAACAGGGCGAAGCCGGCGAGGACAAAAAGATCAAACCAAGGCGGACGACGCTGCCACGGGGGATCGAGGGCGACCTTCTGACTTTGGAACAGGCGGTCGGGTTGCTGTCGCTGCCGAAGACCGTGGGGATCCATCCGGAAACACAGGAACCGATCCAGGTCGGCATTGGCCGTTTCGGACCCTATGTCCGCATGGGCGCGCTCTATGGCTCGCTGGACAAGGACGACGACGTCCTGGCGATCGGGATCAACCGCGCCGTCGATCTGATCGCCAAGAAGATGGCGTCGGTCCGCACCTTGGGCACGCACCCGAAGGACAAGGAGTTCGTGTCGGTGCGCAAGGGCCGCTTCGGACCCTATGTCCAGCACGGCCAGACCGTCGCCAACCTGCCGCGCGGGACGGAGATGGATGACGTCACGCTGGAGGAGGCGCTGGTTCTTCTGGTCGAGAAGGGCAAGCAATTGAAGCCGCGTGGCGGGGTGGCGAAGAAGAAGGCCGCGCCAAAATCGGCGGCGAAGTCCAAGGCGGCACCGGCGGAGGACGGCGCGCCCATGGCTTTGCGCGCGGCGCCGCGCAAGCAGGCGGCGGCGAAAGCGCCCGCAGCCGCGCCGGCGAAAAAGGCCGCGGTGAAAAAGAAGAAGAAGGTGGCCGCGAAATAGCGCGGACTTCGACCCTCGCCAGGATCGCTGTTCGCGGTCTTGGTCCCCCCGGCCTGGTCCTCCACCGGCCTCAGGGCAATCGGGTGAAGGAAGGAAAGCCTTGGGGCTCCGCCCCCGAGAGCCGCGAAGCGGATCGCGCCCGCGAGGGGCGTCGCCCCTTCGAACCCCACCAGGGCGGGGCCCCTGGACCCATTTAATTGGGGGAGATGAAACAGGTGGGCCTACACGGACGTCGATACGTCCTCGATGGCCCCCCTGCTTCATCTCCCCCAAACAGACGGCATCCAAGGCCCTGCCTTGGCGGGGGTTGAGGGGGCAGCGCCCCCCACGGGGTCCGGGGCGGAGCCCTGGGACTCTCTTCCTTCGCCCGATTGGCCTGCCACCGGCCAGGTCCCCGCCGGATGGGTTACCCTGTGGGCCGTTTGCCCGACCGTATCTCCAGCACGCTGAGAAAAAACGCCCCGTAGGCCGTCTGAAACGCCAGCAGGATGCAGGTGCCGGAGGGAATGACCAGCCGCATCGCCTGGCCCGGCGGCAGCGCGCCGAACGCGGTATGGGTCCAGGCCGACACCGCCAGCACGGCCAGCAGCAGGCCCGCGATCAGCAAACACAGCCCGGCCAGCAGCCCGGCCTCCAGGGTCAGCCGGCGGGTCAGGGCCAGGAAGCGGCCATCCGGCGGCGCCAGACCTTCCCGGATGCCGTAGAGCCGCGCGAAAATATAGAACAACACCGAATGGAAACCGACCACGACCGCCAGCGAGGCGTAAAACAACGTGTGAATGTCGAACGTCACCCCCGCCACCGCGCGCGGCCCCGGCAGCAGCCAGGCCATCGCCAGCAGGCCGGACAGCAGCAATCCCAGACCGGGGTAGAGAAATAACCAGCGCGGACTGAACAGCAGCAGGAAGCGCAGATGCCGCCACCCGTCGCGCCAGCTCCGCAGATGCGGCGGACGGGAACGGCCGTCCGGCGAGAGGGTGGTCGGTACTTCGGTGATATTCAGGCCGTGGATGGTCGCTTTCACCACCATTTCGCTGGCGAATTCCATGCCGGGCGCCTGGAGATCCAGGCCGAGAATGGCCTCGCGGTCGAAGCCTCGTAGGCCGCAATGGAAATCGCCGCAGGGGCTGCGGAAGAAAATCCGGCCGATCGTCGTCAGCACGGGATTGCCAAGGTAGCGGTGCAGCGGCGGCATCGCGCCTGGCCTGATGCCGCCCTTGAAGCGGTTGCCCATGACCAGCGCGTGCCCATGGCGCAATTTCGCCACGAAGGCGTCCAGGTCGCTGAAATCGTAGCTGTCGTCGGAATCGCCCATGATCACGAACCGGCCCGCCGCCGCGCGGATCCCGCCCAGCAGCGCGCTGCCATAGCCCTTTTCGGCGATCGGCACGACCCGCGCGCCCGCCGCCAAAGCGATCGCCTGGGAGCCGTCGGTGCTGCCATTGTCGGCGATCAGCACCTCGCCGGTCACGCCGGAGGCGGCGAGGTAACCGCGCGCCTTGGCGATACAGATCGCGAGCGTTTCCGCCTCGTTCAGGCAGGGCATCAGGATCGTCAGTTCGCACGGGCCGGTGGGCGCGATGGGACGGGTCATCGTGTCGGGCATGTGTTCGCCATGGGTTTCCTTGGCAAGGCGGATAAAGAAAGGCGGCTTACAGCGGCGTTACCAGTTTCCGGCGGACCGGCAAACCGCGCCGGCGCATGGCCCCGCGCGATGGGGCATGCGATGGTCGCGCTCGTCACGCAGGGAGACAACCGGGTGCCCGTTCTCGACGCTTCGACCATCGTTCCGCACCGCATGGGCGGCGGCCCCCCGCTGGTCCTTCTGCACGGGCTCGATGAAACCCGCGCGATGTGGGACGCGCTGTCCGGCCTGTCGCGGCATTTCGAACTGATTGCCTACGATCTGCCGGGTCATGGCGAAACGCCCGCGCCCGCGGGGGATTACGAGATCGAGGACCTCGCGGAGCAACTCGCGGCGCTATTGATCCGCCTCGAAGTGCCGCGCGCCCATCTCGCCGGCAGTTCCTTGGGCGGGATGGTGGCGCAGGCCTTCGCCGCCGCCTGGCCGGGCCAGGTGGATCGGATGGTGCTGTGCGATACTTCGCCCGGTCTCAGCGAGGGCGCGCGCGACGCGCTGGCGGTGCTGCCGGGCCGGGGACTGGCGCACGGCGCGGTGCGGCGCGCCGATCTGATGGACCTGGCGGAGGAAATTTTCGCGCCCACTCTGGTCCTGTGCGCGGACGGCGCCGAACTGGCGATGCGCGACGGCGCGGATTTCCTCGCGCGGTCGATGGGGCGGGGCGAACTGGCCTTCGTGCCGGGCACGCGAGCGGATGTGGTGAAGGAGCGCCCGGACTGGGTCGCGCGCGCGATGGAAACCTTCCTCCGGGCCTGATCGCGCGGCGCCCCCTGGCAGCAACACGCGTTTCGGCCTAAATCCTGGCTCCGACAAAGGATCCCCGGGAGGAACGGCATATGCGCGAAATCGGACACTTCATCGGCGGCAAACATGTCGCCGGCACCAGCGGCGAATTCGGCGCCGTCCATAACCCGGCCTCCGGCGAGGTCATCGCCAAGGTCTCGCTCGCCAGCCCCGCCGAGGTCGAGGCCGCCGTCGCCGTCGCCTCCGCCGCCTTCCCGGCATGGGCCGCGACCCCGCCGCTGCGCCGCGCCCGCGTCATGTTCAAACTGGTCGATCTTCTCAACCGCGACCGCAAGGAAATGTCGGCGATCATTACCGAGCAGCACGGCAAGGTGCTGTCGGACGCCGACGGCGAAGTGCAGCGCGGCCTGGAAGTCGTGGAATTCGCCTGCGGTATTCCGCATCTGCTTAAAGGCGAGTTCACCGACATGGTCGGCACCGGCATCGACGCCTGGTCGATCCGCCAGCCCTTGGGCGTCGTCGCGGGCATTACGCCATTTAATTTCCCGTTGATGGTGCCACTGTGGATGGTGCCGGTCGCCCTGGCTACCGGAAACTGTTTCATTTTGAAGCCTTCGGAAAAGGACCCCTCCGCCGCGCTGAAACTGGCTGAACTGCTGAAAGAAGCCGGACTCCCGGACGGTGTGTTCAACGTCGTGCAGGGCGCCCGGGAAGCCGTGGAAACCATCATCGCCCATCCCGGCATCGCCGCGATCAGCTTCGTCGGCTCCACCGCGATCGCCGAAACGATCTACAAAGGCGGGACCTCGCACGGCAAACGCGTACAGGCGCTTGGTGGCGCGAAAAATCACCTGGTCGTCATGCCGGACGCCGATATCGACGACGCCGTGGACGCGCTGATGGGCTCCGCCTACGGCGCGGCGGGCGAGCGCTGCATGGCCGTCTCCGTCGCCGTCGCCGTGGGCTCCGCCGGCGACGAACTGGTGGCGAAACTGGCGCCGAAAGTGCGCGCGCTGAAAATCGCGCCGGGCGTCGATCCGGAAGCGGAGATGGGCCCGCTGGTGACCCGCGAGCATCTGGCGAAGGTCTCGGGTTATGTCGACCAGGGCGTCAAGGAAGGCGCGTCGTTGATCGTCGATGGGCGCGGGCTGCGGTTGCAGGGTTACGAGAATGGATTCTTTCTCGGCGGATGTCTGTTCGATAACGTGACGACGGACATGCGCATCTACAAAGAGGAAATCTTCGGTCCCGTCCTGTCCGTGGTGCGCGCGCCCGACATCGCCACGGCGACGCGGATGATCAACGAACACCCCTATGGCAACGGCGTCGCCCTGTTCACAAACGATGGCGGCACCGCGCGCGACTTCACCAACCAGGTGCAGATCGGCATGGTCGGGATCAACGTGCCCATTCCCGTGCCGATGTCGTTCCATTCGTTCGGCGGCTGGAAAGGCTCGCTGTTCGGCGACCACCATGTCTACGGGATGGAAGGCGTGCGCTTCTACACGAAATACAAAGCGGTGACGCAGCGCTGGACCGGCGGCGCGAAGAAAGGGCCTGAGTTCATCATGCCCGTTCTGGGACGTTGACCGGAAGGGGCCGGGTTCGCCCGGCCCCTTCCGCTTTAAACCCTGTCGCGAGGTTGCGCGTTCTGGTAGACTGCCGCCATGGTCGCCCTCCGAAAACAGCCCCCGTCGCGCATGACCCTCGCGGAATTCTTCGCCTGGGATCCCGGCGATCCGTCGGTGCGCCATTGGCAATTGATCGACGGCGAACCCGTGGCGATGGCGCCGGGCTCCAGCACGCACGGCGCGATCCAGGCCGAAATCGCGCGCCTGCTTGGCAATCATCTGGTCGCCACGCACTGGCCCTGCCATGTCGTATCCGAAGGCGGTGTCATCCCCCGCGTCCGTCACGACCGCAACTACCGTATCCCCGACCTCGTCGTGACATGTAGCCCGCCGTCGAACGCCCCGATGGTCTCCGACCCCGTCCTCATCGTCGAAATCCTCTCCCCCTCCAACGAGGTCGAGACCTGGGCCAACATCTGGGCCTACACCACCATCCCCAGCGTGGCCGAAATCCTCATCGTCTCCAGCACCAAAATCGAGGCCGAGCTGCTGCGGCGGAACGCCGACGGCACCTGGCCGGAAGACCCGGAACAAATCTCGTCCGCCGCGGCGCTCCACCTGGAAAGCCTGAGTTTCGAAACACCGCTGGCCGCGTTCTACCGCACGACATCCCTCGCGCGCGGTTGAACGCCCCGGTCAACCGAACCGCATCGCCTCGGGACGCTTGATCTCCACCTCGACAAAGGCCATCGGCGCGGTCCCGCCGTTCATGACATCGTGCTCCACACCCGCGGGCCGATGATACGCCTGACCGGCCGTCAGCACGGTTTCCACGACAGTCGTCCCGTCATGCACACGCATCGTGGCATCCGTCAGCATCACGATCACATAAGGCCACCCATGCGTGTGCCAGCCAGTGACCGCGCCCGGAGGAAAATCCCAGCGCGTCACCCGCATATCCGGCCCATCCTGTTGCACAGTCGAAATCGCGGGAACAGTGCAAACAAACGCCATCGAAAATCCTCCGTTACGACCGCGCCAAAGATCATTCGACCGCCGGAACCTCTTCCCCCGCCGCCAGACGCTTATTGACCTCCTCGCGCCATCTCAAAAATTCCTCCGTCCGCCAGCCGTCGTGCCGCCCTTGCGCGTAAGACAGCGCATTTCGGTAATACACCAGCGCGTTCCGCCGCGTCTGCGCGAAATTGTCGCGTGTCGAAACGATCTTGCCGGGCACGCCCATCACGACCGAACCCTCCGGCACCTCCATCCCCGCCGGCACCAGCGCCATCGCGCCGATCACGCAGCGCCGCCCGATCTTCGCCCGGTCCATCACGACCGAGCCAATCCCGATCAAACAATCGTCCCCGATCTCCGCCCCATGCACCACCGCCCGATGCCCGATCGAAACATAATTGCCGATCGACGTCCCATTGCTTCCGCCGACATGGATCACGACCGTGTCCTGGATATTGCAGAACTTGCCGATCCGCACCGCCGCGCCCTCCGCCCGGATCACGCTGCCTGGCCAGAAACTGCACCCCTCGCCCGCGATGACGCGACCGAAGAGACGCGCGGTGGGATCGACGAAGGCGGGTTTTTCGAGGTTCACCTCGGGGCCGAGTACGAAGGTCATGGTGTCCGATCTCTGTGACGGTGAGGCATGACTCTGACGCACCGTCACGATCCCGGCAACAGTGGAACCGGAGGCGCGATTCGCCTCCGGTCCGTTCCGTGTCAGCCCCAGCGGGGTTGTTCGCCCAGGTCGATGCCAAGTGCGGTTTTGGCGACGATTTCGTGGACCAGGAAGGTATTGGCCGGATGGAACCGGCCGCAGCGCGCGTCGCGGAACAATTGTTCCAGTTCGTTGCCGCGGAACATGCCCGCGCCGCCTGACACTTCCATCGCTTTATCCACGATTTTCCAGCAGGCTTCGACCGCGTGGTATTTCGCGGACACGATTTTCGACGGCCAGGTTCCGCCGTGATCGACTCCGTTCGACCAATCCTCGGCGACGCGGTCGAGGTGCGGTCCGATCGGGTCCAGCAACAATTGCATTTCCGCGATCGTGTGCTGAATTTCCGGATGATACGCCATCGTTCTGGACACGGCCAGCGAGGTCTTACCGTGTACCGAGGGAACCGCCACAGCCATCGCGCGTTGGGCGATCGCGTGGTAAATGTTCGCGAATCCCAACAAAGCCCAGGCGAAGATGCCGAGAACGAAGGCGTCGGCGGTGCCGGCGGGGACGATGCGGGCGATGTTACGATCTGGCACGAAGGCGCCGTCGAGAACGATATCGTCGCTGCGGGTCGCGCGCATACCCAAGGTATCCCAGCTTTCCACGACACGCAGGCCGGGCGTTTCCCGGGGCATGAAGGCGTGCACGACTTTCGGCCCGCCCTCGGCCTCCGCCCACAGTCCGTGCAGGCCGTAACGGGTGAAGACGGGCGCCAGGCTGCCGAACATTTTATGCCCGGTGAAACGGAAGCCGCCTTCGACTCGTTCCGCTTTGCACGTGGACAGCAACGCGGGCAGATCGTTGCCGCGTTCGGAATGGCCGGCGTTCAGCACCTCGCCCGCCATCACGTCTTTCAGCACCCATTCCAGTGACTTATCGCCCTGGCGCCACAGATCCGCGATCAGGCCGGCCCACTAGACATGCATATTGATCCCGAGCGCCGTCGCCGGTGCATGATACCCCAACCGATATTGTTCCCGGCACACCTGGGCCAGAGTCATGCCGCGGCCGCCCAGCTCGCGCGGCACCGCCATGGTCAGATATCCGGCCTTCTTCAGATCCTCGAAATCCTCGTGAAAGAACCGGTTGTCTTGGTCGTATCCGGCGCGCCGTCCGGCGAAGCTTTTCAGCAGATCGTCGGACAAAAGGGAATCCTGAGCAGCCATTGTTGCCTCCGTTTGTTGAGCCGGACCCGATCTTGTCCGGCGGCATGTGGACCCTGCGCCTTGGGCGCGTGCCGCGACATCGCCCGATCGAATGAGACCCGCGCCGCCCCCGGCCGGGTCGTGTCCCATCGGCGCCTCATCAGGAATGATGAGACCCGGCGCCCAAGGCTGGCGCGCTACCCCGCCGCGTGCAGCCCGTGCCGCATGGCATAGGCCGCGGCCTCGGTCCGGTTGGCGCATCCGGTTTTGGCGAGAATGTTCCGGACATGCGTCGCCACGGTGTTCAAACTGATCGCCAGAACCAGCGCGATATCCGCGTTGCCGCGGCCGATGGACATCAGGCGCAGCACCTCCAGTTCCCGCGTGGTCAGGGCATCGGGCGGCACCGGAACGATCGCCGGACCTTCCGCCGCGACCGTCGTTTCGATCTTCCGCGTCAATGCCGTCAGTCCCAAAGTTTCCGCGCCCTCCTGGGCTTTTCGCAGCAGCACGGCGGCGCGGTCCCGATCGCCGGGAAACCCGCGCGCCACCAGCATCGCCGCGAAATCGTAACGAGTCCGTGCCAGCGGTGCGTGGCCACCGATCCGTTCGTTCATCTCCAGTGCCACGTTGAAATGACGCTCGGCGTCGGTCCAATGGCCCATCGTGGCGGCGAGCTGACCCAGAAACCGGTCCGTCGACCCCGGAAAACTGACGCCCCCGCCAAGGGGGATGTTGCGCCCGGACCAGGGCAGAAGGAACCGGTAGAGGACGGCCGCGCGCGCCGCGTCGCCCAGAGCCGCGCAGATGTCGGCGAGATACACGACACTCGTCGTCCAGCGGCCATCGCGCGGCAGTCCGCCAAATGAATCGGCCGCCAGGCTCTCGAAGATGGCCCGCGCCTCCTCCCGCTCGCCACACTCGATGTGCATCAGCGCCAGACCGGGTGCCCACACCGCGGCCTGGGAGGTGCCCGCGAAGGCCTTCGCCAAGGGTAGCATTTCGTTCAGCCGCCCTTGCAGCCGCCGCAGATCGAAAATCAGCATCGAAACCGTGTCGGAGGCATGGCTCGTACCGGGGCTTCGGGTCCGCATCGCGCGCAGAATGAGGCGCTCCGCCTCCGCCAGGTCGCCCGCCAGCAACGCCACGGATGCCTTAAGTCCGAGCGCGAAGATCGCGATGACGGGCTGGCGGAGCAGTACGCTCAGGCGCGCGAACTCGTCGGTCGCGGCGCGGCTCGCGGCGGCATCGCCCATTTCCAGGGAATCGACGGCGCGGAAAAACCAGAACCGCGACACCAGCTCCATGTCGTCGATCCGCGCCGCCATCGCCGTCATTTCGATGGCGTTGGCCAGCCATATTGGCGTTTCCGCCGGGTCGAGGATGAATTCATGGAGCACGTCGAGGGAGGCCGCGATCGCATTGGGATCGCCCAGATCGCGCGCGTGGCGGAGGGTCTCGCGGGCGAGCGCCTCCGCCTCTCCGGTTGCCCCGGCGTAAAGCCGGGCGCGGGCCAGGGATGCCATTAGTTTGATTCGCGCGGTCGTCATCGCGGGGGGCATGGCATCCAGCGCATCGGCCAGGAACACCGGCGCCGCCGCGCGCTCGACGCTGCCTTCGCGCCACTCGGCGAGTTCGAAATGGGTCGCGGCCTCGGCGAGAAGATCGTGAAAACCGTTCGTTTTGGCCATCGCCGCGGCAGCGAGCAGGTGCGCCTTGGCGGCGGGATAATCGTTAATTTTTCGCAATGAGTGGCCGAGATGCAGCAGCAGCGCCGTATGTAACCGGGGATCGGGCTCCGTCAGTTGCCGGATTGTATCCAGCGCCGCCTGGAAGAAACCGATCGAATCCTCGAACGCCAGCAGCGCGTCGGCCCGCTGCCCGGCCCGGATCGCGTAATCGATCGACCGGGCCAGGCCATCCGGAGTCCCTGCGAGTTGAAAGTGGCGGGCGAGGTCGGCCAGCACTGATTCCAAACCATGCCGATGCACGGCTTCAAGCGCTTCGGCGGCGGCCAGATGCAATTGACGCCGGCGACCCGGACGTAATTCATCGTACAACGTTGTCCGGATCAGCGCATGGGTGAACTGGTAACGCGTGGGCGCGATTTCCTCCACGATGTGCGCGTCGGACGCTTCGTCCAGGGCCCGCGACAAAGCGTCTTCCGCGGTGGCCCCGGCGCGGGTCAGAACATCGAACGAAAATTCGCGGCCGAAGACAGAGGCCAGCGCCAGGATTTCGTTACAGGCCGGCGACAAGCGGTTCAGGCGGCGGCCGATGACCTCGCGAATGCCCTCGGGGACGCGAATCGCCGGCAGATTGTCCATCGAGGACAAAAAATGGCCTTGCTCCGCCAACAGCCGCACGACCTCCCGCAGAAACAGCGGATTTCCTTCGGTTTGGTCGTGGATCGATCGCGTCAGCCACGCCGGCGGCACCACGCCCGAGGAAAGCGCGACAAAATGCCGGACTTCCTCGCCGTCGAGCCCCCGCAGCCGGACGCGCGACACATGTCCCACCCGCGCCAGCGCGCCCAGAGTGTCGGACAGCTTGTGCTGGCGGGAGAGTTCGTTCTCGCGGTAGGTCCCGACCACCAACAGGCCGTTGCCACCGATTTCCGGCGCCAGGAATTCGAGAAAGCGCAACGACGGGACATCGGCCCAGTGCAGATCGTCGAGAAGAATCGTCAGCGGACGGCGGCGCGAAATGGCGATCAGGTATTGCGTCAGCGAGTCGAACAGGCGGAACCGCGCCTCGGCCGGATCGCCCATGGGCGGGGCGCGTTCCAGGTCCGGCAGGCGATCGCGAATGCCCGGAACGATTTCGGCGATGTCGGCCGCGCCGATGCCAAGATCCTGGCGCAAGGCATCGGTATCGGGTTCGGCGAGCGGACCGCGCAGGATTTGGGTCCATGGCCAGTAGGGCGGGGCGCCCGATTCCTCGTGGCACCGGCCCCAGGTGACCATGCCACCTTGTCCGGCGGCATGGGCGGCCAGTTCGGCCGCGGTGCGGGTCTTGCCGATGCCGGGCTCGCCCGACAACAGCACGATCTTGCCCTGGCCGGCACGCGCGGCATCCAGGGCTGTGCGCAACTGGCCGATTTCGTGGCGCCTGCCCACGAAAATTTCAGCCTGTCCCGCCGGTGAGGAAAAAGTTCCGCTCATGTGACCCGTAGCGTGGGCGATTTTGGCCGCGCATGGCAAGCCCCCCAATTACCTTGACAAATAGTCGCCACGAGCTTTGGATTCCTTGTCAAGCCAAGGAGATCGAGCCATGCCACTGTATTTGATCGAACGTAATTTCGCGGAAGAGGTCTTGGTGACCGACGCCCTCGCGGCGGACATCAAACACGTCAACGACGAAATCGGCGTACAGTGGCTCTATTCGTTTCTGAGTGCCGACAAACGCAAAAGCTATTGTCTGTATGAGGCACCCAGCGCGGATGCGATCCGCGCGGCGGCGAAACGTTTGGATATCCCGGCCGACGTGATCATCCCGGTGGGCGAGGTGCGGCCGGAACAATTCGCCGCCGGCTAAGCCGCCGTTTTCCCCCATCCCATCGATGGTGTATGTCCTGGGCTCGCGCTGACCAGGAATCCGCCCCATGCCGAAAAAATACCGTATCGCCTCCATCCCCGCCGACGGCATCGGCCCCGAGGTCATCTCGGCCGGCCTCGAAGTGCTCGACGCCGTCGCCGCCAAACTCGGCACCTTCGAACTGGCGATCGACCATTACGACTGGGGCTCCGATTGGTACCGCAAACACGGCGAGTTCATGCCCGCCGACGGCATGGCCTGGCTGCGCACGGCGGACGCGATCTATTTCGGCGCCGTGGGCGATCCGAACATCCCGGATCACGTGTCGCTGTGGGGCCTGCGGCTGCAGATTTGCCAGGGCATGGACCAGTTCGCCAACGTCCGTCCTACCCGAATCCTGCCCGGCGTCACCTCGCCCCTACGCAACGTTAGCACCGGCGACCTGGACTGGGTGATCGTGCGCGAAAACTCCGAAGGCGAATACGCGGGGCAGGGCGGGCGCACCCATCGCGGCATGCCAGAGGAAGTCGCCACGGAAGTCTCCATTTTCACCCGCCGCGGCGTGGAACGCATCATGCGCGTGGCGTTCGAGATCGCCCGGTCCCGTCCGCGCAAACATCTCACCGTCGTGACCAAATCGAACGCGCAACGGCATGGTATGGTGTTTTGGGACGAAATCGCGGCGCTGGTCTCCCACGACTACAAAGACGTGACCTGGGACAAAGAACTCGTGGACGCCATGACCATGCGAATGGTCCTGCGTCCGCAATCGATCGACACCGTGGTCGCCACCAACCTCCACGCCGATATTCTCTCCGACCTCGCCGCCGCCCTCGCCGGCTCCCTTGGCATCGCCCCCACCGGAAACCTCGACCCGGAGGGCCGCAATCCCTCCATGTTCGAACCCATCCACGGCTCCGCCTTCGACATCGCCGGCAAAGGCATCGCCAACCCCGTCGCGAGCTTCTGGACCGCCGCGATGATGCTGGAATATCTCGGCGAAAAACCCGCCGCCGACCTTCTGATGGCCGCCGTCGAGCAGGTCTGCGGCGCCGGCATCCTGTCGCCGGATCTGGGCGGGAAAGCGACAACCAAGGAAGTGACCGCCGCCGTGGTCGATGCCGTCCGAGGCATGAACCGTCCCACGGAGGCCGGAAGTTCGTCGGCGACGCCGGGCATCAAGCGTTTTCAACCGCTGTCGATTCCGCCCGCGGCGGTGAAGCCGGGGTAACGGCGCCCCCTGGAACCGAGGCGCGCCGATCCTGAACGGCCCTGAAACGGCCGCGATGCCTCAGGCGGGCGCGCCCTCGGGATACTGTGGCAACCCATCGTCAATCGTCAGCCATGCCTGCTTGCTCGACGTCCAGATATGCTCGGTGGGCTGGCAATCTTCCGGCAAATCCAGGCTTCCGCACGTCAGCCCGATGACACCCGCGCCCGCCCGTTCCGTGAACAACGACGTCCCGCAAACCGCGCAAAAACCGCGGACCAGAACGGGCGAGGAATTGCGCCGCCCCAGCGGGCCGGTCATCGTAACCCCACTCAGAGGCATCAGCACCCGGGCATTGAACGCCGCGCCAAGCGCCCGCTGACACACCCTGCAATGGCAAACGCGTACGTTGATCGGTTCTCCGCGCGCCACGTATCGCGAAGCCCCGCAGAGGCATCCGCCTTCGATAACCTTCACCCCGCCCTCCTCGTCTTCGGTCGCGCCAGTCTTCACGCGCCGGCGGTGTGTTGTCCACCAGCCCGGCCGGCGTGTACTTCGTCCGCTAACAATCGGCGGGAACTCACGGCGCCCCCAACCCCGCCAAAAACGCCCTTATCTTCTCACTGACGAACCCATACTCCGCGGTCCCCGGACCGGCCCCGGCGGCGGAATGCCCCTTGATCGACGGAATTTCGGCATATTCCACCTGTCCGCGAAGACCCCGATACAACTCCCGCGTCAAATATCCCGGGATTGTCCGATCCGTCATGCTCGGCAACAACAACACCGGCGCCACGATCCGCGCCAACGCCTTCATCATGTCCCCGCCAAACGGCTTCGAGGCATCGTGCCCGCGGCTGGCGTAATACCGCCACAGCATCGACGTCGCGTCCCATTCCTTGACCCAACGTTCCCCCGTCGCCTTTTTCGCCGCTTCATAGGCCGCCGCGTCCAACCCGATCAGAAACTCGTCGCTGGTCTGCCAAGGGAAATAAATCAGCGCGGCGCGTTTGATCCCTTCCACCGGGTTCGTCTTGTACGCCCCGCCCATATACGCGGGATCGAGCGTGATCGTCGCCTCGAACGCATCCACCACGGCGGCGAAATGATTGTCGCTCCGCGCCGCCGGCACCAGCATGATCAGCCCGCGCATCGCGTCCGGAAACGCGATCCCCCATTCCACCGTCTGAAACGATCCCATGGAGCTGCCGCCGACCGCGAACAGCTTCGAAATCCCCAGTCCCTGTGTCACCAGCCGGTGCTGCGCCCGCACCATGTCGCGAATGGTATAGCGGGGAAACGCCACTCCCAGCCCATCCTTCGGCGAGGACGAGGTACCGCCGCCGATCGGATCGGCCCCAATCACGAAATACTTGTCCGTATCGAAGGTCTTGCCGGGACCGATATGCCGATCGTACGAATGCCGCGTCCCGCTCGTTCCCGGCACCAGCAGGATCGCGTTGCTCTTCGCCGCGTTCAGCGTGCCCCAGGTGACGTAACCCACCTTCATGTTCGGAATTTCGCCGCCATTCTCGAAGGCGAATTTGCCCGCGTCGAACACCGCTTCGGTCTCCGCCTTCGCCGGCCCCGTCCCGGCCGCGGTCGTCGCGAGCATCGCCGCGCACATCGTCCATAACAGCGATTTCATCGTCCGGTTGCTCCGTTCTTGCGTGGGTTCTCGCCCGTCTGGACCAGCGTATTCGTCTTTCGCCGGGAATACCAGGCGCGGCGGGCCCCCTCTCCGCCATTTGCGCCAGGGCAATCGGGCGAAGGAAGGAAAGCCTTGGGGCTCCGCCCCCGAGAGCCGCGAAGCGGATCGCGCCCGCGAGGGGCGTCGCCCCTTCGAACCCCACCAGGGCGGGGGCCCCCCGCCTTCGCAGGGGCAAGCCTGGACCCATTTAATTGGGGGAGATGAAGAAGGGGGCCATGCGAGACGGTTTCAATGTCCGTGTAGGCCCCCTTCTTCATCTCCCCCAAACAGACGGCATCCAAGGCCCTGCCTTGGCGGGGGTTGAGGGGGCAGCGCCCCCCACGGGGTCCGGGGCGGAGCCCTGGGACTCTCTTGCTTCGCCCGATTTGCCTGCCATTTGCGCGCCGAGCGCTTCCACGTTCCGGACTTTTCGGGCACACTGCCGTCAAACATCGGAGCATCGACCGTCATGGGCGTGACCAGCCAGCTCGCCGAATTCTGCGCCAACCTGAAAATCTCAGACCTCGCGCCGGAAATCGTGACCCGCGCGCGCTTCCTGGTCCTCGACCTCGTCGGCAACATCGTTCGCGCCCGGCACGACGCGGAGAGCACGAACGCCTTCGTCTCGGCCGTCCGCGCCATGGGCATGGCCAACGGCAACGCCGGCGTGTTCGGCGATGCCGCCCGCTACACCCCCACCGGCGCCGCCTTTCTGAATGGCGCTTTGGCGCACTCGCTCGACTTCGACGACACCCACGCCGCCGGCTCCCTGCATCCTGGCGCGCCGGTCATTCCCGCCGCCATCGCGGCGGGCGAGATGGTGGGCGCGTCCGGTGCCGATGTCCTCGCCGGCATTATCGCGGGTTACGAGGTCACCTGCCGCATCGCCTTGGCCCTGCCCGCGGGCGCGCATTACGACCGCGGCTTCCACCCCACGGCCACCTGCGGCGCGTTCGGCGCGGCGGTCGCGGCGGGCCGGATCTTCGGCTTCGACGCCGATGGCATCGCCAACGCCATGGGCACCGTGCAGTCGCAGACGTCCGGGACTCTGCAATTCCTGCACAATGGCGCCTGGACCAAACGCTCCCAGGTTGGATGGGCCGCGGTGAACGGGCTGATGTCCGCCGTTCTGGTGCGGGAAGGGTTCAAGGGTTCCACCGATGCGCTCGACGGCCGCCACGGCTTCATGCGCGCCTATGCCCCGAACCCGACGCCGGAGCGCGCGGTTCAGGATCTGGGGACGGTGTTCGAACTGATGAACACCGCCGTGAAGCCGTATCCCTCCTGCCGTTACGGCCACGCGGGCATCGACGCGGCGCTGGCGTTGCGCGCGGCGAACGATCTGAAACCCGCCGATATCGACTCGATCCGGCTCGGCCTGCCGAAATCCGGCATGACCCTGATCGGCAACCCGCCGGAGAAGAAGGCCGACCCGCGCAACACGGTCGACGGCCAGTTCAGCGGCCCCTTCGTGATTTCGGCGGCGTTGGCGACCGGCGCCATGGGCTGGGACAGCTACCAATTGCTGAACGACCCCACGATCCGGAGCCTGCTGCCCAAAGTCACCTGCGCGTTCGACCAGGCCATGGA
This sequence comes from Acetobacteraceae bacterium, assembly GCA_947474705.1. GTDB lineage: Bacteria > Pseudomonadota > Alphaproteobacteria > Acetobacterales > Acetobacteraceae > Rhodopila. The sequence goes on along the minus strand of CANJJS010000042.1, from coordinate 3,622 downwards.
AGACGAATTCCCCACCAACATGTCTGGCATTCTGACCATAAAAGCGGGGAACCGCGTGTACGAACAAGCGGTGATCGTGCCCAAGGGCGAGCCCGGCAACTTCCTCACGGAAGGGGAACTGAAAGCCAAGTTCTTCGGTCTGACCAACGCCATTCTCGGTCCGGAACGCGCCACGGCGCTGTCCGAGGCGGTGCTGGCGATCCACACCTCCGCCGACGTATCCGGTCTGACTCACCACGCGACGCCGCTGAACGCCGCGCGCATGGCCGGCGAATAACCAAGGAAACTGGCGCCCAGAGCGCGAAACAGGAGATAAGAAATGGCCGATCACGCGACCCAACCCGGCGTTCCCTCGGGCGTCAATCACCTCGTGCTGAACGTCCGGAACATGGAAGAAGCCCATGTGTTCTGGACCGAGATCGTCGGCATGAAGCAGGTGGGGCAGTTGAAAGCCCGGCCGGACCGGCCCAACCCGCCGAACATGCGCTTTTACAGCGCCGATCACGCGGGCAAGGACAATCACCACGACATCGCGCTGGTCGAAAATCCCGCTTTGCCGGCGCCGCCGAAGGACTGGAGCATGTTCGGCACGCCCGTGGCGATCAACCACGTCGCCATCACCTTCCCGACGCGCGAGGGCTGGCTGGCCCGTCTCGCCTACCTGCAAGAGCGCGGCGTGAAGTTCAACCGCCGCGTCGATCACGGCATGACTCACAGCCTGTACATCAACGACCCCAATGGTTACGGCGTCGAACTGCTGTACGAATTGCCGCGCGATGTCTGGGAAGGCGATATCGACGGTGCCTTGAATTATGCCGCCAGCCTGCCGACCGAGGGGCCGGAGGCTTTGGTCGACGACCTTGAAAACGCGCCCGTGTTCGGCGCCCCAGCGGGACAAATCAAGGAGACCGTCTGAGCCATGGCCAAGCGTCAAAGCATCAACTGGCCGGGCTTCAGTCATTCCAACCCGATCCCGAACGCCAGCCGGATCGGGAACATGGTGATGTCGAGCGTCATCGGCCCGCGCGATCCGGCGACCGGAAAAATGCCGGACTCGCTGGAAGATCAGGTGAAATGCCTGTTTCAGCACCTCGCCGCCGCGATCGCCGCGGCCGGTGGGACGCCGGACGATTTCCTGAAAATCGAGTTCTGGGCCAAGGATCAGGCCGCCGGTCGCGCCGCGCTGAATGGCGAGTGGGAAAAAATGTTCCCGGACCCGGACGCCCGGCCCGCGCGGCATACGCAGGCGCTGCCCGCGAACAGTCCGGCGCAAATCCAATGTGCGTTTACCGCCGTCATCGGCGGTTAATCTGAGCAGGAGGGACCGGCTCGCCGGCCCCTCCGTCAGGTTCGGCTTATTCGCCGGCTTTTTTGCGCAACGCCGCTACCCGGTCGATCTCCGCCTGCACCGCCGCCGCCGACTGCCCCACGAACTGGTCGTGATGGTCGCGGGCATAGGCGTAGCTTTCCTCGCGCCATTCCCGAGACCCCTGGAAATGCGGGTGGACGTAGCGGGCCATCAGCTCGTAATGGCGCTGTGTCGGCGCCCAATCGGCCCAGTTATGGGCGAGTTCGAGGATGGCGCCGAAACCGCCGGACCCCTTCAACAAGCGATCGATATGGGCGATGGCGTCGTCCGGCGTGCCGATGCAGGCGGCGCCGCTTTCGGTGAGGAATTTGAACCGGTCCTCGATATCGCCCGGCACGATCGGGAAAGTGGCGACATCGCGGAAATAATCGCAGAAATGGTCCAATCCGTGCCGGACGTTCTCGCGCGCTTTTTCGCGGGTTTCGGCGATGTGGAACAACGTCACCAGACGCCAGTTTTTCCGGTGCGGCTGATGGTGATGCAACCGCGCCTGCTCGCTGTAGAAATTCCAGTTTTCGACGTGATGCGTCATCGCCTCGTGGCTGGTGCCGCCGATCGACAGCATGCCGATCCCGTGCCGGCCCGCCGCCAGCGCGCCCGCGGGCGAGCGTGCCGCCGCCACGGCCATTTCCATCACCGGCTGCGTGTAGCTGGGAAGTTGCAGGCGGGCGTCTTCCAGATTGTACCAGTCGGTCTTCTCGGTGACCGTCTCGCCTTTCAACAGTTTCACGATGACATCGAGCGACTCGTTCATCATCCGCCGCTGGTTTTCCGGTTTGATGCCGATCTTCTTCGCGTCGTGCACCAGCGCGCCCGGCCCAACCCCCAGCATAGCCCGGCCCCGCGTCATGTGATCGAGCTGCACCGCCCGATCCGCCAGAATGAACGGATTATGATAGGGCAACGACACCACCCCGGTTCCGAGTTTGATATGCTTCGTCCGCTCCGCCGCCGCCGCGATGAACACTTCCGGCGACCCAATGATCTCGAAGCCGCCGGAATGATGTTCGCCAATCCAGGCCTCGTTGTAATTCAGCCGGTCGAGGTGTTGCAAAAGCTCCATGTCGCGTTCCAGCGCGAGCGTGGGGTTTTCGCCAAGAGCGTGAAACGGCGCGAGAAAAATGCCGCTGCGCAGGTAGCTCATGGGAACGTTCCTTTCGAATGTTGGGACCTGTCTATCACACGTCCAGCCGGTACGTCTCGCCGTCGCGCACGATCCGGCCCGCCGTCGCCCCCGCGAAATGCGTGCCAATGACCAGAACCGGCGACCCCGCAAGCTGTTCGAACATGATGCGCCGCGTGCGAATGCCCTGCTCCCGGTCGCTGTCGGCGTTGGTATCCCACTCCGGGTGCGCGATCTGACAGGGATGATGCATGAAATCGCCCGTGATCATCGCCTTCTCCCCGCGCGACTCGATCATCACGCTGACATGGCCCGGCGTATGCCCAATCGTTGGCAAAAGGCTGATTTCCGCGCCGATTTTATGATCGTAGTCCACGAGTTTCGCCAGGCCCGCCTCCACCACCGGCGTCACGGAATCCGCCATGATATACGGCATGTCCTCGCGCCCCACCGTCGTGCTCCAGTGTTCGTGCTCCACCCGCCCGAACAAATATTCCGCGTTGGGAAAAGTCGGCACCCACTTCCCATCGACTTTCATCGTGTTCCAGCCGACATGATCGACGTGAAGATGCGTGCACAGCACCGTGTCAATCGACTCCCGCGGGAATCCCTGCTCCGCGATATCGTCCAAAAACCTCGTTTGCATATTGTTCCAATGCGGAATCTTTCGATGCTCCTTGTCGTTGCCCAAACACGTGTCGACAACCACCCGATGAGTCGGCGTCTGAATCAGAAACGTGTGAATGCTCATCCGCAACCGTCCGTTCTCGTCCGCGAAATGCGGCCGCAACCAGGCAATCGGCTTAATCGCTTCCGGCGTCGCCTGAGGCAGTAAAAACCGGCTGCCTCCCGTCGCCTCCAACTCAATCACCTTCGTAATCGTCACATCCCCAATTTTCCACACACTCATGGCCGTGCTCCCCATCGTTCCGCGATACGCTGACACGGGACGGCGGGCATCGGCAATCGTGGGTGCTTGTGGAAACGTTGGGGCTCTGCCCCAAACCCGGCGAGGGCTCCGCCCTTCGAACCCGCCAGGGGCTCGCCCTTGGAACCCCGGGGTGGTGGGTTGTCGAGGGAGGGCCATGCGAGGCTGTTTCAAGGTCCCAGTTAGGCCCTCCCTCGACAAC
>CANJJS010000041.1 GCA_947474705.1 Acetobacteraceae bacterium | reverse complement strand
CTGCGCGCCTTTATACTGGGCGCCGAGGTGGAATGCCGCATCGGCAACGCCGTCTCCCCCGCGCATTACGCGCGCGGCTGGCACATCACCTCCACCTGCGGCGTGTTCGGCGCCGCCGCCGCGGCGGCCGCTCTCCTTCGCCTCACGCCAGTTCAGACCGCCCATGCGCTCGGCCTCGCCTCGAGTCAGTCGGCGGGACACGTGGAAAATCTCCCCAGCGCCGGCAAAAACGTCAGTGTCGGCAACGCGGCGCGCAACGGCCTGTTCGCGGCGCTGCTGGCCAAGGCGGGCTATACCGCCGCGCCCCGCGCCATCGAAGGCCCGCTCGGATGGGCCCGCGCGATGGGCGATGTTCCGTCCCTCCCCGATATCGTCGAGGGTCTTGGGGATCGTTGGGAGTTCGCCGCGAACACCTACAAGCCCTGGCCCTGCGGCATCGTCATGCACGCCGTGATCGACGCCTGCCTGGAATTACGCAACGCGCACGGCCTGACCGCCGGGGATATCGCGACAATCGAAATTTCGGGCGAGCAATTGTTGCTGGATCGTGGCGACCGCTTTGTCGCCAACGACCGGGACGCGCGGGTCAGCATCCATCACTGCGCGGCGGTGGCCTTCTTGTTCGGCGCCGCCGGCCTGAAGGAATTCGAGGACTCGACCGTCCACGACCCCACCGTCGCGGCGCTGCGCGGGCAGGTCTCGGCCCGGCTCGATCCGGCCAGTCCGCGCGGCACCGCCAGGGCGACGGTTGTCACGCGGGACGGGCGCATCCTGACGGCGACCGTGGCCCACCCCAAAGGCAGCGCCGAAAAACCGCTGACGGACCGGGAACTTGAAGACAAAGCCCGCGATTCCGCGGCACACGGCGGTTTCGGCGGCGATATGGACGCGATCTTCGCGGCGTTGTGGCGGATCGAGACATCGGACTCGATCCGCCCCCTGATGCGATTGCTGGCGGGTTAACGCGCTTCGGTCCAACTTTCGCAGAACGCCAGCGCGCAGGTGCTGAAAGGACGTTCTTCCCGAATCCGAGGGAAAGCCGTGCCTTTCGCCTGCACGCCGTTACGGGTCACACGCGCGGACAAAGCCGGGATCAGCACGGTGCAGACACCTTGGGGACGGGCGTCGGGACCCTGGTTGGGGAAAGTGTGGATCAACAAGGGATCGCCGATGTCGTGCCATGTCAGCGCGATCGTTTCGTCGCGCGCGATGGCGGTCTCGGTCCAGTAATCCCGCGGATCGCCGGATTTTTCGAACACCGCGTCGGTCACCGGGATCGACGTGTCCTTCAGTTCCGGGTTCAGCATGCCCTGGACGGTGTTTTGCAGCCAGCGGGCCATGGCGATGTTGTCGGAATAAATCCGCCAGCGATCGCCGGTCAGCTCGCTCTTGATGTACAGCACGTGTCCCGGCCCCGCGCCGGACGAAATGATGCGCCAGAAACTGGCATTCGTGGAAAACGGCGCGCCATCGGTTTCACTGAGGCGAATGAACGGATTTTCTCCGGTCAGGATCACGCGGTTTGGGTCGGCGACTGGCATGGTGGGTTCCTCCGGGCGAACCATGGCCCAGACCGCCCGTCCCGCGCAATGCGGGGTTGCCAGGTCCGGGCGCGGGGGGCAATGACCGGGAACCGAAACCTCATCGCGGGAGGACACGCGACCATGGCCAAAGCCCCGAAGACCGACGTGCTGACGGAACTGAAAAAGATCGACACACCCACAATCACCAACGTCGTCGCCACCTATCCCAAAAACCCCCTCTGCCTGGGCCTTTACAACCCGTGGACGGAGAACTGGTACACCGACACCTCCATCCGTTGCATTTATCCAGAGATGGGCGCGATCGTCGGATACGCGGTGACCTGCGTGTTCGGGCTGCCCGATCCCAACTACCAGGGCCGGTTGAGTTTCATGGACGTGGTCGACGCGCTCGACGCCATGAAGAAGCCGACCATTCTGGTCATCGAGCAGAAATGGCCGGAACATCTGATGAAAAAGGCCGGCCTCGCCGGGGAGATCATGGTGACCTCGATGAAGGCCGTCGGCTGCATCGGGATGTTGTCCAACGGGCCGTCGCGCGACGTGGACGCGGTGCGGCGCCTGGATTTCCAGATGCTGCTCGGCGGCGTCACCGCGGGTCATGGGGAAATGGCGGTGCAGGCGGTGAACGTCCCCGTCTCCGTCGGCGGCATGGATGTCGCGCCGGGCGAACTGATCCATATGGACGAAAACGGCGCGGTGAAGTTCCCGGCCGACAAGGCCGATCAGGTGCTGGCCAACGCCCAAAAGATGCTGGAAGGCGAGGCCGAACATCTGGCGCGCCTGCGCGCGGCGACCAACGCGGCCGAAGTGCGCGCCGCCGGCGGCTCTTACGCCGCCAAACGGGCGAAGTAACGCCGGTTCCGGCGGTGTCCGTCCCCTCGCGGGCCGGGCCCGCCGGTCACCGCCGCAGCATGAAATCCCGCCCGATCGCTTTCATGCCAAGGCCCGCGAGGCCAAGCGCGATCGCCAGGAGAATAAAGCCCAGCGCGGCGACGACCTCGAAATTTCCGGCCTCGCTGAGATCGTAAAGCAGGACGGCCATCGTGCGCGTGTTGGGCCCGACCAGGAAAATCGCGGCGGACAATTCCCGCGTCGCGACGATGAACACGATCAGCCAGGCGCCGAGCAGGGATTTTTTCAGCAAGGGAGCCGTGATCCGCGCGATGGTGCCGAGGCGGCCAAGTCCGAGGATACGCGCGGCTTCCTCCATCTCCGGGTGCAGCGTGCCCATGGCGGCGGAGGAACTGGCATAGGCGATCGGCAGGAAGCGCGCGGTGAAGGCCAGGATGATGATCGCCGCCGTGCCATACAGCGCGAAGGGCGGCCGGGCGAAAGCGGCATAAAAGCCGATCGCCATGACGATGCCGGGAATGACGAAGGGCGCCATCGCCAGAAAGCCCAGCGCCCCGGCGAAACGCACGAGTTTCCGGCTGACGATGTAGGACACAAGCATCGCCAGTAACACCGCGAGACTCGCGGCGGCGGCGGAATACCAGATCGTGTGCCAGATCGTGGCCAGCGCGGTTTCGTGCTCGAAGATCAAAAACCGGTAATTGGCGAGCGTGAAATTGTCCGCCGACAGGCCCCGCCCCCAGGCGCGCGCGAAGGATGCCTCCAGCAGCACGAGGCCCGGCAGTACGACGGAGAGGAGGCCAACGCCGATGCACCAGGCCAGGAGCACGAAGCGGCCCCAGCCGAACGCGATGGGGCGGCGTTCGCCGCCTTTTCCGGTCTGGGAGACGTAGCCTTTGCGCGCCAGCAGCGCCTTTTGCGCGCCGACCAAAACCAATGCGATCAGCAACAGCGGGATGGCATAGGCGGCCGCGACCTCGACCCGGACCGGGGATTCGAAAAACTGCCAGAGCTGGGTGGTGGCGGTGTTGATGCGGGCGGGGATGCCGATCAACGCGGGGGTGCCGAACAAGGCCACCGTTTCCAGAAACACGACGATGGTGCCGCCAAGGATCGAGGGCCAGGCCAGCGGCAGCGTGACTTTCCACATCGTGCGCCAGGTGCCCGCGCCAAGGATGTTCGCGGCATCCTCCATTTCCGAGGACACGAGATCGAGCGCCGCCTTCACGAAGATGAAGATCAACGGAAAGGACTGGAACGCCATGACGAACGCCAGGCCATGGAAGCTGTAGACGTTGACCAGCGGGTCTCCGGCGCCGGTGGCCCAGCGCCAGAGCTGGTTGAGAAACCCCGCGTTCGGGCCGGCCAGCAGGATCCAGCCGATGGCGCCGAGATAGGGCGGCAGGATGAAGGCGCCAAAGACCATGGCCCAGACCAGGCCCTTTCCGGGCATGTTGGTGCGGGAGATGGCCCAGGCCATGGGGGTCGCGAAGATGGCGGAGAGGAGGGAGGTTTCGGCGGCGAGCAACAGCGACGTCGTCAGCGAGTCGATGTAACGCGCGCGCCCGTAGGCCGCGAGGTAATTGGCGAAGGTGAAATCCCCGGACCGCGTCCGCAGGCTGACCAGCAGCAACTGGAACAAGGGCCATGCGACCAGGACCAGCAGCGTGGCGGCGAGCGCGATCCACACGAGGACCGCCGGTTCGGGCAGGCGGCGGCGCATCAGACGCCGAACGTATCGCGCCAGGACTCTTTGATTTCGGGGACCCCGTCCTCGATTTGCGCCGGTGTGGAGCCGATGAGTTTGACCTTTTCGAAAGGCAACGCGCCAGTGGGCGGCGCGATCTCGGGCCGCACGGGCATGATGAAGAACTGCCGCATGATTTCGGCGTAGGCGGGTCCGCAGGCGAATTCCATGAACAGCTTCGCCGCGTTGGGATGCGGCGCGTTGCGGGGGATGCCGGTCGGCGAATACACGGCGAGCGTGCCGTCGCTGGGATAGACGATCGAGATCGGATTGCCGCGCGATTGCGACAGCAGCGGCGCGGAGAGGGAGACGCCGAGGCCGACGGTGCGCTCGCCCGCGTTCATCAAAGTGACGGGATCGTCGGCGGAACGGCCGATCTGGGGTTTGTTTTTCTCCAGGGATTTGAAGAAGTCCCAGCCGTACATGCGCGACAGCGTCACGCCCATGATCCCGATGGCGCCGGAATAGCCGGGATGCCCGACGGCGAGTTGTCCCTTCCATTTCGGATGCAGCAGATCCTTCCAGCTTTTCGGCGCGTCGGCCTCGGCGACTTTCTTGTTGTTGTAGGCGATGAGGTAGAGGCCGATATACAGAATCTGAAACATGTTGTCGGGATCGGGGTCTTTCGCCGGGCCGATCAGTCCGTCGGCGGCCTTCGGCCGGAATGGCAGCAGGGCTTTCTCCCGCTTCAACGCGTTATAATGGCCGTAATCGGTGGAGCTAAAGATATCGCATTGCGCCACCCCCGCCTGCATGTCCTGCGACAGGCGCTGATAGGCGACCTGGGAGGTGCTGCGGACGACATTCACCTTGATGCCGGGGTAACGCTGGGTGAAGGCCTTGCCGGCGGCCTCGCCGGTTTCGGCCTGGACCTGGCCGGAATACCAGGTCAATTCGCCTTCTTTCCGCGCCGCTTCGTATAGCGCCTGCTCGTTTGCCGGCAGGTCCTGTGCCGCGGCCGGGGCGATGCCATAGGCGGTGGCGGCGGTCAGCAAATGGCGTTTGGTCAGATACAGCATGGATGGCCTCCCGAATTGCGGCCGCGATACCACATCGTCCGCCATGGGCCTACTTCGGCTTGCAGCCCGGTTTCGCCACCTCCACCCGCCGGTTGCGCGCCCGTCCGAGGTCGCTGTCATTGTCGGCGACCGGCATGGTCTTGCCGTAGCCTTTCGCGCCCATACGCTCGGCCGCGATGCCTTGCGCGGTCAGCCAGGCGGCGACGGCGCGCGCGCGGGCATCCGACAAGGTCAGATTATAGGCGTCGCCGCCGACGGAGTCGGTATGGCCCTGGACTTCCACTTTCAGCGCGGCGTCCTTGGCCAGCATCGCGCGGACCCGCTCCAGCACCGGCGCGGACTCCGGCTTCAGCGTGGATTTGTTGAAATCGAACAGCACGCCGTCGAGCGCGACGTGGCATGTTTTGTTCAGTTCGGCGGCCATGTCGCGCGCGCCGGCGTCTCCGGCGCGCAGCGTGAACGCGCCGAATTCGGCACGCAGATAGGCCCAGATGTTCCGGCCGTTCCCGGTGTAATGGGCGAGAAGAATGCCGTCGGTCTGGTGCGGGCCTTGCGACTGGTTGACGATGCGCCAGCCCGCCTTACGCAGCGCCTCGCCGTAAACGGTGACAAACAACAAGGACGAAAGCCCCTCTGGCCCGATATAATGTTTCTGGATCGATCCCGGCGCAACGATCTCCGGCTGATCGGCGCCCGCGAGCTTCGCCTCCATCGGCGCGCTGTCCGGCGCGCCGGTGTCGAATTTCGCGCCCGGCAGAGGCGGAAGCCAAGGGAAATCGCCTTTGCCCGCCTCTATTTTTTCCGGGGTGGCGGCGGGCGGTTTCAGCGCGATCGAAAACGGCGGCGCGGCGATTTCCACCAGGTCGAGCCTGATATCGTCCGGGCTGAAAATCCTGACGAAGATCCAGGCCTCAAGACCCGGCTTACGCAGCGACAGAGTCGCGCCGGTGGGACTGACGTCCAAATCCACGACCACGGCCCAACCCGCTTTCGCCAACGCCGGTTTCAACCGCGCCCAGATGGCTGGCGCGTCGGCATCGGCCGGCAGGCCGGGGATCGTCAACACGGCGTGCCAGTATTTGCCACGCTTCAACACCGGCTCCGCCGCGGGGTCGAGCCAGACCTCCGCTTCGCCATAAGTTTCGAAGGCGACCTGATCGGCCGGCGGCGGCGGCGTGCCGGCGGGCAAGGACAGGTAAGCGGGCAAGGGCGGCGCGGCGGCGAACACGGGGCCCGCCAACAGCAACAAGACAGCGAAGGCGCGCGCGAGCATCACAAGGTCTCGATATCCATGGGGAACATGGCGTCGGGGTCGTCCACTTTCAGAAGATGGTAGACGTTGAAACGGTAGGCGGGCCCAAGCGACACTTCCGGCGGCGTGAACGGAAAGGCGAGATTTCCAGCGGTGGACAGCCGCCCCTGGTAGCCGAAATGCAGCAGATATTGCTTGCAGGTCCGCATCACCTCGGAGGCCCGCTCCCGCGTTGGCGCGATGCATTCGCCCATGACGAACACTTCTCCGGGCGGCGCCTCGCCCGCCGGGACCGCCATGCGCACGCCGTCCAGACCGTAGACGCGCCAGCGCAGCGTGTAATCCTGTTCCCGATCCTCGCACACGAGGTCGCGCACCAGGTCGGAAAGCTTCGGCAAAATCTCTTTGCTTTGCGCGATGAAGCGCGGATCGGCGGCACCGGCCAGCAGCACGGCGCGCTCGCCAATGAACCGCGCGCCTTCCAGCTTGATGGTCGGGCTGTCCGTGTCGCGCCACAAGGCGCCCGAGACCCGCGTGCGGCGCTCGTCCAAAGCCTCGTATTTCGCCAGGCTCAGATCCAGGGTGCCGTCCGGTTCGACGACGGTGAAGGGATCGGATTGCTCGTAAAGCGCATGCGCCGCGACCGAGGTCGGGGTCGCGCGGCGTTCCGGGTTGGTGCTCTCCAGCACGAACCCCTCGTCGTCCAGTTCCGCCATGATCGGATCGCGCCCGCCGGGCACGCAGCACAAGGACCCGCACTCGACGATCTTCGCCAGATGCACCGACAGGCCGGTGGGGAAACCGAGCAAGGTGGGCAGCGCGGCGAAAATTCCGGTGTCGCAGGCGCGGCCGGCGATCACGACATCGACATCGGCCTCCAACGCCCGGCGAAACACGCCGGTGCCCATTTGTCCCACGATATGCGCGGCCTCGCGAATATCCTCCTCCGTCAGCGGCGGCATGTCGTCGAAATCCATCACGCGGCCGCCGCGCAAAGCCTCCAGCAACATCGTCCGATGGATGTCGGCGCGGATCGAGGCCATGCGGAAATGCAACGAATCCTCCCGCGCGATCTCCCGGAGCATCGCCAGCGTTCCGTCCAGATGCGGCGCCGCGCCCGCCGACCCGGCGGACCCAATGACCAGAGGCACATCCAGCTCCCGCGCCGCGCGCAACACCCGCCGCAAATCCCGCTTCGTCGCGCCCGGCGAGGTCGCCATCTCGCCCTTGCCCAGATAGGCCGGACCAATGTCGATCGAGCCCATGTCGCACCCGATCAGATCGGGCTTCCAGGCGAGACCGCGCGCGAACCCCGGCGCCGGAATCCCATACCCGAGTTGCCCCGATGCCCCCATCAGCCGCAACGGACGGCGGGACCGGCGCAGCTCCGCCAATACACGTCCGGAGGCGCTCATATCTCGATCCCCAGCAAAGGCGCGTGCTGTTGCGCGCCATAGACATCCTTTTCGCCGGGATCGCCGGCCATGATCTTCCGCGCCATCACGATCTTAATGGCGCGGCCCGCCGGATAGGGAATGACGGTGACCTCCGGCGCCGGCACACCGTAAAGACGCCCAATGGCCTCCGCGCCCAACGCGGGCGACTGCGCCACACGCTGGTAATCCGCGTCGCTGCCAAACATGACATCCAGCGTCAGCCGCCTTGGCCCCGCGTTCTTGCTTCTGATCACCTGAGCAATATCCGACAACTTCATGCCCACCCCCTTCGCCGCCAGAACAGCGTGCGGGATCGCGTCCGGCGCCGCAAGACCGGCGGGACGATCGGGCGGCGGATGGGGTTGGCGTTGGGGCTCCGCCCCAAACCCCGCGAGGGGCGCTGCCCCTTCGAACCCCGCCAAGGCAGGGCCTTGGATGCCGTCGGTTTGGGGTGTTCGAAAAAGGGGGGCCTACGGTGGCGATTGAACCGCCTCGGATGGCCCCGTTCTTCGAACACCCCAATTAAACGGGTCCAGGGCCCCCGCCCTGGCGGGTTCGAAGGGCGGAGCCCTCGCGGGGTCCGGGGCAGCGCCCCGGCGCATCCTCATCCGCCCCCCATCGTTGACGCTCCTTTCGCCCGCCGTCATCTTCGCGGCGCATCGGAAGGGAGTGGAGATGAACGACCGGCGGGCACTGCTCGGGCTTTTGGGCGGCAATATCATGAAATCGCTGGCGCCCGCTTTGCACGTCGATGCCTTCGCGGCAGCGGGCATTCATGGCCATTATCACCTGATGGACGTCGAGCAATTGCCGGGCCGCACCCTCGACTCCCTCCTCGCCGCCGTGAAAACCGCCGGATTTCTGGGCGTCAATGTGACTTTCCCGTTCAAACAGGCGATCGTTCCGATGCTCGACGCGCTGTCGCCGGAAGCGCGCCAGATTGGCGCCGTCAACACCGTCGCGATCCGCCCGGACGGCCACACCACGGGATACAACACCGATCGCAGCGGCTTCCGCCTGAATTTCGAGCATGGGCTGGGCCGCGCCGCCGCGGAAGGCAAGACGGCGGTCCTCGCGGGCGCGGGCGGCGCCGGCAGCGCGGTGGCCTTCGCGCTGATGGACCTTGGCCTGAAGCACCTCGCGATCCACGACGTCGACCCGGCCCGCGCCGAAGCCCTGGCCGCCACGGTCAACACGCATTTCGGAACCGGGCGGTGCCGCGTTTCCACCGGCCTCGCGCCGGACATCGCCGCGGCGAACGGAGTCGTGAACGCGACACCCATCGGCATGACCGGCCTGCCCGGCAACCCCATCCCCATGGACGCCGTGCGCGCGGACCACTGGGTCGCGGATGTCATCTACAGCCCGATCGAAACCGAACTCATCCGGGACGCCGCGGCCAAGGGCGCCCGTGTCCTGACCGGCGGCGGCATGTGCGTTTGGCAAGGCGTCGACGCCTTCCGCCTGTTCACGGGCATCGATCCCGACCCGGCCCGTATGGCGGCGGCCTTCGCCCGCGCTTTGGCCGAACGCGACGGATCGTCCTGACCACCCCCAACCCGAGCGGACCCGCGCCATGAACGACACCGTGAACCCCCGCGACTGGGCTGGCCAGCCCGCCTACATCGCCCCCGGCTACAAATCCACGCCGTTACGCGGCCCAACCAAACCGCTTATTAAACTCCCGTCCTCATTGTCCGAACTGACCGGCCCGGTCTACGGCCCGGAGAGCGTCGCGGGCCACGACGCCGACCTCACCCGCAACGGCCGCCGCAACGGCGAGCCCTTGGGCGAACGCATCGTCGTCGCGGGCCGCGTGCTGGACGAGGACGGACGGCCCATCCCCAACACGCTCGTGGAAGTCTGGCAGGCCAACGCCGCCGGCCGTTACATCCACGCGACCGACCAGCACGACGCGCCGATCGATCCGAATTTCTTCGGCGGCGGCCGTTGCGCGACGGACGCGGAGGGCCGGTACCGGTTCATGACGGTCAAACCCGGCGCCTACCCCTGGCCCAATCACCACAACGCCTGGCGCCCGCAGCATATCCATTTCTCGCTGTTCGGGCCCAGCTTCGCGACCCGCCTCGTGACCCAGATGTATTTTCCGGGCGACCCGCTGCTCGACCTCGACCCGATCTTTCTGGCCACGCCAGCCGCGACCCGGAACCTGCTGATCGCGGCCTTCAGCCTCGACCTCACCCAACCCAATTACGCGCTGGGTTACGCATTCGATATCGTGCTGCGGGGCCGCCGCGCCACGCCGATGGAGGCCTGACCGATGCCCAAACACCGCCAAACCCCATCGCAAACCGTCGGCCCCTATTTCGCCTATGGCCTGTCGCCGGAACAGTACGGCTACCAGCACGGGCTCTCCAGCATCGCCGGGCCGGACATGGCGCCGCCCGATGTCGAGGGCCAACGCATCCGGGTCGAAGGCCGGGTGTTCGACGGCGCCGGCAACCCGATTTCCGACGCGCTGATCGAGATATGGCAGGCCGACGCGCTGGGCCGCTACGCCCACCCCGCCGATCCCAGAGGCAGTAACAGCAACTTTAGGGGTTTCGGACGTTGCGGCACCGGCACCGATCCGTCCAACCGATTTTTTTTCGATACGATCAAACCGGGTTCGCCCGATCCGGGTCAGGCGCCACATCTGAACGTTATCGTGACGATGCGCGGCATGCTGCTGCACGCCTTCACCCGCGTTTATTTCTCCGACGAAGCGGACGCGAACGCGGCTGACAGCCTGCTGGCCCTGGTCCCAGAGGACCGCCGCGCGACGCTGATCGCGACGAAGCAAGACGGGAATGTCTACCGGTTCGACATCCACATGCAGGGCGACAACGAAACCGTGTTTTTCGACGTCTGAGCCCCCGCCCTACCCCGCGTTCCGCCCCACCAGCGCCCGGACATTCGCCTGCACCGCGGCCAGATCGTTCGGCAGGACCACGAACCGTTCGGGACGTTCGAACAGATCGGCCATGCGCGCGGGCAGCGCCGGCCTGATCCCGACCGCGGCCTCGATCGCATCCGGAAACTTCGCCGGATGCGCGGTCGCCATCGCCACCACTGGCACGCCATGCCCCGGCATGTGCGCCCGCGCGGCGGCGATCCCAATCGCCGTGTGCGGATCGGCGAGGTAACCGCTCGTCTCGTACAGCCGCCGGATTTCGGCCGCCGTCCCCGGATCGTCCAGCCGGAATCCGTGGAACACGCCCCGGACCCGATGCCAGGTCGCGTCCGGCACAGTCATCCGCCCGGTCTCCCGGAAGCCGCGCATCGCGGCCGCGGTCGCGACGGGATCGCGTTCCAGCAGTTCGAACAACAGCCGCTCGAAGTTCGAGCTGACCTGGATATCCATCGACGGCGACAAGGATGGTTCCACCGGCGCCATCGACATATCGTTCTTTTCGAAAAACCGCGCGAGAATATCGTTACGGTTCGATCCCACGATCAGCCGCGCCACCGGCAGCCCCATGCGGCGCGCGGCCCAGGCGGCGAGAATATTGCCGAAATTGCCGGTGGGAACGGAGAAGGCGATTTCGCGATCGGGCGCGCCCAACGCCAAAGCCGCGGCCACATAATAAGGAATCTGCGCCGCGATACGCGCCCAGTTGATGGAGTTGACGGCGGACAGTCCGGTTTCCGTGCGAAACGCGGTGTCGGCGAACAAGGCCTTCACGATGTCCTGGCAGTCGTCGAACGTGCCCTCGATCGCGACATTGCCCACGTTCGGCGCGAGGACCGTGGTCATCTGCCGCCGCTGCACCATCGAGGTCCGCTCGTGCGGATGCAAAATCACGATATCGATGCGGTCCCGGTTCGCGCAGGCCTCGATGGCGGCGGAGCCGGTGTCGCCGCTGGTCGCCCCGACGATCGTGACGCGCGTGTTGCGCTCCGTCAGCACATGGTCGAACAGGCGCCCCAGGACCTGCATCGCCATGTCCTTGAAGGCGAGCGTCGGACCGTGGAACAGTTCCTGCGCGAACAGGTGCGTTTCGAGCTGCGCCAGCGGCGCGACCGCCGGGTGGCCGAACCCGGCATAGGCCTCGCGGCAAATTTCCGACAGTTTGGCGAAGGGAATCGACTCGCCCACGAAGGGCGCCATGACCCGCGCGGCGAGATCGGCGTAGGACAGCCCCCGCATCGCGCGCCAGTCGGCGGCGGAAAAATGGGGCCAGGTTTCGGGCATGAACAGCCCGCCGTCCTCGGCTAGGCCGGACAGCAGGACACCGGCGAAATCGCGCGCGGGGGCGTGCCCGCGGGTGGAGATATAGCGCATGCGGGCTGTTTACCGCGATGGCCCCGCCGGGCGCCACCCTGTATGCTGGGGGCGAACGAAAGGACCGTCCCATGACCGTCGAAACCCGGCCCGTCGCCGGACCCGCCGCGATGTCCCGCCTGGCGATCGCCGATTGCGACATTCATCACAGTCCTCGAAATGGGATGAAGGGATTGTATCCGTATCTGCCGTCCCGGTGGCGGGAGCATCTGGAGATGTTCGGCCCCTTGCCGCGCCAGGCGTTTCAGAATGGCCCGGCCTATCCCAAAAGCCAGCCCGACGCCTCCCGCCGCGATGCCTGGCCGCCAGAGGGCGGGCGACCCGGCAGCAGCCTCTCCTTCCTCCAGACACAGCACCTCGACGCCCACAACATTACCTTGGGCGTGCTCGCCATGATCCGGCCGCACCCCGGAAGTTTCATGAACACCTATCTTTCCGAGGCCCTGTCCCGCGCCATGAACCTCTGGCAGGTCGCGGAATGGACCTCTCTGGAACCGCGGCTGAAGGCGTCGTTGTTGATCCCTTACGAAGACGGCGAGGCCTCGGCGGCCGAAATCCGCCATTGGGCGGGGCACAAGGATTATGTCCAGGCCCTGATGTTGAGCCGTACCGCCGAGCCCGCCGGGCAGAAACGTTACTGGCCCATCTACCAGGCCGCCGCGGAAGTGGGCATGCCAATCGGCGTCCACGCCTTCGGGTTCGGCGGCTATCCGGTCTCCGGGTCCGGCTGGCCGTCTTTTTACATGGAAGACATGGTTGGCCACGCCCAGTCGAGCCAGTCGATGCTGACCTCGATGGTCATGGAAGGCATTTTCGAGCGGTTTCCCGGCCTGAAAATCGTCCTGATCGAGGCCGGGTTCGCGTGGCTGCCGCCCTTGTGCTGGCGCCTCGACAAGCTGTTTCACCGCATGCGCGCGGAATTGCCGCATCTGAAACGCCCGCCGTCGGAATATCTCCGGGACCACGTCTGGATCACCTCGCAACCCATGGAGGAACCGGACAACCGGCTGCGAGTCCTGGACACGATCGACTGGATGGGCTGGGACCGGCTGCTGTTCGCCACGGATTATCCGCATTGGGACTACGACGATCCCGCGATGGTGTTGCCGCGGGGGGTGCCGGAAGCGAAACGGCGCGCGTTCTTCATGGACAACGCGCGCGCGGTGTACTGCCAATGATCGCCGCGGCCCTGGTCACCGGCGCGGGTGGCGGATTGGGACGGGCGGTGACGCTGGCCCTGGCGAAACGCGGCTGCGCGGTCGTCGCGCTGGACATCAACGGGACGGCGGCACAGGAAACGGCGGATGAGGCGGGCTCGGGTTTGGTGACGCCGTTGACGATGGACCTGACCGCGCCCGGTGCCCCGGAACTGGCAGTCGTCGAAGCCATCGCGGCCTCGGGCGGCCTCGATATCGTCGTCAACAACGCCGGCTTCGGGATCGGCGAGGCATTTCTGGAAATGACCGAAGCGAGCTGGGACCGCACCCTGGCGCTGAACCTGAAAGCCGTGGCGCTGATCTGCGCGGCCGCGGGCCGGCATATGAAGGAGAAAGGAACGGGACGCATCGTCAATGTGACCTCGCCCGCCTCGCGCATGGCGCTGCCGAATTATCTGGCGTACGCGGCGAGCAAAGCCGGGGTCGATTCCGTCACCCGCGCCGCCGCGGTGGCACTGGCGCCCTTCGGCGTCCGCGTGAACAGCATCGCGCCGGGAATGATGGACACGGCGATGCAACGGATCACGGAACGCCAACTGGCCGCGGTCGAGGGCCGGACCGACACGGCCGCGTTTCTGGCGGAACGCACCGCCCGTATCCCGATCGGCCGCCGGACGGATGTGGATACGGTCGCGAACATGATTGTCTGGCTGGCATTGGACGCGCCCGACGACATGACGGCGGAGCGGTTGAACGTCAGCGGCGGCCTGGATCGGGATTGAGCGGGTCGAGGATGCGGAAACCCCGGGGCTTTGCCCCGGACCCCACGAGGGCGCTGCCCTTCGAACCCGCCAAGGCAGGGCCTTGGATGCCGTCTGTTTGGGGGAGATGAAGAAGGGGGCCTACACGGACGTTGCAACCGCCTCGCATGGCCCCCTTCTTCATCTCCCCCCATTAACCGGGTCCAGGCTTGCCCCTGCGAAGGCGGGGGGCCCCCGCCCTGGCGGGGTTCGAAGGGGCAGAGCCCCTCGCGGGGTTTGGGGCGGAGCCCCAAGGCGTCCACACCTCCGCCCGCCCGGCCAGAGTCTGGGCACCTCTGGCCTTCACGGCACACGCGTGTAAAACGGCCGGATGGCCCGACCGCAAACCCCCGACTTTCCGCCGCCGACCGTCGTCACCGACACGGACGCGCTCGCGTCGTTGTGCGCCCGTCTCGCGCGCGAAACCTTCGTGACCGTCGACACCGAATTCATGCGGGAACGCACCTATTATCCCGAGCTGTGCCTCGTGCAGCTCGCGGGCGAGAGCGAGGTCGCGGTCGTCGACACCTTGGCCGACGGCATCGATATCGAGCCTCTGGCCGCGTTGATGGCCAATCCCGCCGTGACCAAGGTGTTTCACGCGGCACGGCAGGACGTGGAAATCTTCGTCCAGCGTTTCGGCGCCGTTCCCACCCCGCTGTTCGACACACAGGTCGCCGCGATGGTGGCGGGATTCGGCGATCAGGTCGGTTACGACTCGCTGGTGTCGGGCCTGACCGGCGGCACGATCGACAAAGCCCACCGGTTCAGCGATTGGTCGGCGCGCCCCTTATCGCCGGCGCAAATGGAATACGCCGCCGCGGACGTGACATGGCTGCGCGCCGTCTACCGCAAGTTGCGCGCCCGGCTGGAGCAAGAGGGCCGCCTGAGTTGGGTCGCGGAGGAAATGGACATCCTGACCAATCCCGCGACCTATCGCGCCGACCCAGAAACGGCGTGGGAACGTTTGAAAGTGCGCGGCAACAACCGGCGGTTTCTGGCATTGGTGCGCGTGCTCGCGGCCTGGCGGGAACAAGAGGCGCAACGCATCAACATTCCCCGGCAACGTCTTCTGAAAGACGAAACGCTGATGGAAATCGCCGCGATCGCGCCCATGAACGCGGAGTCCCTCTCACGCGCCCGCGGCATTTCCCGGGGCTTCGCGGAAGGCAAAACCGGCGTGTCGTTGCTGGAAGCCATCGCCGGAACTTTGGCACTGGCCGAATCCGCGCTGCCGCCGCTCGGCCGCCCCCGCGATACGGTCAAACCGTCCGCGGCCCTTGTGCAATTGTTAAAATTCTTGCTGGCGGCGCGGTGCGAGGAGCACGCGGTGGCGCCAAAACTGGTCGCCTCTTCGGACGACATCGACCGCATCGCGACGGATGAAACCGGCGATATTCCCGCCCTGCACGGATGGCGGCGCGCGATCTTCGGCGACGACGCCATGGCCCTTCGCGAAGGCCGCGTCGCCCTGGGCGTCGACGGACGCCGGATCAGGCTGATCCCGGTCGGCTGACCGGGATCGGACCGGACACGAGATCAGGCGACGAGGCGCGAAATCGTGCTGTGGCTGACGTTGAAGGACTCAGCGATCGTCGCCAGGGTCTCGCCCCGCTTGCGGCGGCGCAACGCTTCCTGCTCCTGCTTCGGCGTCAGCTTCGGCTTACGGCCAAGCTTCACGCCACGGGCGACGGCACGCGCCTGACCGGCTTCGGTACGGGCACTGCGAACATCGCGTTCGAACGCGGTGATACCCTCCAACACGCTCATCAGCCGAACCCCGCGCTGGGTGGTGTCGGCCCATGCGTCGGCCAGCGAGCGGAAGTTGGCCTTGCGCTCGGCGATCGCATTTAGCGTGGCCACCAGATCGAGCGTCGAATCGGCGATCTGATTCAGACGGGCGACGACGATCGTATCGCCTGCATTCAATTGCTCGATCGCGCGCCGGCGGCGAACCCGCTCCGTCTTCGCTGTCCCGCGCGTGTCGCGATGAACCTTTTCGCAACCGGCGGCTTTAAGTTGCGCGGCGACATCCTGGCTGTCGGACGTCGAAATCATGTACCCGTGGATCATTGTGTTCTTTCCATTATGAGAAGGGCCGTGAACGAATCGCCCGACTACCGCTCGATACATCAAACCATGGCATCGCGCCACCATTAAATCGTCCCATTCGAATATTTCCGGGCATATGCAACGGATGGACAAGAGAAAACGCGAATGCCAACACCGGAGACGCACCTATTATCCAGACTACCGGACAGATGGCGCCATCGTAACCTTCGTTGATATATCGATAACGAAATATCTCCGCGGCGGACATACGCCGACGGCATCGCCGCCGCCCCGGCGACCCTCCGAATTTGAGACCGGATTCAGCTTCGCGGGCAGTTTCCGATGCACACCGGTATCCGAATGCAAATAAGGTTTCCGTTATGTGAAAGGGAAGCGACAAATGCGCTCACTGTCGATCGAATTCGACCGAGACTTGCCAATGCACCTGGAAATCCGCCCGGAAATCTGCTCAAATCCGAGCAACGGCGGAGAAGACCATGCCATACGACCCCATCCGCGACGCGCCAAACTTCCGCGAAACACTCCGGCAACTCGCGCGAACCGAACGCCTGACCAGCCAGACCATCGTCGATCTGTTCAACCGCCAACGCACCAGAGGCGATAACCTCGCGATCTCCCGCGCGACACTCGACCGATTCACGCGCGGCGAACACATCACCAAAATCCGGGAATTGCGCGCCATTCACGATATGCTGCGCGCCACACCCGCCTACGCCGCCTACTTCGCGCCAACCCCCTTCGAACCCGACACCCCCAGCCAAGGATTCGGCCAGGCCCTGGGCGCCATGTTCGCCGCCGGCACCGACACCGGCGCGAAACGCCGAATGGACGACATGCGCGCCGCCATGCCCGGAAAATACACCTTCATGCGGCGAGATCACGACCGCGTCAGTCTCGAAAATGGCGTGCGAGTATCGTCCTTTTGGATCGAGGAAGCGGAAGGCGGCCTGACCGCGCGAGAATCTCAATCCCATCGCACACCGGACGGCGACATGCCGTTCGAACAAATCGACCACGGATACCTGTTCGTCCACGGACCGTCGATCTACTTCCTGACCAAGGAAATCGGCGGAACCGCCGTCAAATTCGGCGCGATTGAAATGACCCTGCCGGAAACCGACCGCCGCCAGCCGGTTCAATATTTTCAGGGATACCTGCTGGTCTCCAGCCGCCGCGGCATCTTCCCCCGCGCCCGCTTCGCCGCCCGCCGCCAACCCGGCCCGGACACGGCCCGGCCCCTCGGCATCGTACGCCTCGAAGACCTTGGCGACCCCAGGGCCATCGAACACCTCCGCGACGACTTCGCCCCCGACGGCGCCACGCGCACCGCCTGACCGCCGCGAACGAGGGCCTTTGCGGGACAGGCGCGAAACGCTACCGTCGCGGGGACGCCGCCGGATCGCCGCGCGGCCGCGATAGAGGGAGAAACACCGATGTCCGAATCACTGCCCGTCGTCGCCCAAAAGGGCTCCTACAAAGTCGAGGTCGAAGCCGGTAAATCCTATTGGTGGTGTTCCTGCGGCAAGAGCGGCAAGCAGCCGTTCTGCGACGGTTCGCACAAAGGATCCGCGTTCAGCCCCATGAAGTTCGAGGCCGAGCAATCGGGCACGGTTTCATTCTGCGGCTGCAAGGCCACAGGCAAGGCGCCACGTTGCGACGGCTCGCACAAAAACCTGCCGTGACCGCCCGGCGGCGCGCCACCAGGCGCGCCGCAAGCGCGAGACAAGCACCAGACGCGTACAGCCGCCCTCAGGCGCCAGTCCACACGGGCGGCGGCCGAAATCCGTACCCCGCTTGCTCGAACAACGACGCCGCCGCGATGGTGGTCCGGTCGCCGTAAATCGGGCCCGAGACCTGGACCCCAATGGGCAACCCCGCCCGATTGAGGGCGATGGGCACCACGGTCGCGGGCAAATGGCAGCCCGCCGTCAGACCCGGCCAGAACAACATATCGTTATAAGCAATCTCCCGACCGTCGACGGTCAGGCGCCGCTCCCAGGGCTGACCGCTTTGGATGTGACGGCGGCGCGTGCCACCCGCCATCGTGGCGCCCTCCTGCATATGCGGAAGCGCGGCGGTATTGATCGCCGGGGTCAGCAGCACATCCCATTCGCGGAAGAACACGCTCCAAAGCCGCCGCGACCGGATCCGCCGCTCATTCAGAATCAGCCAGTCCCGGTGCGGCATATCGGTGACGCGCGCCATGACGGCGTCGGCGCTGGTATCCGCCGGATCGAGGGTTTTCAGCCGGGCGCGCTTCGCGGTCAGAATTTCGTCGGTCATGCGCGCGCTCCACGCCGAATCAAGCGCCTGGAGATAGAGATGGAACGCTTCCAGCGGATCGAAGGCGGGCCGGGCCGTCCGGCTCACGGTCGCGTCAAGCCGTTCCAGATGGTCCGCCATCGCCTCGATGGCCGCGACGGTTTCGGCGTCCGTCGCCTGGCCCGGCTGGTGCGACCAGACGGCGACCCGCAAGGTTTTCAAACTGGCGGCGCGCGGCGGGGGCAGATTATAGGTCAGGGCGGTCTCGTCGGGATTCGGACCGGCCATCAGATCCAGCGCCAGCGCCAGATCGCCGGCCGAACGCGCCAAGGGACCGGACACCGCGAGGTCCGTCGGCGCCATGGGCCGGGTCTCCGGATCGCCATGGTTCGGGCACAAGGTCCAGGTCGGCTTGTGCCCGAATACGCCGCAATAATGCGCGGGCACCCGGATGGAGCCGCCGATATCGCTGCCGATCTCAAGCGCCGTCAGCCCCGCCGCCAGCGCCGCCGCCGACCCGCCCGAGGACCCGCCCGGCGTATGGTCGAGGTTCCAGGGATTGCAGGTCGTGCCGTAGACCGGGTTGTAGCTCTGCCAGTCCGCGAGATCGACGGGCACATTGGTCTTGCCGAAGACGATCGCGCCGCCCGCTTCCAGCCGCCGGATCGCGAGACCGGAGATTTTCGCGCGATGCCCCTTCGCGGCCAGATGGCCATGCGTTGAGGGCAGCCCGGCGACGTCGAAGCTCTCCTTCGCGGTCATCGGCACGCCGAACAACGGTCCGCGGCGATCGGCGGCGCTGTCCATGCGGCGGGCCCGGTCGCGCGCCCGGTCGAAATCGCGGACCACGACGGCGTTGATCGGACCATCCAGCGCCGCCACCCGCGCGATGAAATGGTCCAGCAGTTCCAGACAGCCGATCTCCCGGCGGCGGATCATGGCCGCGAGGCGCGTCGCGGAGGCAAACCCGATGTCCATGTCCGTATCTTTCAGCGCAGCAAGCCCCGCGCGGCCAAATTGCGCATCAGCGCGCCGACTCCGAATGTCCAGGGTTCGCATCGATCGGTCGGCGCGATCCGATTGACCAAAGCCCCCAGTTTCGGCGCGGCGATGGTGACGATGTCGCCGGTCTTATGCGTAAAGCCCTGCCCATTCTCGCCGCGGTCTTCCACCGGCGCGAACATGGTCCCCAGAAACAGCACGGCGCCATCGGGATAGCGGTGATGGGCGTTGACCATCTGCGCCACGAGGTCCGCCGGATCGCGGCTGATTTTCGCGATCGAGGACGACCCCTCCAACACGAACTGGTCCAGACCTTCGACCCGCAGCGTCACCGTGGTGGAGCGAATATCGTCCAAAGTGAAATCCGCGTCGAAAAAGCGGATAAACGGGCCGATGGCGCAGGAGGCATTGTTGTCTTTCGCCTTGCTCAGCAGCAACGCCGACCGTCCCTCCACATCGCGCAGATTGACGTCGTTGCCCAAGGTCGCGCCCACGATCCGGCCGCCGGACGACACGGCCAGTACCACTTCCGGTTCCGGATTGTTCCACGACGACACCGGATGCACCCCCGCGTCCATGCCGGTTCCCACCGCCGCCATCGGCTGTGCCTTGGTGAAAATCTCCGCGTCCGGTCCGATGCCGACTTCCAGATACTGACTCCAGGCGTTTTGTTCGATCAGCACCTGCTTCAGCCGCGCGGCCTCCGGCGATCCCGGCTTTAACCGCGCCAGGTCGTCGCCGACGAGGCGGGTCACTTCCGCGCGGATGGCGGCGGCCGCGGTCAGGTCGCCGCGGGCACGTTCCTCGATGACGCGTTCCAGCATCGAAATCGCGAAGGTGACGCCCGCCGCCTTGATGGCCTGCAGATCGTTGGGGGCGAGCAGCCAGGGTTTGCCGGGATCGCGCGTATCCGGCGCCGTGTTCGCCAGCAGCGCCGCGACGGAGCCGAGCCGCTCGCCTTTCGCGGCGCGGACCACGGCGGCGGGGTCTGGCTGTTCGCACAGATCGCGCATTGTCGGTGTCGTGGCGGAGATATCGAACACGTCCCCGTCGCGGATGGCGACGACGGCGGGACCGCCGGCGTCGGGTCGCCACGCGCGGCCGGCGAGGCTCGCCCGGCTGGCGTCTTCCGGCAATGCGGCGCGCGCCGCGGCGGCTTGTGTGGTCATGGGCGGCTCTCCTTGTTCGCGAGCGCGCAGGGTTCGAAGGAACCGGGGATGCTGTCAATCGCCCTGCCCCACTGCCAATCGGGCGACGCGGTCAAAGCCTTGGGTCAAAGCCTCGGCCTCGGCCACCGGTTGATCCGCAACCCGCAATCGCTATCCTCATCCATGGGCGGGCAGAGGAGGCGGCGATGGCACACCTTGTATCGAAGGCGGCGCGTGGGATATCGCACCGCTGGACGATCGCGCTCGCGTCGGTGTTGGCGTCCCCGTTCGCGGCGCATGCGGCCGATAAGATCGTCTTCGGCATCGATTGGCGGGCGGAGGCCGAATATGGCGGCTATTATCAGGCCCTCGCCAAGGGCATTTACGCCAAACACGGCCTGGATGTGACGATCCGCGAGGGCGGGCCGCAGGTCAACCACATGCAATTGCTGATGGCGGGCCGGCTCGACTTCAACCTTGGCGGCGGGCGCGCGGTCGAGTTCGTGCAGAACAACCTGCCCTATGTCGCGATCGCCGCCATCTTCCAGAAAGACCCGGCGGTTTTGATTTCGCATCCCAACCAGGGAATTTCCGGCTTCGAATCGCTGAAGGGCCGGCCCGTCGCGATCGCGGCGGATGCGCGGCAAAGCTGGTGGCGGTTCCTGGCCGCGAAATACGGCTACACCGACGCGCAGACAAAACTTTACACATTCAGCATGGCGCCGTTTCTCGCCGACAAAACCCTGACGCAACAGGGTTATCTCGGCTCCGAACCGTATTTGATCGAACAGGCCGGCCATTTCAAACCGAACGTCCTGCTGGTCGCCGATGGCGGTTACCGCGGATATGGCAACATTATCACGACCGGCCGCAAAATGGTGGAGGAGCGGCCGGGCGTTGTGCAACGCTTCGTCGATGCCTCGATGGAGGGCTGGTATTCCTATCTGTACGAAGACCCCGCGCCCGGGAACAAGGAAATCCGCGCCGCCAATCCCGAAATGACCGACGCGTTGATCGCCTATGGACGTCAGGTCATGAAAGACCACGGCATCGTCGATTCCGGCGACGCCCTGACCCTGGGCATTGGCGCGATGACGGCGGAGCGATGGGCCGAATATTACAACGGCATGGTCGCGATTGGGGTCTATCCGCCCGGCCTCGCCATCGACAAAGCCTATACGACGGCCTTCGCGAACAAGCGCGTTGGCATGAACCTGAAAAAATGACCGCCGCGCCCGGCGCCTGGAAAGGCCTCGATACCAAAAAGAAGCCGGTCTACATCGGCTACGATCGCGCGGAACGTATGATCGCCTCGCTTCTGGACCGCGCCGCGGCCTGGCGGCCGGACGGGGTCGTGGGCATCGCGCGGGGCGGTATCGTGCCGGCGTCCATGGCCGCGGGGATTCTGGCTCTCCCGCTAT
Source organism: Acetobacteraceae bacterium (assembly GCA_947474705.1). Classification (GTDB taxonomy): domain Bacteria; phylum Pseudomonadota; class Alphaproteobacteria; order Acetobacterales; family Acetobacteraceae; genus Rhodopila. The sequence continues at coordinate 19,846 of CANJJS010000041.1, read as the reverse complement.
CGTTTCTCACCCACGACAAATCCACCGGTGCGATGTCATGGCTGGGTCCTCCCTGCCCGGGACGCCGCGTGCTGCTGGTGGACGATTGTTGCTCCAGCGGCGAAACGCTCCGGCGGGCGCGCGATGCGACGATCGCCGAAGGCCGGGACTGCCTGACCCTGACGATCGTGCATGACCCGGATGTCGCGCGTTACGTGCCGGATCTGTCCCACCCCATGCGCGACCTGTTTCGCCTGCCATGGGAACGTGGCGAGGCCACGCCCACCGGACGCGCGGCCAAGGCCGCCGGCGGCTCGCTCGACCTTTCCGCCGAAGCCCCGTTTCACGGCATCGCTTTGACCGGCGGCGTCGTGGCGGCCATGGCATCGGAAACCGGACGCGAAGCCGGTCCCGGCACATTGTATCCCAGCGAACGCGCGGTCCTGTTCGCCGAGGCATGCCCGGAGTCCGCGCGAGCGGCGATCCAGGCCCGGCTGGCCGATACCCCCTACCGGCATTTGCCGCTGACCTGGGACCGGGACGGCGCCAGCCCGGCGGAACGAAAAATCGCCGCCGCCATCGAATGGGGATGCACCCATTTCGTGGACAGCAACCCAGACCACGCGATCCGCATCGCCGCCGAGGCCCCGCATTTGATCGTGATCTGGCGGCCGGACCCCGATGGCCGCGGCTGGGTCGTCGGCGCCGCCACGAATCTCTAGCCGCCTGAAGCCGGTCCCCCCGGGCGAGACACCAGGTTCAGACGCTCCCCGCCGCGGGCAATGTCCGCCAGGCCCGCGCGCGCGCCACGCTCTGGCGCACCGCCTCCAACTCCGGTCCGGTCGTCACCAGCTTCGCGTATCCGAGCGCATCCCACGCCCGCGCGGAAAAATCCGGATGCAACGCCACGACAGCACCGCCATTATCGAACCGCGACCGGTCGCCAGTGTCGAGATACGATTCCACGGCCATGCCCTCCGCCAGCACGATATCGTGTTCGGCGAGTTCGAGATGGAAATAAGACACCTCCGTTCGCGCCTCCTGCTCGATCTCGCCCGGTGCGGCGAGGAACCTTACGGGGATCAGCACGTCTTCGACATAAACCGCGTGATCCGGGGACAAATACAGATCGCGCCGCGGCTGCCCGGGTCCAAACCCGCCGGCGGCGATCCGGAAGGGCCAAACCTCTCGCGGACGCGGATGGCGGGCGCAATCCACATAACGATGGCCAATCCAAACAATTGGCGCCATGCCGCCACGCTGCAGCAACACGCGATCGCCCGGCCGGAGCGCCTCGACCGCGACCTGACCGTGTTCGGTCGCGATTCGGGTCCCCGCCACGAAACATTGCGGCGCCGCCGACAGACCGATCATGGTCCCCGTCCCGCCATCCGGGCCCGCCTGGACGGCGAGATTCGCATAACCGCCGCCGAAAGTCTGCTCGTACAAATTGCCGTCCCGGCTGACCGACAACACACCCGCGATCGTATCGAGCTCCGCGGTCAGACCGCCGCCAAACACGAAATCCGGCAGGTCGATCGCGCCGCCAGGATTGAGAATCGTTCCGCTGACGGCCTGCCCGCCCTGAATCGCCTGAATTCCGCCGCTGCTGACCACCGTATCGACCGCGTTGGCGCCGGAATAAACATATTGCAGCCCGCCATCGCGCAAAACCGACCCGCTCGCGGTGCCGCCATAAGTCACATTTTGCGTGCCGCCGCTGACCAGAGCGCCCATCACGACGCCGCCGAACTCAACCCGTTCGATCCCGCCCGAGCCGGCGGAGGTACCCGAAACCACCCCGCCGGTGAAAATATACTCGAAACCGCCGCTTCCGATCGACGTACCCCACCCCATACCGCCGTATTCGACATAGAGGCGGCCGCCATCCACCGCGGTGGTGCCGGACGCGACACCGCCCGCCGTCACGGCCATGAAGCCACCGCCACTGACGACGGACCCGCTGGCGGACCCGCCCGCCACGGTTTCGGTCCCACCGCTGGACACCACGGTGCCGCGCGCGATGCCCCCGGAAACCACCCATTCGGTGCCACCGGCGCCCACCACGGTGCCACTGACGATCCCCCCGGACAGCGCGCTCTGCGTGCCGCCCGACAGATTGGCGAACGTCGCGAGCCCGCCCGAGATCGTTTGCGTGCCGCCCGAGGCGACGAACGTGTCCGCCGCGACACCGCCGGTCACGACCACCTGCACCCCGCCATCCCCAACGGAAGTGGCGCTCGCCGTCCCGCCCGACAGCACCATCTCCGCGCCACCCAAACCCACCTGGGTTCCTCGGGCGAGGCCGCCATGATAAACATATTCGGTGCCGCCACCTTCGACGACGGTGCCGTCGATCTCGCCGCCGTTATAAACGTAGGCCACACCGCCATCGCCAACGACGGTGGAATTCGCGACCCCGCCATCGTAAACATAGGCCGCGCCACCGCTGCCGACGACCGTGTCGATCGCGACGCCCCCGGACAACACATCGAGTTCGTCGCCGTTCGCGAGAACGACGCCACTGCTGGTCGCACCCGCGGTCACGGTATAGGCGGTCATGACGGGACTCCGCTTTCAGTTTTTGAAAGACCGGAGCCCTGTCTACGGCGCGTTTATTAACGATCGCCTAATTTACCGGGCGATTCGCGGAAGTTTTTCACGCCATCGCCGCCGCGAAAGCCGCAACGTAAACGCCGCGCGTCAATTGATCTGCTTGTCCCTGCCTTCCCAAAACGGCTTGCGCAGCTCGGTCTTCAGGATTTTCCCGGCCCCCGACAACGGCAACGGCTCTTCCCGAAAATCCACCGTGCGCGGGCATTTGTAATTCGCGATCCGCCCATGCGAATGCGCGACCAGTTCCGCCTCGGTCGCGCGCATCCCTGGTTTCAAACGCACGATGGCGTGCACCCTTTCCCCCCATTTGTCGTCGGGCACACCGATCACGGCGCACTCAGCGACCGCCGGATGGCTGTAAAGCGCGTCCTCCGTCTCCGCCGAGTAAACATTCTCCCCGCCGCTGACGATCATGTCCTTCACACGATCGACCAGATAAACGAAGCCATCCTCGTCCATGTACCCGCCATCGCCGGTGTGCAGCCAACCATTGCGCAGCGTGTGCGCGGTCATTTCGGGCTGCTTCCAATAGCCCAACATCACCACCTGACCGCGGCCGCAAATTTCCCCAACAGTGCCGCGAGGGACCTCGTTGTCGTCCACGTCGTGAATGCGCACCTCGATCCCCAGACCGGAGCGGCCCGCGGACTTCACCTTGCCCGCGTACGGGCCATCGAACGTGTTGTAACGCGCGTCGAGCAAGGTCAGCAGCGGCGAGGCCTCCGACTGTCCATACGCCTGCACGAATTCCGTCGCCGGCATGACCTGCGTCGCCCGCCGCAGCACCGCCTCCGGCATCGGCGAGGCCCCGAACAACAACCGGTGGACACTGCTCAGATCGTATTTCGCGACGTCGGGATGATGCACCATCATGTTGACCATGGTCGGCACGATCAGCATCACCGTGACCTTGTATTCCGCGATGGCGGCCATCAGCCCCACGGGATCGAAGCGCGGCAGAAAATAATGCGTGCCGCCGAAGCCCGTGACCACGAAAGTCATGGCGTTGTCGGCCAAATGAAACATCGGCGCGGCGTGGATATACCGAGAATCCTCGTTCGCCTGAGTCCCCGGATAAATGTTCAACGCATTGGCCATGATATTGTTGTGGCTCAACATCACGCCCTTGGACCGCCCGGTGGTGCCGCCGGTATAGAATATGCCAGCCAGGTCCTGGTCCTGGCCGATCGAGTCCGCCAGGGGCGCAGCGCCTTCGAGCAACGATTCGTATTCCGTCAGACCAGAGGGCGCCGCGCCCTCGCCAATGTAAACAACCGTTCGTAGATCTGGCGTTTCCGGCAGCACAGCGGGCAGGACGGGCACGAACGCCTCGTCCACGAACAACGCGACACACCCCGAATCCGCCAGCCAAAACACGATCTCCGGCGGCGCGAGCCTTGTATTGATTGGCACGAACACGAAGCCACCATGGGACAGGCCGAAAAGCGCCTCTAAATACCGGTCGGAATTTAGCGAGAGAATGCCGATCCGTTCGCCCGGCTTGAACCCCAACGCATGCATCGCACCGGCGAGGCGCTTCATCCGTCCGTCGAACGTCCGCCAGGTCTGGGACCGGGCACCATTCACGGTCGCGAGCTTGTTGGCGCCAGTCTGCACGGCGCGGCGGACGAATTGCGCGATCTGAGTCATTTGGACCCTCCCTCTTCCAGGAAACACACCACATCCCAGCCCGGCATGGCAACGACACGCGCGGCTGTTACTATATCGCCCGCGAAACCGAAATTCGCCGCTGCATCCGCGAACACCAATTCGAACAGGATGACATGGCGTACTGCCCGGTTTACACGGGACCGCTATGCTCGCTCTGCTGCGCGCTGGACGCGCGCCGCGGCGCAACGCCGGCTGCCCGCCCGCCTCGCGCCCGCGCGGGACACCATGCCCTGGCGGTACATCGGGTTGTTCGTTTTGTTCAACGGGTTTATCGGCCTGACCCTGTTGTCGATCTATCTCCCGGCGGCGATCGACATGCCCCTGGACCGGGTTCTGGTCGCGGCTGACGGACGTCCAGAAAATAGACGAGGCGGCGCGGGAGGCGGAAGTGCCGCCGTGGCTGGCGCGCGGCAAGCGGAACCGCGACATCGCCGAGATTTTGGGCATGAGTCCACGCACGGTGAACAAGCACCCGGAACAGATCTACGCGAAGCTGGATATCGAGAACCGCGCCGCCGCGGTCGCGATGAAGGCTCTGGGCGACCAATGAAATGTCCGCTGCTCGATCTCGGGATCGAAGGCCGATCGGTCGCCGGGCCGCGGCGAATGCGCATGAAATCAATCGCCGGCTTCGCCCGACTCAATGGCGGACCAAAACATCCTCCCGCCCAAACCTCGCCCCCACCCGCGCTGCTACGCGAGAGTGGGATCCGGCGCCACGCGGACCAACGTCTTTCCAAAATTCTCGCCGCGCAGCATCTCGGCGAAGGCGGCGGGAATCGCCTCGAATCCCTCGCGGATATATTCGCGGTAGCGGACCTCGCCAGAGGCAACCCAGGGGGCCATCTCCGCCAGGAACGTGTCGTGCCAATCCGCCACATACGCGCCAACGGAGAGGTCCCGCACCCCCACGCCCCGCGCTTCGGCGCGACTCCGTTCCTGGGCTTTGACATCCTCCCCGGGCGCATCGCCATAATGCGAGATCAATCCGCAAATCGTCATCCGCGCGCCTGGATTGAACAACGGCAGTACCGCGTCGAACACCGGCCCGCCGACATTCTCGAAATAAACGTCGATGCCATCCGGGCAGGCGGCCTTCAGGTCCTGAACGAAATTGGGCGAAAGGCGAGATATACAGGCGTCGAAGCCGAGTTCCTCCACCACATAGCGGCACTTCTCCTCGTGTCCGGCGATACCCACCACGCGACAGCCCTTCAACCGCGCGATCTGTCCGGCGATTTGACCCACGCCGCCAGACGCCGCCGACACAACCGCCGTCTCGCCCCGCTTCGGCTCGCACTGCAGGGCCATGCCGGCATAGGCGGTGAGGCCGAGCATGCCGAGCACGCCCACCGCGTGGCTGATCTTGCCGCGGGCCGGATCGAGCTTGCGCGGGATCATGTAACTGGGACGGGGGACGCCGTCCCCCATCAGGCCGTACTCGGCCCAGCCATTGGTGTTGAAGACGAAATCTCCCGCCGCGAGGCCTTCGATCCGGCTTTCCATCACCTGCGACACCGTGCGGGCGTGGCAGGGCACACCCTCCGGCTCCTCGCCGCGGCGCTTGTAGCCCCACTGATAGGGATCGAGGGAAACGTAGATGGTCCGCGTCAGCGCCTGGCCAGGGCCGGGTGCAGGGACCGGCGCCTCCTTCAGCGCGAAAGTGGCTTCATCGGGCCAGGGCGGAGGCGGCCGTTTGGCTAGCGTCCAGTAGCGTGTGTTCATGGTGCCCTCCCAATAAGCCTCCGCGCTTTTATCCGCCGGCCGGAGTGGCGTCCACCGCACCGGGTCCCCGAGCCGCGCCTTCGGAGGTTCCGACCGGTGAATAACATCGTGAGATGCTCCTGGCTCCAGGCCGCCCCGCTGAGAATTCGGATGCCGCCGGACAGAGGGGCAACGGTGGTGACGATGCCGCCAAAAACCGGCATGACGGCCGCGGTCCGCGCCGCGATCGGCATTTCCCGGGCCACGGCGCGCAGACATCGGGCCCGGCCGGAGATACCACGGCGACGAAGAGATCGACGGAAACCACGACTGTCCATTAACCTGCCTTATCAAGGCGACGGCACAGTGCCCGGCATCATACAGGTCAATTGTTTCGATTAAAACAATTGACAAAAAACATCGCGTTCGCGCATGGCCTCTGGCGCGATCGCGGGCCTCGCCGGTTTGACGGGATGCGGACCGGCCTCCTTCACCCGCGCCACGTCCACCGGGCAGACCACGACGGCGCCCCCTCCTCCGGAGATGCCGTCCAAGGTGGTGACCGAAGAAGTCGAGAAACGTCCGGTGCACGCGCGCGCTTACAAGCCGCACGCGTGGCGCGGTCTCGCTTGCCCGGCGGCAACGGCTTCGGCGAAAACGACGACCACGACCGGCACGGTCGTGAATCCGGACACGCCCGCGACGACAACGCACACACGCCGACCTCAGCCGCGAAATGGAACCGCCGGCGGGTCTCCGTTGGCGGTTCCCATGGCGGGCCGAACCGGTTCAGGCAAGCAGCGTTTCAATCAACCCCGCGATATCGATGGTCGCGAACCGCGTGTAAGTATCGGCCACGGCATATGGCAGAAGCAGCCAACGCCCGTGCCGCATCGCCCCGCAGGTATACACGACATTTGGCACGTAACCCGCGCGATCCGCGCCGGCCGCCTGGATCAGCGGCACCCGCGAACGCGCGACGACCCGGGACGGATCGTCCTTGTCCAGCAGCACAGCGCCAATCGCGTAACGGCGCATCGCACCCACCCCATGGGTCAGCAGCAGCCAGTAATCCCCCAGATCCACGGGTGAGCCGCAATTGCCAAGTTGCACGAACTCCCACGGATACCGCGGATGCACGATCGTCTGACCATCGTCCCAACTGTACAGATCGTCCGAATAGATCAAATGCAGGTTTTCGTTGTCGTGCCATCCGATCATCGCGTATCGGCCGCCGATCGTCCGAGGAAACAGCGCCATGCCCTTGTTACGCGCCGCCGTCCCGTTCAGCGGTGTCAGCCTGAACAACTCAAAGTCCGAAGTTTCCAACAATTCCGACCGAATCGAGCGCCCGCTATAGGCGGTATAAGTCGCGAAATACCGGCGCTTGCCCGCGTCGTCGAATGCGACAAACCGCGCATCCTCTATCCCGTTGCTCTGCGCCTCCGTGATCGGAAACAACACGCGTTCCGGCAACGTCAGGCCCGGTTGAAACAACGCGTCGATCTCCTCGCCATGCGGCGCGGGTGTCCGGCCCAGTACCCGCGGCGCGCGCGCTCTCGCCGCGCCCGGATCGAGGACGATACCGCCGTCCGCGCCGATGACTCCGGACCGGAACGTCAGCGACGAGATATGTCCCTCTCCAACGCCGCGCAAACTTAAAATGAAACGCAGCGCGCCGTCGGGCACACCCGACTGATCCGGGTGAGGAACAACACTCGGATTGAACAGCGCCGCCGCCTCGAACGAGTATTCGTGCAAGAAATACGCCCCCACGAGGCGCCGCTGCGAAACACTCAACGTCGCATGCGGTTCCAGCGCCGTGTCCATCTCCGCGGCGCGGATGTCGAGCCGCTCCGGAAAATCGGCGTGGCGCTGGCCGAAGTCCGCCATGACCGATGCCAGTTCCCGTTCCACGGTGTCCGGTGGCAGCGCCACGACCCGATCGACGATATTGTTGACCCGCGGCCGGTCGAGCGGATTGAGATCGCGCGGCTCCACCGCCGGACGGAAACGAAGCGCGAGCGCCCGCGCCGGATCGGGGCGAAGCACGCAGTTATGACGAATGAACCAAGGCGGATCGCGTTCGGCTTCCGCCGGAGACACGTCAGGCATGCGTCGCCCGCCACGCGGATTGTTCCACCGGCGGACCCGCCATGCGGTTGAGCGAGCGGAGTTCCGCGAGACTCATCGAACAGGCCAACATTGATTCAGCACCCGTGTTTTCGTTGCGGCCGCCAGGATGCAAACCATCCGCGCGGCGGCCATTCGTGGGATCGGCCAGCGCGATCGCCAGATCGTTATGGCCAAGGAACCAGCGGAAGGCGTTGCGCGGGTGCCGGCGCGGCCAGGACCGTGTGCAAGGCCGTGACCACCGGCATCGTCAGACGCGACAACAATTCGACGATATGTCCGCCGGCCTCGCCGCCGAAAATGCCGTATTCATGCTGTAAACACACAAGATCCGTGTCGATATCCGACAGAAACTCCGCCGCCCGCGCGTGGTCCGCCACCACCTCCTCGCGAATTTCGAACAAGACACATGGCGGATAGTCGTGCCGATGGCCCGGCGCCGTCATCGCGATCGTGCCGGTATCCAGATCGGGCCGCGCGGCCGCGACCGCGCGGTGAATGCCGTGCGTGAACGTGGCGATCCCGCATTGACGCGGTAGGTGGTCGCCCACGAACACCATGCGGCGGAACGGCGTCATGACGCGAGCTCCCGCCGCTGCCGCATGAATGCCCTCATTGCGCCTGCGTAACAGGCCATCACCTGATCCTCATTCGGATCGTCCTCCAGGTCCCGGCCATTCTCGCTATATGTGCGCAATAAGTGACAATAGGGCTCGGTTCGCGCGTATCCCACAAGCGCCACCAGCCCTTTTGGCCCGGCCCGCAGGTGCACCGTGCCATCGGCCGCGAAAACGGCGTCGCCGGTGGCAAGCCGCAGGTTGCCCGCCGCCGCCGCCCCCGACAACGCCAGCAGCCAGGTCTCATTCGACGTATCCAGCAACCAGTTGCTGGCCGGCGGAAGATCGAGCCGTTCGAAAACGAAGCCCGCGCCAGCCGCCAGTAACCGGCGCGCGCCAGACAGGCGGCACTGCTCGACCAAACCCCGGACAGGTTCCGCCCGCGCGACCGCCATTCCGCGATCCAAATGAAGCTCCCGGCCGCGGCCATAGTCGTATAGCCGGAAAGTGGCATCGATCCGCTGCTGAATTTCGGCGATGACCAACCCGGCGCCGATGGCATGCACGGTCCCGGCCGGAATATAGTAGCTTTCGCCCGCCGAGGCGCTTCGCCAAAGTAAAAGATCCCGGATCGAACCGTCGGCGATGGCCCGCCGCAACTGCGACCGGTTCAGATGCTGAGTAAGGCCGATCCCGATGCGCGCGCCAGGCTCCGCCGCGACCACATACCAGGCTTCGCTTTTTCCGCCGGTCAAACCCATTGTCTTCGCATATTGATCGTCCGGGTGAACCTGTATGGAAAGTGGCTCCGCCGCGAATAAAAGTTTCAAACACAACGATGAATTCGCCACGCTTTCCGACTCACGTTCGAACACGATCTCGCCGATGGTCTCTCCATCCAGCGCCTGACCAGACCAGGGACGAATGTCCCGCATGCCCCAAGGCTTCGGAATCGCGTTCGGTGTCGTTTGCTCGACAGGCATGGCCATTGCTCCTGTTCGCTAAATGGCGCGCTCCGCCAACCGCGCCCTTGCGCGGGAAGCGGCGTCGCCATCGCCGTTAAAATCCGCGCCGGCGCGGAGCACCGGCCTTGGAGCCAGCGTCGCGAACAAGGCACGCGAAATCCATCGCGTCCGGAATTGAACGCGCGCGATCTCGATAAACTCTCGAACATCCAATAATGAGCGTAAAAATTCTGTTTATCCAGAATTTCCGCTGTTGTCGGCCTCGTGGACCGCACCGGCAGCTTTGCGCCGATCCGCCGCGGCGGTGCAACGCAAATCGAGAATATACGCAAGTACGACATATTCTTGCGTGTTACAGACAAAGCGGCCACGGCCAGATATCCCGGCGCGAAAGACTCGATCGCGATTTGCCTTTTCGCGCGGCACCGCCCGCCGTCACGCCGCTGGGGCACCGGCGAAAGCCCAGGGGATGGGGAACACACTCACCGGTGAATCCGGGGAGCTGCCGCATGATCGCGAAATTCGACATCCTTCAGGTTGGGCATGTCGCCTGGAAAAATATCGGTTACGGCGGAAACGGCGATCGCCGTTACGGCAACGCATTTTTGTTCGCGGAGCCGGCCAAATCCAGGAGTTGGCGAAAATCGCCGGCGCGAACAATAATGGCACACTCTGAATGGCGTGGCGTCGTTTCCAGCGCGAAGGCACCAGGTGCATTGCGAACGCGACGCCGATGGCCAGTCCGTCGCGCTGTTGACCAAAAAAATGGCTCAGGGCGTGCTTACAACGTACGCCGGATACGTTGCGGGGGGTTGGCGCTGCACGGCGATCGCAGTTCACAAGTCAAAATAATCCGAGAAAGGTTCGGAGATGGGTTTCGTCCCAGGAATCCCGTTTGAACTTATCTCGGCGAGACCCTTGCGACATGTCCTTGTTGAACCACGATCAGTGCCATAGGCCAAAAAAATGCGGCGAGGTTATTCGGCCCGTTATCCGCTCGGTTCCGTTGCCGGTCCGAGGGTCTTCAAGCCCCTCCCGGCAGGTGGCGAAGTCTTCCATGGCATCCTTACCCAGACGGATTTCGAACGCCATTCCGTGGAAACACCTGGCCCAACGCCGGGCAAGAGGGAATTGGACTTCGAGCAAATTCGAAGTCCGAGTTCTCTGGACGGGCCCATGGCGCGCGCCCGCATCCACCGCCATACTGCCGCCCACACGACCGGAAACCCGGCGCCCCAACACGGAGGAAACATGACCCATAAGCTCTCCCGCCGCGCTGTTCTCGCGGCCGGTGCCGCCACGGCGCTCTCCGCCCGGCCGGCGCGGGCCGCCGACAAAACCATTCGCGTCGGCGTGTTGACCGACATGGCCGGCACCTATTCCGCGCTTTTGGGTCCAGGGTCGGTGCTGGGGGCGCGCCTGGCGGTAGAGGACTTCCAGAAAGCGCATCCGGAGATCGCGGTCGAACTGGTCTCGGCCGATCTGCTGTTGAAACCCGATGTCGCGCTGGCGATCGCGGGCGACTGGTTCGACAACAAGGGCATCGATCTGCTCACGGATGTGCCGCTGTCCTCGGCGGCGTATGCGATCGGGGACATGGCGAAGGCGAAGGACAAGCTGGCGATTTTCACCGGTGCGGCCTCGTCCATGGTCACCGGCGCGAAGTGCGGACCGAACCATTTGCACTGGGTTTACGACACCTGGGGCATTCCGCACGCGGTGGTCGAGGCGACGGTCAAGGACGGCGGCGATTCCTGGTTCTTCCTCACCGCCGACTACGCCTTCGGCCACACGCTGGCGGCGGATTGCATGAGTTTCGTCAAGGGAAGCGGCGGCACGGTCAAGGGCGAGGCGCGCCATCCCTTCCCCGGCACGACCGATTTCTCCGCGTTCTTGCTCCAGGCGCAGGCGAGCGGGGCGAAGGTCGTCGGCCTCGCCAATGGCGGCACCGACGCGGTGAACTGCATCAAGCAGGCGGTCGAGTTCGGGCTCGTCAAGGCCGGGAAGAAGATCGTCGGGACGGGCCTGCTGATTAACGACATCTTCAGTGTGGGGCTGGAAGTGGCGCAGGGTGTGCGGCTCGCCGAGCCGTTTTACTGGGACATGAACGACGGGACGCGCGCCTTCGGGCAGCGGTTTCAGGCGCGGATGCAGACGAAGGCGATGCCGAACTCGGCGCAGGCGGGCCAGTATTCGGCGGTCAGTCACTATTTGAAGACGGTGGCGGCCATGGGCGTGGACCGCGCCAAGGCGAGCGGCCGCGACGTCATCGCCCAGATGCGCGCCAACCCGCCGAAGGACCCGATCTTCGGGGACAGCTTTATTCGCGAGGACGGGCGCGTGATCCATCCAATCCATTTGTTCGAGGTGAAATCGCCGTCCGAGTCGAAAGGTCCTTGGGATTTGCTGAAACTGAAAGCAACGATCCCGACGGAACAGGCGTTTCGGCCGTTGAAAGACGGCGGCTGCCCGATGATCAAGGTCTGAGTCTTCGCCGATTGAAACCGGCGGCGGCAACGCCATCTGCAAGCGGGCGGGCGTGCCACCTCTCTCTCCTTGGCGCGGCGCGCCTGGGCCGGCAGCCCATGCCTCGTATCTCGCGGCGCATGGCCCGGCCAGGAAGGACACCCATGCCAGGCACGTCACGCCCCAGTTTCGCCCTCCCCGCCTTCGCCATTCTGGCCAGCGCCGTCCTGACCGCGCTGGCCTGCGCTGCCGCGTACGCCCAGCCGGTTCCCTCGGGGCTGCCGGCCCCAGGCACCGCGGTGCAGACGTCAAACGGACCGGCGATGGTGACGGGATCGATCGGCGGCTCGGCCGCGATCGTCGCGCTGCCCGGCGTGGCGGCCAACGGGATCCTACGCGACAACGGCAACGGGTCCAGCACGATCCTCGTCCCCGGCGGGCCGCCCCAGGTCGTGTTCACCCCGCGATAGGCGCCGCGAAACAGGATTGTCATCCGGCTCAGGATACGCTGACGGTGGTCAGCTTCCCCCAATTGAGGCAAACCCAAGCGCATGAGCACTTCTCCCATCGTCCCGGTTGTTTTGTCCGGCGGTTCCGGCACGCGTCTCTGGCCCGTGTCGCGCGAAAGCTTTCCCAAGCAGCTCTGGCCGCTGATGTCGGAGCACTCCTTGATGCAGGACACGGTCCTGCGCGCCAATGGGGCAGGGTTCGCGCCTCCGGTGGTGGTGTGCAACGAGGCCCACCGATTCCTGATCGCGGAGCAATTGCGAGAGATCGGCGTCGCCGGCGCGCGGATCGTGCTGGAGCCCGTGGGCCGCAACAGCGCCCCCGCGATCGCCGCCGCCGCCGTGCTGATCGCCGAGGACAATCCGGACGCGGTGCTGTGGATGATGGCCGCGGACGCCTCCATCGCCGATACGCCGGCGCTGCATCGCGCGCTTCAGGCCGCGGCGGAGGCCGCGCGGGCCGGCAAGATCGTCACGTTCGGCATGCGGCCGACGGCGCCGGAAACGGGATACGGGTATATCGAGATCGGGGACGTGCTGCCGAACTCGCCCGGCGTGCACGCGGTCGCGCGCTTCGTGGAGAAGCCGCTGGCGGAGGTCGCGATACGTTTGTCCACCGATGGGCGGCATTTGTGGAACTCCGGCATGTTCGTGTTCACCGCGCGCGCCCTGCTGCGGGAACTGGAACTGCACGCGCCGGAGGTGCTGCCACCCGTGCGCGCCGCGGTCGCCGGGCGGCAGACCGATCTGGATTTCATCCGGCTCGACGTGGAAGCGTTTTCGTCCTGCCCGTCGATCAGCCTCGATTACGCGGTGGCGGAACGGACGCGCGAGGCGGCGGTGGTGCCGGCCGATATCGGCTGGTCCGATGTCGGGAGCTGGAGCGCTTTGTGGGAGTTGGGCGAGAAAGATGCCGCGGGGAATGTGGCGATTGGGGATGTGGTGCTGGAGGCCTCCCGGGACTGCTATGTCCGCAGCGATGGGATGCTGACGGCGGTCGTGGGGTTGAAGGATGTGGTGGTGGTGGTGACGGACGACGTCGCGCTCGCCATGCACCGGGATAACGCCCAGGACGTGAAGAAAGTGGTGGATCGGCTGAAGGCGGCGGGCCGGCAGCAGGCGGTGGCGCATAACCGGACCTATCGTCCCTGGGGGTATTACGAGAGCCTTGCCACGGGCGACCGGTTTCAGGTGAAGCGGATCGTGGTCTCGCCCGGCGGGAAGCTGTCCTTGCAGAGCCATTACCATCGGGCCGAGCACTGGGTCGTGGTGAACGGCACCGCGAAAGTCACCCGCGACGCGGAAACTCATATTCTCAGCGAGAACCAAAGCGTCTATCTGCCGTTGGGCTGCACCCACCGGCTGGAGAATCCGGGCCGGATACCGCTGACGCTGATCGAGGTGCAGTCCGGCGCCTATCTGGGCGAAGACGATATCGTCCGTATCGAGGACACTTACGGGCGGGCCTGACCCGCTCCGCCATCACCGGCTTTCGCGGCCTGACTGGAGACACACAATGAGCGGCCTGACCATCAATATTGGCGACGATGAATGCGCCATCGTCATCGGCAAGGAGGATGACCGGCTGATCGTACGGATCGAGTCGACGGAAGAGCCGGAAACGGACGACGAGGAAGCAGAACTGCCGATGACGAAGCTGCTCGGCGTGGCGATCGCGACCCGGCTGACGGAGGATCCCGATTTCATGGAAGAGATGCTGGACTGGTTCGACGATTATTCCGAGGACCATCCGGAGGAGTAAGAACGGCGTCCCAGCGTAGCCGATCGCCGGGTATGCGCCAGGTTCCCCGTAAATCGGGGCTCCGCCGGCCCGGGTTTGGCGCCACAAGGCGGATCGGCCGCGGGGGCGTTCGGCATCGCCAGGTTTCGCGGCCGCCCTTAACGAACGGCGATATACCGTAACGAACCAGCACACCCCACGCTTCCGAAAACAACACCTCCTCCGGCGCGCGACACCGCGCCGGAGGAGGTTTTCGTTTCAGCGCAGCGGGAAACCCATCCCGTGCAGGATCGACACCAGCTTGTCGCGCCCGCTCATGGCCGCGATCTTCTGCATCCGGCCGATGACCCGCTTCGTCCAGGTGTCCTGCGTCATTTCGTGACGCTGGGAGAACGTGGCCATCCGCTTGTCGTAAGCGGCGCGGTCGGCGGCCTCGGTCGCGGTGCTGTATTCGTTATGATACAGGATCGCGGACTGCGGCAGGCGCGGCTTCACTTCGTTGGTGACGGTCGGGAGCGGATAACCCACGCACATGCCGAACACGCCCATGGCGCCCGGCGGCAGGTTCAGCAGACGCCCGACCTCGGCCGGATCGTTACGCAGCGCGCCGATATAGACCATGTTGAGGCCCAGGGATTCAGCGGCGACGGTGGCGTTCTGCGCGGCCAGAGCGGCATCGATCGCGGCGACCAAATAGGTCTCGAAATGCGGGATGGTTTCCAGCGTCACACCCTCGGCCGCGCCGAGACGTTCGTTGCGGGAGACGTCCGCGAGCCACACCAGGAACACCGGGCACTGCTCGATATGCTTCTGGTTGTTGGCGATCTTCGCCATCGCCGCCTTCTTCGCGGGGTCGGTCACCGCGACCACCGACCAGGTCTGCAGGTTGGAACTGGTGGAAGCCGACTGCGCGGCGGCGACCAGCGTTTCCACCGTGCCGGCCGGCAGCGCGTCCGGCAGGAAGCCGCGGACGGAGCGGTGCGACAGCAGCGTCGCGATCACATCGTTCCAGGGCCCCTGCACCGCCGGTTCGCCACCATCGCCATACCGAAGATTCAGCGCCTGGGCCTGGGACACAGTCGAGCTCGCGTTCACATCCATGGGTCGTGTTTCCGTTCAAGGTCTGAGGAAGTGGCCGGAAACTGCCTCTAACCCGCGAGAAACGCAACTCTGGGCCCGAAAAGGCGCCGCCGGACACCCGGACGAAACCAGCCGCCCGTTACCCCCGGGAGAATGGATGGCATTCGACATCGGCCGCCCCCCGCGCGGCGCGTCCGGAGCTGGGCGGCACTGGCTCTGCTGGCACCCGCCGCCGCCATGGCGCAACCGGCGGAACCAGGGACATCCCCCCCCCGGGTCATCGGCCATTTCGACGACTGGACGGCGGCGGTGCAGACCGCGTCGTTTCAAACGCTTTGCTACGCGTTCACACGGGCCCTGGACTCCACGCCGGCGCTGCCGGACCGCGGGCCCGTGATGTTGTGGGCCACGCGAGGCCGCAACGGCGGCGATACGATCCGGCTGGACGCGGGTTTCGTGTTCGCGTCGAACGCGGCGGTGACGGTGCGCGCGGGCCCGGCGACTCTGTTGTTCGCGACGGCCCAGAACCGGGCGTTTCCGGGCAATGGCGCGGAGGCGGTCTCGGCGTTGTCGGAGCCCGGGGTTCAGCGGATCGTCGCGACGGGTCCGGGGCCGGGCGGCGCGGCGGTGAGCGACACGTTCAGTTCCCGGGGGTTCGCGGCGGCGCAGGCGGCGATGCGGGCGGCCTGCCCAGGGGTGGGGACGCCGGGGGGCGTGGGGCCCGGGGGGATGGAGCCCGGGGGAGTGGGGGTGGTGGCGGCGGGAGGGGGCGGAACGCAGGCGATCCGGCTTTCGCGCGCGGGCGGGATATTGGTCGCGCCGGCGCGGGTGAACGATGCGCTGACCTTGCATTTCGCGGTCGACAGCGGGGCGGCGGATGTCAGCATTCCCGAGGACGCGGTCGAGGCCTTGCGGCGGACGGGGACGCTGACCGACGGCGATTTCACGGGCCGGCGGGTTTATGTGACCGCCGACGGGACCCGGTCCTTGGCGGCGACGTTTCGGTTGAAGGTGTTGGAGGTCGGGGGCCAGCGGGTGGAGAACGTGAGCGCGCATGTCGCGCCCGCGCGGAGTCCGTTGTTGCTGGGGCAGAGTTTTCTGGGCCGGTTCCGGTCCTGGTCGATCGACAACCAGCGCCAGGTGCTGTTGCTGGAGCAGGCGGCCCGGTGAGGGGGCTTGTGTCGGCCGCAGTCGCGGATGATTGCGCATGACCATCCAAATCCAGAAACCACTTGCAGCGCATTCACTATCACCCAGTGCGGAATAATTTGTCCGCCGCTCCGCCCCTCGTGTCGGCGCCCGTGCGTACCAATTCGAGCCGGCATAGGCAGGGTTCAAGATATCACTGAGCGGCCGGAGCACACCCATCGGGGATCGCCACCCCTTTTGGCGTCTGTTTATTCCGCGTCATACGGCAAAGTGCTTCGAGAGCCTTCTGGTTCCTGTATGTATCGGCATCATAACGAAACCATGCCCAGGCCGTCCCGGTTTCAGTAACAGTCCAAGACGCTCCATTTGAGTCGATGGCGTGTACCTCGTTCAACCCCTCCAAATAAATTCGGCCAAGTTCCATGACAATCGCCTCGTTCGTCACGCCGCGCGCGGCGGCGTCGGTATAATGAACCGTCGCGGAAACAAAGTCCGACGCGCGTAAGGCGGTGTCGCCTTTGGCTTTAGAGGCCTCGCCCTGGGCGGTCCGGTCTCGCTCCAGAGCGGCAATCTCTTTGCCCGCAGCCGTGCCACAGTCCCGAAGAAACGCCGCGAAGACCGGAATATTGAACGGCGCGACCCCGTCCGGCACTTTCAATGGCATTTGAAATCGTATGTCTTCTCCCTCAACGGGAAGCGTAATGGTCAGCATCCACTGGTTTTGGAAAGCCTCCAGCGGGATACCGATCGCGACCCGATAGCCGCTTCTGGCTCGGACTGTCTCGCTGATCTTTTTCTCGGTGTCGAAATAATAGGAAACCGGAATCCCCATGAGTGTCGATATCGGCGATGGACCCGGTCCTGTAAGCGAGCGAAATATCCTGTTGATATTGGAGCCTGTCACCTCGGTTAAACCAACCGTCACCCGTTCCAAAGATTCAGTTGCGAACCTGGCCGACAAAACGACCGACGTTCCTTTTCCTTCGTGACCGGCCAAGGCCAAAACCGGTCCGATGGAAACTCGCACAGGGGCGATTTTCGGACGGCATACGGCCCGGATCACCGCGATGCGGCCGGTATCCGGATCGTAAACCGGCTTTGCGACGATCCCTGGGCTCGGCTTCGTGAGCCAGTCAGTTACGAGTATACCCCGTGTTAGCGCATTTTCCGGAGTTTCATCGTCGCCGAACGCAACGTCCGGGATGGCCATGAAGACCAACACCGCAGCGTAGACCACATGGCGCAGTGACCTTCGATGGCCGATACCGACATTTCTTGCCGTTCGCGCGCATTGAAACATGCTCTGCCCTCTTGTTGGAAACAACCAGTTCACTTTCAAAGCGAGGACGCTACATCTCAGCCCGAAGCCTCATCCTGTCCCCGAACGGGTCGATCGCCAATGTCCGGCCAGCTTACCGGCAGGAACCAACGCAGCTTGAGTACTCGCCATCGCAATTTCTTGACGCCCGTCCGGCAGCCATCATGGATCCAAATCCGCCGCCATAGCCGCCTGCACCTATCCACGCAGCCCCACCTGTCCTTGTATTACTGCTACGGCACGAACCGAGATACGACGAACAGGACGATTGGCACTGCTGTATCCGGGCAGCGGCGAGAGCTATCAAGCGGCGCTCCTTTTCCTCCTCCGGCAACGCGGCCCATTCCGCCGCTTCGCGCACACGTGCGGCCTCTACTCGTTCTCGCGCCTCGGCCGCCGCTGCGACTTCGCGAGCCTGGCGATCGCGCTCGGTTTGCTCCGCCAAGGCGCGCGCCGGAGCACCGCGCTCCCATTCCGCCGCCGCGACGGCTTTTAATCGCGCCGCTTCCTTTGCCGCGGCCGCCTCCGCTCTCATGCGATCAGCCGCCGCGCGCGCTTCCGCCACCCTTTGCGCTGTTATCTTGTCACGAATTCGCGCGGAGTCCTCCGCCGCCCCAGGTTCACCCCGGCTTGCCGCGAGATCGAACCACTTCAGCGCCTCCGCGTCGCTGGTGGCGAGGCGGCCAAGAAGTCTGGCCGAACGCCCATGCCCAGCCTGGGCGGCTGCTTTATACCACACCATTGACGCCGCCCTGTCCCCCGGGTCACCGCGACCCGTTTTGTCGTACGTGTGCGCCGCGGCCTCATAAATCGCGGCGATCTCATACGCCGCAAACACATCGCCAGCACGGGAACGTGCCAGAAGGGGACGCAGAAGTTCATTCTTATTTTCGTTTGCCTGCGCCTGTTCCAGGCATTTTATAAAATAGGCATCCTGTTTGGGATTGGTGGCGTAACGCGAGGAAAAAGTCGGATGCGCCCTCGATGCCGCGTCGGAGCACCGGTTAAAGTCCGCGAATTCCTGAGCACTGCATCCCGCGAGGAGCAGCGTCCCCACGATGATAAGGGATCGACGAACAACTACCCCCGGACTGTATTCGCATAATGGCATAACGCATCTCCTTGTCTGGCGCATCGGCAGCCATTCGCACAGGGCGCCAAGCGGTACCTTACCAATATTTCGAAAAAGAACGAATTCAATCTCCCCTGTCTTGTGCGCCTCTATTTCGGTGGATTTGCCGCACGCATATCGGCGGCAAGACTATTTGCTTCCGCCACGCAACGCGACACGAGGTCGACGAAAACCGGACCATCGAGGGCGAAGCGGAACGTGCGGTTTTCCCGATTCACCATGAATGTGAACAACAGGTTCTTGCGGTTGGAGAAGTTCGTCAAAGGCAACGCCCATTCCAAACGGGACGCGGTTTCATTGGGAATGGTTTTCCCCGCTACCGGCGCATCGTCGAACTTCCAGATCACCCAGACACCGTGCGGTAACGGGTTCTCGCCGTCAAACAGATTGCTGACAAATAAATCCGAATACCGGCCCAAATCCCTGATCAGTTCCTTGAACGGCGGAGCACTTGTCTCCAACGAGTTGACCGGCAACTCACCCACGAGTTTCAGCCTTGGGGCCGGTCGGTAATCTGTGACATTATTGCCGCTTCTAACTGTTTCGACGTCGGGTCCGCAGATCGCTCGAAACACGGTATCGTGCCCCAATCCGGCTTCAATTTCGGGTCCTTTGAACGGCGTGACCTGCCAGTCCGTCACCGTCGTCTGTGGACTTGTGGGCCCAGGTAGCGGCAGCAACGTGTAGCGCGACAATCTGGATGGTGATCAGCGACAAACAGGATGACGTTTGGTAATCGCGACGATCTCATGGTGTTCTCGCCGATTGTCGTTGGCAAGCGTTATGTCGCTGGTTGATTGTCGGGGCGCGACAAAGCCGCCGCGTCCTT
>CANJJS010000040.1 GCA_947474705.1 Acetobacteraceae bacterium | reverse complement strand
GACCGCATTACCCACCACTGCGACATCCTGGAAACCGGGAACGATTCCTTCCGCTTCAAGCAGCGCAAAAAACAAACGAAATCGGGCTGACCAACTGGAAACTTTTGGGCGCTGTGACCTGGAAACTATTCAACGCTGATTGACAGTCTTGCACCCCGCCTTCTTCAATGCGGCAAGCAGAATCGCCGAATTCTGGTCCCCGGTGCCGACCCGGGCGCAGCCGTCATTCACAAACCAATCTCGCTATGAGAACCGATGCGAACAAGCCGCAACGTTTCCGCGTCAGGCTTTTCGTAAATCAAGACCAGATCGGGTTTGATGTGGCAGTCGCGAAATCCTTCCCAGTCGCCCGACAGCCGATGATCGAAATATCGTCGCGGCAGTACCGCATCCAGAACGAGCAGATTGAGTACGGCCAGCAGGAACGCGTCGAGCGTCTTGCCATGAAGGCCAGATTTTTCGCGGCGGTAGTCACGCTTGAAGCGGCTGGTGCGCTCAATCGTCCTCATTCAGGTCCCGCATCAGGTCGGCGGTTGTTTTGAAGCTCGGCAATCCTCCGGCGCGCGCCTCTTTCATGGCCGCGATGGTTTCAGCGTTCGGCACCAGCGGCTCGAACGGCAAAGCCTTCTCGGCGGCGACACGCTTCAGCAGCAACCGGAAGGCGTCGGACAAAGAAAGTCCCATCGCGGCCAACACTGTTGCCGCCTCGGCCTTGGTCGCCTCGTCAATGCGGGCACGGACAACGGAATTCTCGGTCATGGCCACCACTCTCTATGAGCTACATTGTAGCTCAAAATCGGCCGCGCGCCAAGGACTCCCCGATACGCCGCCTTCGACCGTATTTCAGGAACTTCG
This sequence comes from Acetobacteraceae bacterium, assembly GCA_947474705.1. Taxonomy (GTDB): domain Bacteria; phylum Pseudomonadota; class Alphaproteobacteria; order Acetobacterales; family Acetobacteraceae; genus Rhodopila. The sequence continues at coordinate 41,212 of CANJJS010000040.1, read as the reverse complement.
CGCGCCCGCTATAAGATCGACTGATGCGACGCGCGGCCCCTTGATTTCACAGGCCTTATTTTCCGTCGCATGACTTGCCATTCGAGGGCCGGATCATCTCTCCACCCATCGCGCACAATCGAACCGGCCCACTGGCGACCGCCGCCTCACCCCCGCCGAATATTCCAAAACTGCGCCCCAAACGCCTCAATGACCCCCGACAGCCCCTTCCGATACGCATTATACATCTGAAACTGCCCCAACGGCACCGAAGGCACCGTCCGCGCCGCCTCCATCTGAATCCGATCGGCCAACCGCCCACGCTCCACCGGATCGGGCGACAGCATCCACGCCTCCGCCATTTCCTCAATGGCCTTGTTTTCAAACCACCCAAACCAGCCGGTCGAGCCCAGCCCGCGCATGTAATGATTGCCAATAGGCAGACTGGTGGGCAGGCCGGGCGTCAGCGTGTGCAGAATCGACCAGCCGCCTTTATCCAGCGGCTCCCGGCTGGCGCGGCGTTTCGTGACGGTGCCCCAGTCGGAGGCGGCCATTTCCACGTTCATGCCAAGCCTTTTAAGAAGATCGTAGGTCACGTCGCCCATCGGCCCGATCGGCGGCAGGTCGGTGGGATTGATGATCACGATTTTCTCGCCGTTGTAACCGGCGTCTTTCAGCGCGGCGCGGGCTTTGTTCAAATCGCCGGGCATTCCAGGAATCCAGATTTCCCGTCCGTCCGGGGTCGTGCAGGGGATCAGCGACCGGCAGACGCGGGAGCCCTCGGGGTCGTCGCCAGAAATCGCGGACAGATAATCCGGCTGGTTGACCGCCATCATGATCGCGCGGCGCATCTCGACCCGGTCGAAGGGCGGGTTCAGGTGGTTGAAGCGCAGGATGCCGTTAATGCCCAGGCGATGGGCGGACCCGATGAAGAGGTCGGGGGAACGGCGCAGGAGGGGCACCAGATCGGCCTGCACCCATTCGTACCAATCGACCTCGCCCGCCTGTAACGCGGCGGAGGCGGTGGCGGCGTCGGGAATGATCTTCCACTCGATCCGGTCGAAATGCGCGACTTTTCCACCGGCGGTCCATTCGGCGGGTTCGGCACGGGGGACGTAATCGGGATTGCGGACGTAAAGCACGGAAGCGCCGGGCACGAAGGCGTCCTTGACGAATTTGAACGGCCCAGAACCAATGGTTTCCGTGATCGCCTTGAACGGATCGGTTTTGGCGATATGTTCCGGCATCACGAAGCCGACCGAAGACCCGCCGCGCGCGATCATGTCGATGAACAGTGGCAAAGGCCGTTTCAGCGTCACTTTCACCGTGCGGTCGTCCTGCACGCCCCAGGACTCGACGAAGCGGCCCATCGTCTGCCCCACCGTCTCCCGTGCCGCCCACCGCGCCAAACTCGGCGCGCAGTCCTGGGCTCTCACCGGCTCGCCATTGTGGAACTTCAAACCATCCCGCAGCCGGATCAAATACACCCGGCCGTCGTCGGACACGGTGTAACCCTCGGCCATCTGCGGCTTCGGACGGAACTGGTTGTCGATGCCGAACAACGCGTCGTAAATGGCCCACCCATGGTTCACGGTGACAGTCGCGGTGGTGAAGATCGGGTCGAGCAACGTCAGATTGGCGTGCGGCACGAATCGCAGCACGCGCTCGCGGTTGGATTGGGCGATGGCGAAGCGGGTCGGCAGGGTGGCGGCGGCTGTCGCGGCGACGAAGTTCCGGCGTTTCATGGACATGGGTGCTCCCTGTTTTTCGGGAGCCTGGCGTCCGGCGAGGCGGGACGCAAGCCGCGCGGGTTTCCATCCTTGCGGCATCGGCGTCGGATATCTATTGTATATCCCGGATGGCGAGGAGCCGGTCATGTCCGTGGTATTGCATCGTTGGGGCAACAGCGTCGGTCTGCGGGTCCCGAAGCCGATGCTGACGCGGCTTGGACTGGAGGCCGGTTCGCGTGTCGAACTGGAAGTCGATGGCGATCGGCTGGTCGTCGTGCCCGTGAAGAAGCCACGGATGTCGATGGCCGAGCTCTTGGAAGGTTTCACGCCCGGCGAGGGACCAGGCGAAATGGACTGGGGACAACCGGCGGGCCGAGAGGTCTGGTAGTGGACCATGCGCCTGACGCGGGCGATCTTGTCTGGGTGAATTTCGATGCCCAGGCAGGTCGCGGGCAGGCCGAAAACCGGCCCGCGCTGGTCGTGACCGGCGCGGCGTTCAACGCCGCCACGGGCCTGATGCTGGTGTGTCCGGTCACGCGAACCGAACGTCCCTGGCGCACGCGGATCGCCTTAACCGGCACCGCGACCGAGGGGTTCGCGATGATCGAGCAGTTGAAAAGCATCGCTTGGACCGCCCGCGGCGCCGCCTTTATCGAACGCGTGCCGGACGAGGTTTTCGAGGAGGTGAAATCCCGGATCGCGACGATGCTGGCGCTCTGACGGCGCCCAAAACACAACCTTTCCGCGACATTTTCATGACGCCCACCACCGCCGCGACGATTCCCCTTGCAATTGCGGCGGCGCACAACGATATACCGCCCTGTCATTCCAGGATCGCGTGATTGACGCCTGGGCCTGTCTGGCCTGGCTGTCTTCCCGGATTGACTCATCTCCCGACCGTCCGTCCCCACTTATCGCGCTGGGACATGGACAACAGGCACCGGAATGCCCGGTGCCGGAGCACTCATCCCTCGTGACATCTTCGACATTCGCGGGCCTCGGCCTGCCCGAAATCCTGTTGCACGCCCTTACGGCGCATAAATTCACGGTTCCCACGCCCATTCAGGCCGATTCGATCCCCCCGCTGCTCGCGGGCAAGGACCTGCTCGGCATCGCGCAGACCGGCAGCGGCAAGACCGCCGCGTTCGTGCTGCCCATCCTGCACCATCTGCTGGCGACGCCCCGGCGTCCCGGCCCGTTCCAAACCCGCGCGCTGATCCTGGCGCCGACACGGGAACTGGCGTTGCAGATCGACGAAGCCGCCCGCACCCTCGCGGCCGGATCGCGCATGCGGACCGTCGTCATCATCGGCGGCGCGTCGCGTTACAAGCAGTGCGAGAACATGCGCCGCGGCGCCGATATCGTCATCGGCACGCCCGGCCGCGTCCGCGATCTGATGAACACCCGCGAGCTGTCGATCGCCACCGCCGAGCGTTTCGTGCTCGACGAAGCCGACCGGATGCTCGATCTGGGCTTTATTCGCGACATCCGCGCGATCGTCGCGGCGCTGCCCACACGGCGTCAGTCCTGCCTGTTCTCCGCGACGATGCCGGCCGAGGTGGCGCAACTCGCCGCCGGCCTGCTGAACGATCCGGTGCGGGTGGAGATCGCTCGCGAAGAAGGTAAAGAGCCGAAGATCGAACAATCCGTCCGCTTCGTCCCGACCTCCGGCAAGCAGGCGCTTCTCACCGAACTGCTGAAAGACCCGGCGTTCGAGCGGGTGATCGTCTTCACGCGCACCAAGCACGGCGCCAATAAAGTGGCGGAAAAACTGGAAGGCGCGGGCATCCAGGTCGATGCGATCCACGGCAACAAGAGCCAGCCGCAACGGGAACGCGCTCTTCGCGATTTCCGCACGGGACGCGCCCGTGTTCTCGTGGCGACCGACATCGCCGCGCGCGGCATCGACGTGACCGGCGTGTCCCACGTCATCAACTTCGATCTGCCGGCCGAGCCCGAGAGCTATGTCCACCGCATCGGCCGCACCGCGCGCGCGGGCGCGGAAGGCGTGGCGATCGCGTTCTGCGACGCTACGGAGCGGTCCACGCTGCGTCAGATCGAGCGGCTGTTGGGCGACAAAATCCCGGTCGTCGGGGAAATCCCGGCGGACTTCCAGGGCCGTCCCGACGCGCCGAAGCCGGCGTGGAAGCGCGGCGGCGGTGGCAATACCGGCGGTCAAAACCGGCGTAGTCCGCGTCCGCAAGGGCAGCGCGGGATGCGTTCGGCGGCCTGAAGCGACAACGCACATCTGGGCCGCCGGACACGGCGGCCCAGGGTCTTGTTTAAATGCGGGCGCTGTCTCACCGCGCCGGTTTTCGCGACATCAGGCCTCTGAACACATCGCGTCCGGGCCGCTCGATCCAGCGATACGCCAGCCAGGCCACCGGTATCGCCGAAACCGCTCCCAACGCGGCGCATGCCAGCGCCAGAGCCGGTTCGAGCGGGGCGGGATGAAAGTATCCGAGCACGGCGAATTCCGCGAACCTCATGGGATTGTGGATCAGGTACAGCGAATACGACACCACGCCCAGAAAATAGGGCAACCGCGCGCCGGCGAGGCGGGCGGGCCAGCCCTGGTTGCGTCCGAACGCGGCCACCAGCGCCGGGAACATAAGCGCCGCCGGCAAATCGTAACGTAGCAGCAGCGAGCCCACGCACCCCACCGACAGCGTCGCGGCGAACCAGTCCGCGCCCAGAAAGTTCAGGCCGGGCATCCGGTAGACGCGGTAGGCGCCCAGGCCCAGAGTGAACTCGGTCAGACAGCGGACGATCAGGTTCCCGACGCCGCGGGAAGCCAGGCCCAACCGGGGCTCCATCGAGGCCTGCCAGCAGATCGCCGCCGCCGCGATGGCAAGGCCCAGAACCGCGACCGGCACGCGACGGTTCAAAGCGACCGCCAACAGGATCGGAAACAGGGCGTAGGCGGCGAATTCCAGGCTGACAGTCGCCGAGGGACCGTTAAGATTGTAGCCGATCCCGAAGCCCTGCAACATGACCAGATTGACGGCCAAATCCCATCCCCAATCGGGCCGGGACAGCCAGGTGGGATGTTCGCTCAACCAGGGGAAGAGCCAGGCGGCGCATACCAGAACCCCCACCGTGGCGGCCTGCACCGGCCAGATCCGGGCGAAGCGGCGGACGAAAAAATCCGGCCAGGCGCGGGCGCCCAACCTCTCGAATCCATCGGCGTACGTGTACGCCATGATGAACCCGCTGAGCACGAAGAAGAAATCGACCGCCATATACCCGTGCGGCGCCAAAGACGGAATCCAGCCCGAAGCAGCGTCCTGGGCCGCGGCCGAGAAATGCTGAAGCGCGACAGCCAGCGCGGCGATCCCCCGCAGCGCGGTCAGAGCCCGGATTTCCTGCTTCACCGGCCGGCCACTCTATTTGGCGCCATGCTTTGAACCCCTCTCACATAACCAGGTATTCGATGTCCCGCGTGGCCAGGACGGCGGAGATTTCGCCCGGGCCGTCCTGTCGCATTGGGATCGGGTCATGGCAAGCCTTCGCCGCCGGTCGAACGGGCGGAACGAAAAAAAGGGTAGCGAAGGCCGGATTTTTACGCGCGATTAAGAACCCGCGCGCAAACTCCCGCGAAACAGGGATGACCGGTCATGAATTCCACACAAGACGCCTCGCTGATTCAGTGCGTGATCGAATGCGCCACCGAGGTCCATCGCCGCACGGGCCCCGGGTTGTTCGACGACGCCTACGAAACCTGCCTGGCCATCGAACTGGAGCGCGCGGGCCTGCGTTTCGAACGGGGCCGGCTGCTGCGGCCCGAATACCAGGGGCGGCCGATGGATCTGGAATTCCAGGTCGATTTCGTGATCGCGGACAGGCTGGTGGTGGAGGTGGAAGCGGTCGATCGGCTCGACACCGTGCATGAGGCGCAGTTGCGTACCTATGTTCAGTGTGGCGGGTTTCCCGCCGGCATCACCCTGAATTTCAATACCGTCGAGCTCGCCGACGGTATTTTTCGGGCGGACGCGCATACACGACCCAGTTGGATTTCGCCGCCAGAGGGCGAAGACGTGTTCGAAGACCCGGATTTGTGGCGGTAATACCAGCCGCCCGAAAGATCGACCCATGGCACGCCCTCTCCTTGCCATGGCCCGACTCGATCGGGCCGCCGGGAGTGCCAGAAAAGCGGGTTCATGCCGCTCCCGGTCCCCCGATCGAGTCGGGGGATGACGAGGAGATGTTGTGCCTGACTTCGAATTTTCATTCCGCGGATGTACGACCACCGTAGGATCGTGTCGGGGGATGACGAACCGGCGGAGAGTCAATCTTTCAGCCAGTTGGTAAAAAACCTTCGCCGCCGCGTCCTGGCCCGCGCCTCAATAGCTCCGCGGCAGGCCGAGCACGTGTTCGGCGATATACGAAAGAATGAGATTGGTGCTGATCGGCGCCACCTGATACAGGCGCGTCTCGCGGAACTTCCGTTCGATATCGTATTCTTCCGCGAAGCCGAAACCGCCATGGGTCTGGATGCAGGCTTCGCCGGCGGCCCAGGAGGCTTCGGCCGCGAGCATTTTGGCCATGTTGGCCTCCTCGCCGGGCGTCTGACCGGCCTCGAATTTCGCGCACCCCGCCTGCACCATCAGTTCGGCCGCCCGCATTTGCGCGTAGGCCTTGGCCAGCGGGAACTGGATGCCCTGGTTCTGCCCGATGGGCCGGCCGAAGACTTTTCGCTCCCGCGCGTAATCCGCCGCTTTCTTCAGGAACCATTTCGCGTCGCCGACGCATTCCGCCGCGATCAGCAATCGCTCGGCGTTCATGCCGTCGAGGATGTAGCGGAATCCGCGGCCTTCGACCCCGACCAGGTTCTCGGCGGGGACGATCATGTTGTCGAAGAACACTTCGGTCGAGTTATGGTTCATCATCGTCCGGATCGGACGGATCGTGAGACCTTTGCCCAGGGCTTCGCGCATGTCGACGATGAACGTCGACAAACCCTCGGTGCGCTTTTCGGTTTGGTCTCGCGGCGTCGTGCGGGCCAACAGCAGCATCAGGTCGGAATGCTCGGCGCGGCTGGTCCAGACCTTCTGGCCATTGACGACGTAATGGTCGCCCTCGCGTTTGGCGAAGGTGCGGAGCGAGGTCGTGTCGGTGCCGCTGGTGGGCTCGGTGACGCCAAATGCTTGCAACCGGAGTTCGCCGGTGGCGATTTTCGGCAAATAGGTGGTTTTTTGCTTGTCGGTGCCGTGCCGGAGGATGGTGCCCATGATATACATCTGGGCGTGGCAGGCGGCGCCGTTGCAGCCTTCGGCCTGGACGGTTTCCAGGATGGCGGCGGCGGCCGACAGGGGCAGGCCCGCGCCGCCGTATTCCTCGGGGATCAGGGCGCCGAGATAGCCGCCTTCGGTCAGGGCTTTGACGAATTCCGTGGGGTATTCGCGGACGGCGTCCAGCTTGCGCCAGTATTCGCCGGGGAACCGGGCGCAGAGTTTGCGGACTTCCTCGCGGATTTCGGCGTGCGGGTCGGCGAAGGGCGCGTGCTGGTCCATACTCGGTCTCCGGGTTGCGACGGTGGCTTAGGCCGGAGGCGGGAGCGGGATCAAGTCCCTGCGCCCCTTCGTTGGGACGGGGTGGCGCCCGGGGACTGAGATGACGTCGCGCCGGTGCCGCGGCTGCCGGTTCTGGGCGCGTCCGTTATGGCGCGATCGCGATGCGCATGTCGATCGTATCGTAATCCGCGCGCAGTCCGTTCTTGTTCGCGATCAAAAGCCCGGCGGCGGCCAGGGCGTGAACATCGGCGTGGACATTGCTGTAGTCGCGTCTCAGGGCTTTCGCGAGGGCACGGATGCTCGCGGTTTCGTTGCGCCGGACGTGGCGCAGGAGTTCCATCCGTTTGCTGGTCAGCACGCGGGTCAGGGTGTCCCAATCGTTGAAGGCGAGGCGCCGTTCCGGGAGGGTTTCGTTGCCCGAGGGCGGAGAATATGCCGGGGAGGTGGGCGAATGGCCCATGTTTATGTCCATATCGGTCATATATCGGTCTTTCAAAAGCCCGCTTTGCCGGCGGCGGTGGGCCGCCGGCGATGGATTGCGTTCAGATGGTGGGCGCCCAGGAGGCGGGGATCATTTGGAAGGCGGCGCCGTCTTTGGCGATGAAGCCGGTGGCGGGGAAGGCGGCGTGGTAGAAGGACACTTGCATTTTGTCCGCCGCCGCCATGTCCAGCATTTTCCGCCGGGTCTGCGCGGCCTGCGCGCCGTCCATGTCGAAGACCGCGGCCCAGTCGGGGTGGCGGGCGAACAAAGCGGGGTTGTTGGTGGTGTCGGACATCGCCATCAGCTTGCCGTTGCCAGAGGCGATGGCGAAGGCGGTGTGTCCCGGCGTGTGGCCGGGGGCGGAGATCGTGGTGATACCGGTGACCGGTTCCTTGCCCCATTCGAACTGCTTCACGTCTTTGGCGATCGGGCCGAAGACGCGGCGGACGTTCTGGAAGGCGGGTTTCATGCCATCGGGCGCCGCGGACATCTTCGCGTCGTCCATCCAGAAGGCCCATTCCGGCGCGGGGACCTGGATTTCGGCCTTCGGGAACACGGCTGTGCCGTCCTTCAGGCGCAGCCCGTTGATGTGATCGCCGTGGAAGTGGCTGATCAGGACGGTGTCCACATTGGCGGGATCGAAGCCGGCGGCCTTGAAGTTGGCCATCCAGGTGCCGGTGGTGGGCGCCCCCAGATCGCCGTTGCCGCTGTCGAGCAGCACCAGCTTGGACCCGGTGTTGATGACCAGGGTCGTGAACGGAATGGTCATTTTGTCGGATGGCAGGAACGCGGCGGCCAGGGCCTGGCGGACCTCGGCTTCCGGCGCGTTCTTGATGAATCCGTCCAGCGGGCGGAAGGCGACACCGTCGTTGATGGCGGTGACCTGAAGGTCGCCGATCTTGAAGCGGTAGAAGCCCGGTGCCTGGTTGGCGGCCGGCGGCTGCGCGGCCTGGCCCTGACGGACGATGGTGGGCGCGATCGCCGCGACGACGGCGGCGCCCAAGGCATGACGGCGTGTGAGCGACATTGGTCCTCTCCCCTGTGGTCCTGGACCATAGACGGGGAGGGCGGGCCAATTATTCCAAACGGGTTACACGTGGCGGATCAGGACGCCGTGCCGGGTTTCGGCGGGCAGGCACAGCGCGGCCATGGCTTTCGCGGCGGCATCCGGAGGCGGCACGCGGTCCGGCGGTTGGCCGGGAAAGGCGGCGGCGCGGAGTTTGGTGCGGATCGGGCCGGGATCGAACAGGTTGACGCGCAGGTTGGTGGACGCGACCTCGGCCGCCCATGTCAGCACCAGCGTTTGGGCCGCGGCCTTGGAGGCGGCATAGGCGCCCCAATAGGCATCGGGCGCGGCGGCCATGGCGTCGGTGGCGAAGACGGCGCGTCCGGCTGGGGCGTGCCGCAGGGGCGGCTCGCAGCTTTGGATCAGGCGCCAGGCGGCGAGCGTGTTGACGGCGAGGACATCGGTCCGGTCGGCGGCGGTGGCGTGTCCCACGGGCGTCAGTTTCCCCAGAATGGCCGCGCAATGCACCAGAATGTCCAGCCGTCCGAACCGCGCGAAGACACTGGGCGCGATCGATTCGAGCTTGTCCGGCTCGCGCAAATCCAGCGCCAGCAGGGTCGCGGTGCCACCCGCGGCGCGAATGGCGTCGTCGGTCTCCTCCAGCCCGCCCATGGTTTTGGCGACGAGCACGAGGTGGGCGCCATGGCCGGCGAGTTCGACGGCGGTGGCCGCGCCAAGGCCGCGGCTGGCGCCGGTGACCAGGGCGACATGGCCCGTAAGCGGCCTCGGCATCACTTGATTTCGGCGAGCAGACTGAGTTGCCGGTCGGCGTTGTCGGCCTGATCCGGCAGCGCGATCGGATAATCGCCGGTCAGACAGGCGTCGCAATAAAACGGTTGCTCCGCGTCGCGCCCCGATTTGCCCAAAGCGCGGTAAAGCCCGTCGATCGAGACGAATGCGAGACTGTCGACGCCGATGACCTCCGCCATTTGCGCCACGGTATGGCTCGACGCGAGGAGTTGGGAGCGTTCCGGCGTGTCGATCCCATAGAAGCAAGAATGCGTCGTGGGCGGCGAGGAGATGCGCATATGGACCTCGGTCGCCCCGGCGGCGCGGACCATTTCGACGATTTTCTTGCTGGTGGTGCCGCGGACAATGGAATCGTCGACCAGGATGACCCGTTTGCCCTTCAGAATGGGCCGGTTGGGAGAATGTTTCAGTTTCACGCCGAGATGGCGGATGTGGTCCGACGGCTCGATGAAGGTGCGGCCGATATATTGATTGCGGATGATGCCGAGTTCGAAGGGAATGCCGCTTTCGACCGCGTAGCCCATGGCGGCGGGGACGCCGGAATCGGGAACGGGGACGACCAGATCCGCGTCCACGGCGGATTCGATCGCCAGTTCGCGGCCGATGCGTTTGCGGGCTTCGTAGACGGAGGTGCCCTCCATCAGCGAACTGGGCCTGGCGAAGTAGATGTATTCGAACACGCAGAAACGCTCGGGCAGTTTGGCGAAGGGGCGAATGGAGTGGACGCCCTGGTCGTCGATGACCACGATCTCGCCCGGTTCGACATCGCGGACGAAGTCGGCGCCGACGATGTCGAGCGCGCAGGTCTCGCTGGCCAGAACCCAGCCACCGGTGCCCTCGGTGCCAATGCGGCCCAAAATGAGGGGGCGGACGCCCATGGGGTCGCGGATGCCCATCATCGCGTGCTCGGACAGAGCCACCAGCGAATAGGCGCCGATCACCTGTTTCAGCGCGTCGATCAATCGGTCCACGACCGTGGAATAAAGGCTGATGGCGATAAGCTGGATGAAGACCTCCGAGTCGGTGGTGGACTGGAACAGACAGCCGCGGCGGACCAAGGCGCGGCGCAGGACATGGGCATTTGTGAGATTGCCGTTATGGGCGACGGCGAAGCCCCCGAACTCGAAGTCGGCGTAAAGCGGCTGGACATTCCGAAGCACCGTGTCGCCCGTGGTGGCGTAGCGGTTATGGCCGATGGCGATCCGTCCGGGCAGGCGGTCGATGACCTTCTGGTCGCCGAAATTGTCGCCCACGGAGCCCAGACCGCGATGGGAATGGAACTTGGTGCCGTCGTGGGAGACGATCCCCGCGGATTCCTGGCCACGGTGTTGCAACGCGTGGAGGCCCAGAGCGGTGACGGCGGCGGCGTCGGGGACCTGCCAAACGCCGAAGACGCCGCATTCCTCATGGAATCCGTCCTCTTCATCCGCTTCCCGAAAGGTCACCTGGGTTGGATCAGCCATGCGAATGGGTTCCTGTCACCGGCGCGTGGGAAGGTCGGTCGCCCGTCCGGCGGGCGTGGTGGTCATGATGCTTTCGGCCGAGGCCTGGCGGGCCACCGGCGGGATGGGCACGACGGGGCGGTATTCCGCCGGGATCTTCTGTGCCACCCACTTGGCCCCTTCGAACAGGAACGGCAAGGTGCGCGCGTTCGCGACCGGCTCCGGCCAATGATCCGGCGGCATCGCCATCCCGCCGACGATATAGACACCGATCGCCACCAGCGCGCCGCGGGCGAGGCCGAACAACAACCCCAACCCCTTGTCCAACCCGCCGATCGCGGAGGAGCGCACAGCGCTGCCGATCATCTTGGAAATAATCGAAAACACGATCAGAGAGACGATGAACAGCAGGATATAGGCGGCCGGATCGGCCCATTCGGGCGACGGCGCGTATTGCGCCACGAAGGGCCGCGCCATCGGCTGGAAGTTGATGGCGACCACGCCCGCGCCAACCCAGCCCGCGATGCTCAGGACCTCGCGAACGATGCCGCGCATATAGGCTATCAGTCCGGACAGGGCCAAAACCCCCAGTACGACGAGATCGACCGCTGTCATGCTGCTCTCATTTCATGCCTCGGGTGGCGTTTTGCTGGGTTTTGTCCGGCGTGAAAAGACACGGTCAGCCCGCCTTCGTGTTTTCAGGTGCGAAGCGGGCCACCAGGTCGGCGATGTGGCCGATTTCCTCCAGGCGCAAACCCTCGGGCGCCGATAGCCGCCGGTTGCCATGCGCGACGCGGCGGGGCAGGGCGGCGGTGTCGAAACCGAGCTTGGCGGCTTCCTTCAGCCGCGCCTCGGCCTGGGCGACCTGGCGGACCTCCCCGGACAGGCCGATTTCGCCGAAATAGACGGTGCCGGGCGCGGTGGGTTTGTCGAAGGCGGCGGAGGCGATCGCGGCGGCGACAGCCATGTCCGCCGCCGGTTCGTTGACGCGGAGCCCGCCGGCGACGTTCAGCCAGACATCGGTCATGTTCAGCCGCACGCCCGCGCGGGTCTCCAGCACCGCCAGCAGCATCGACAACCGGCTCGAATCCCAGCCGATCACGGAACGCCGAGGCGAGCCGCCGGGGTTGGGCGCCAGCAGCGCCTGGATTTCCAGCAGCACGGGACGCGTGCCCTCCAGCCCCGCGAAGACCGCGCTTCCCGCGATATTGCCGCGCCGTTCGGCCAGGAACAACGCGGAGGGGTTCGCGACCTCGGCCAGACCCGCGTCGGTCATTTCGAACACGCCGATCTCGTCGGTGGCGCCGAAGCGATTTTTCACCGCGCGGAGAATGCGAAATTGGTGCCCGCGATCGCCTTCGAAATAGAGCACGGCGTCGACCATGTGCTCCAGCACGCGCGGACCGGCGATGCCGCCTTCCTTGGTGACGTGGCCCACCAGCACCAGCGCGAAATTATTGGCCTTGGCGGCGCGGATCAGCTCGAACGAGCAGGCGCGGACCTGCGACACCGTGCCGGGCGCGGAGTCGATCGCGTCGAGCCACATGGTCTGGATGGAGTCGATGACAACCAGCGCCGCGTCTTTCGCCCTTTCAAGGCTGGCGACGATGTCGCGGACATTGATCGACGCGGCCAGCTCGATCGGTGAATCGGCGACACCCAGACGCCGGGCGCGGAGACGCACCTGCTCGATGGCTTCTTCGCCGGAGATATACATGACCCGCTTGCCGGTTTTGGCGAGGCGGGCGGCGACCTGTAGAAGGAGCGTGGATTTGCCGATGCCGGGGTCGCCTCCGACCAGGATGGCGGAGGCGGGAACAAGGCCACCGCCAAGGACGCGGTCGAGTTCGTCGATGCCCGTCACGGCGCGCGCGGGAGGCGCGGTGTCGCCCAGGAGTCCGACGAACGTCACGCTCTGTCCCGCGGGTCCTTTCGACGCGGCCCCTGGGCGGGGGGCGATGGTCTCGGGTTCGACGGTGTTCCATTCTTCGCAGGTCTCGCACTTGCCGGCCCATTTGGGGGTGACGGCGCCGCAGGCCTGGCAAACGAAACGGGTGGTGGCTTTGGCCAAAGGAGATTTCTCGACGCGGTTTACGCGGGGGGTATAGGCCGGTGGGGCGGGGGCTGGAAGCGGATTGGTGTCGCGGTCGCCCGGGGAACCGGCCGAAGACACACATCGGCGGATTGGCGTTGGCACGCTGGCATGCCGCTTTATGCAGCGGCGGCCTCGACCCGAAAGCTTCGCGGAGGTTCGCCCTGCCGCGAGAGCGTCCACATCGTCGTGTAGGCTGCTTCGATGTGGCGCCGAAAGCGATCCGTGTCGAACAACGGATGGGTCGTTCGATTGCGCGCCAGCGTTTCGCGCAGCCGGCCGAGCAGCACGGCATCGGTCGCGAGTCGAGTGGCAAGACGCTCGTAGTCCGTCAGGTTGTCCGTCGCCAGTTCCGGCAAACCGATCGCCGCGAGCAGGCTGGCGGCCACGCGCCCCGCGAATGTTTCGCCACGGCAGGTCAGAACCGGCAGGCCGGCCCATAACGCGTCGCTCGCCGTCGTATGCGCATTGTAAGGTAAGGTATCGAGAAACAGATCCGCGAGCCGATGGCGCGCCAGGTGGTCTTCCGGCGGCAGCCAGTTCGCGAAGACCAGGCGGGCCGGGTCCACGCCCCGCGCGGCGGCCTCGCGGCGAAGATTGCGTTCCGCCAAGGCATGGTCGCACAACAGCCACAGCACGCTGTCCTCGACGTCCCTCAGAAGCCGCATCCACACATCGAAGACCGGCGCGGCGATTTTCAGGTTATTGTTGAAACAGCAGAACACGAATCCCCGGTCCGGCAGACCGGCCTCCCGCCGCGATGGCGCGCGCTCGCCGATTTTTCGCGAGGCGTCGTTTACCTGATAGCATTCCGGCAAGTGAACGATCTTTTCCGTATAACAGGGCTGTTGGTCGAACGGCAGCACGACCGGGTCGGCGAGGATATAGTCGATGAAGTCCGCGCCCATCGTTCCCGGATACCCCAGGTAACTCACCTGGATCGGCGCGGGCCGGTGGGCGAGGATCTCCGGCCGGGCGTCGCGGGTGTGGCCTTTCAGATCGATGGCGATATCGACCTCCTGTGCCCGCAGAAAGCGGGCCACCTCCAGGTCGCCCATGGCCCGGACATCGTGGAAGCGATCGAACGCCCGTGTCAGGCGTTCGCGCATCGGGCCGTGTGTTCGCGCGCCGTAGGAAAGGCCGATGGTCTCGAATTTCGCAGAGTCATGGAACTCGAACAGGCCCGCGGTCAGAAACGCCGTCGCGTGCGCGTGAAAATCGGCGGACAGATACGCGATTCGTATTTTACCGCGATCCCGCGCCGGTCCGGTCCACAGGGGCTGTGGCGGGACGGGGATCTTCTCTTTCATGTAACGCTGGGCGCACAGCGCATGCAGCCGCGCATCGCCGGTACCGCACAGCATCGCGAACGGCACGGCGTGCCACGACTTTTCCTCGACGTTCGCGCGAACCGTCGCGGCGAGCTCCGCGGCGCGCGGCCAGTCGCACATTTTTTGCGCGACATCCCAGGCGCCGCTTAAGGCGGACCGATGATCGGGGTTCAATTCGATCGCTTTTCGATAGCTCGCGGCCGCCTCGTCGAGGCGCCCCAGGTCCGTCAGGGCGGCGCCGCGGCTGTTGAAAGCCTCGGCGTGGCCAGGGTTGATGGCAATGGCCCGATCGTAACTCGCGAGCGCATCGGCGGGGCGCAACAGTTCCACCAACGTGGTGCCGCGATTGACATGGGCGTCGGCGTAATCCGGCCGGAGCGCAATCGCTTTGTCGTAGCTCGCGATGGCGTCCATCGCGCGCCTCAGCATCGTGAGCGCGTTTCCACGGTTAAAGTAACCGGTGGCATCGCCCGGCCGTAACGCGATCGTCTTGTCGTAACTCGCCACCGCCGCTTCGGCGCGGTTCATCGCCAGTAAGGCGTTGCCGCGATTGCCATGAGCGTCGGCGTAACCGGGTTCCAATGCGATCGCCTTGTCGTAGCTCGCGACCGCGTCCGCGAGGCGATTCAAACTCCGCAGTCCATTCGCGTGATTGAAATGGACGATGGCGGAGGCCCCGTTCACGCCGATGGCTTTTTCGATTGATTCGATGCCGGGCCCAGGGTGGTGGGTCTGTAACAAGAGGACGCCCAGGAGGTGCAAGGCGTCGAAATCGCCGGGCCGCTCCCGCAAGACGTTCCGGTACAAGCGCTCCGCCTCAGCGAGTTGGCCTCGCTGGTGCGAAGCGAAGGCTTGTCTTAATTGCGTTTCGTGCGCGGGCATCCGCGGATCACAACGATGGCGCTTCGCGATGTCAACCGGGCGCCAGATCGCGCGGCCCGCTCCCTTCGGCCAAGGGATCAGAGCGCGATCTCGATCCCTCCCGGCAGGCGAATATGCGATCCGGAGCCCGCGACCCGCGCCGGGCCTGGGCTTAGCGGCAGAACCCGCGGTACCCCCATCGGCCAAAACAGTTTCAGAACCGCCCGATGCGCCACGCCCTGGGACAACGCATACTCGAAGCCCTTGAGATCCTTCGCGGACGGCGGGTCCGGGGCATCCAGCGTCGCGAACGTAAATCTCACGTCCTCGCAGAGGTCGGCCTCCGTCCCGTGTGCCCGCGACCGGCGGTAACGTGGCCCGGCGAAATCGGACCAGATCTTGGTATGCTCGACCCCGCCTGTCGTCCCATGGGTTTGTCCGACATGGGAGCCCGTGACCTTGACCCGGTGTTTTTTGAGGCTGCTGAGGATATCGTCCGGTATGGCGGTGTCGACGGCCGTGAAACCGATGAAAATGGCGGGATGGGGGTGTTCGAATACCAGGATATAGACGCCGTGGAGCCCCACCAGCGACTTCGCGATGGGCGTTTTTGGCGCCAGCGCGTCTTTCCAGTTCTTGAATTTCGCGCGCGGGCGGTTTGGGGTCTTGTTCTGATAGGGCTGCGGGTCCGGCCACGCGGTCCGGTCGGGTGGAATGTCGAAATGCGCGGGGAACGAGAGCGGCGGGTGGTGAAAGGTCAGAATGGCCACGTTGAATCCTTGACGAAGGCGCCGTTTTCTCGGGACGTTTTCGCCGCGCCCGTTCCCCGGGACAGGCGCGCGGGAAGCCGGGGTGGTTCAGGCCGGATCGTATTCGCGATCTTTGGACGGGATCAGATCGTAAGGCAGCGCGAAGCCCGGCAGCGCCTTGATGCGGTTGGCCCATGCCAACAGATTGGGCCAGGTCTCAATGTTAAGGCCGCCCTCGGCCATGAACACCATGCGGCCCCAGCAGCCGATATCGGCGATGGTCATGGAATCGCCCACCAGCCACTCGCGGCCCGCCAGGGATTTGTCGACGAAGGCCAGCGCGGCTTCCGCCAGCGGGCGGAAATAGTCCATGACGGCCGGGTCCACTTTCCGGAACCGGCTGTAGTGGCGGACCTTGGCGACGTTGGTGATCTGATCCGCTTCCCAGTCCAGCCACTCGCGCGCGGTCCAGCGGTCCTGCTCGGTCTTGCCCTCGAAACAGCCGGTGGCGGAGGCGAGGTAGCTGAGAACGACGTTCGACTGGACAATCGTCAGGCCGCGATGTTCCAGCACCGGGACCTTGCCGTAGCGGTTGCGGCCTAGATGTTCGGGTTCGTTCTGCTTGCCAATCTTCAGATTCACCGTCCGAAAACTGAAGGGGAGGCCGGACAGCGCCAGAAACAGCATCGGCTTATAGGAGGAACTGGAGGTGAAGCTGCCGTAGAGGGTGAGTCGGTCGGTCATGGGCGTCCTCCATTGTGCCGCGGTTGTTGGCTGGTCGTATCCCGGGGCGCCGCCGGGCGCCAGGGTGGTTGCGGCGCGGCGGACACGCCAAAAGAGCAGGCACGCCCAAAGAAAAGGCCCCGGGAACAATGCCCCCGAGGCCCGGTTCTCCGATATCGAAAAGGACCGAAATCAGCGCTTGCTGAACTGGAAGCTCCGGCGGGCCTTGGCCTTACCGTATTTCTTCCGTTCCACCGCGCGCGAGTCACGCGTCAGGAAGCCCGCGACCTTCAGAATGCCGCGCAGTTCCGGCTCGTAATAGGTCAGGGCCCGGCTGATGCCGTGACGCACCGCGCCGGCCTGGCCGGACAGGCCCCCGCCGACGACCGTGCAAACGACGTCGAACTGGTTGTAACGATCCGCGACCAGGAACGGCTGGGTCAGCAGCATGCGCAGCACGGGCCGGGCGAAATACTGCACGACCGGGCGTCCGTTGACCGTGATCTCGCCCTTGCCCGGCTTCACCCACACGCGCGCCACGGACTCTTTCCGGCGGCCGGTGGCGTAAGAACGGCCGAACGCGTCGCGCTTGGCTTCCCGTTTCGGCATATCGGCGGCGTCTTGCGCGGCGGTGCCGCCCTGCGCGGCGGTGGCGGCCTGGCGGGCGGCCAGAGCCTCTCTCAGATCGGCCAGCGTGCCGGTTTGATTCTCTGACATGGCGCTCAGCCCCTCTTGTTCTTCGGATTGAGTGCCCCGACGTCCAGCGTCACGGGCTGCTGACCGTCATGCGGATGCTCGGGCCCCGCGTAGACATGCAGGTGCTTCATCTGCCGGCGCTGCAGCGGCCCGCGGGTGATCATCCGTTCCACGGCCTTTTCCAGCACCCGCTCCGGGTGCTTCGAGTCGAGGCGCTGCTGGATCGAGCGGCCCTTGATCCCGCCGGGATAACCGGTGTGGTAGTAGAAAATCTCGTTCGCCGCTTTGTTGCCGGTGATTTTGACCTTGCCGGCGTTGACGACGATGACATTGTCGCCGCCATCGACATGCGGGGTGAATTGCGGCTTGTGCTTGCCGCGCAGACGGTTGGCGATGATGACGGCGAGGCGGCCGAGAACGACGCCCTCCGCGTCGATCAGGATCCAGTCCTTCTGCACCTCCGCCGGTTTCAGCGATTGGGTGGTTTTGAGCATGGTTTCGTGCGGTCCGTAGGGATGAAGGCGCGGCTTATCGCCGGGAGAGCCCGTCCCGTCAAGGATTTCTTTGTGTGGTATTATGCTACCGCACGCCGCGCGGAGCACCCGTCTCTACCGTTTCACCCACGCGTTGGCCGTCGCGGTCACATTGCCACCCAGCCACGGGTAGCGAAACGGACCCGGCGGCCCCCCCTCGGCGCGGGCCGGAAAGCGGATGCGGTAAAACGCCAGCCACCCCAGCAATCCCCCCTTCGGCACATCCACCGATGCCTCGTGCGCCAAGGCGGCGAAGGCCTTCGGGTCCTTCAGTCCCGCCAGGACACGCGCGGCCAGACGATGCAGCGCGCCGTTCTCCTGGGTGTACCAATCCTCCCCCCGAAGCGACGCCAGCTCCGCCGCCATGACCAGCGGCGCCAGCGCATAAGTATGGTATTCCAGCGCCTTCTGCCGCCGCGCCAGTTCCATCGGCAGCGTGCCATCCGGCCGGATGTCGCTGAGCCCGGCGAGATACGCGCGCTTCGAAAACGCGATATGCCGCGCCGCCCCGGTCGCCGTGCCCACCGCCCCCGCCGCGTAACCAGCCCAATACACATGGTTATTGCGCTTCTCCGGCCAGCCCTGATCCGCCACGACCCGATCGGCGAGACCGTCGAACCAGGCGTCGATGACCGCTCTGTCGGCCGGATCCGCCGCCGCCCGCACCTTCAGATACCCAACCGCCATCCCGGCCGTGCGCCATTTACGCTCCACCTCGGCCTGACGGCTGCTCATCAGCCCCATCATCGCGTTGCCCTTGGCCCAAATCGCCAGCCATCGCGTCGCGCAAACGGCACTGTCGAGATCGCCGGCCAGCCCCTTGTCGGCCATCGCCAGGATCGCCGTCAGCGTGTGATCCAGTGTCGCCAGGGCGTTCTTGTTCCGCGCGATGATCGCCTTGTCGGCGATGGAGCTGGCGGTATCGACGTAAAACCGGTCGGCGATGATATCGCGCACCGGTGCCGGGGGATCGTCGCAGGCGGCTGCCTTCGCCGGTCCGGCGAGACCCGTCAGCAGCGAGACCGCCGTCGCGGCCGCGGCAAGAGATCGTAACGCATTGTAACGCAATCGCCGCCCGTTCATGCCGCCGCTGCCCCGGTACCGCCCGGCGGCTCGGCGCGAACGTCAGGCTCTCGCGACCGGGGAGGCTGCCACCAGATCCTTCGCGCGACATGTGACAACACGGGCATGAAAAGAACCTAGCCGCGCCGGGGCCATCCGCAAAGGCCATTCCGAGCGAATGCCCAAACCCCGGCGAGTCGCGGTCTCCATGCATCGCCGCGCGAGTCGAATCGGGGTGCAAGCTCTTTTTCGAGTCAAATCGAGAAAAATCGGCAAAGCCTCTTCCATAGGATGCGGAAACCCTGATACATACATCCATAGGTTGTATACGATTTCTTAACCATTCCGCCGGGGGGAGCATGAAGGATCGATTGGTGCTCGACACGATGGTCAAAGAGAGCCTCAAGCGGTGGCCGCAACGGCCGCCTGGGCTCAAGCCGCGCCGTGGTAAGGAAAGCTGGCTGCGCGGCCGGCCGTCGGAGGACGCCGGGATCAGCAATCCCTTTCTCAAACTTCCCGGCAGCACGAAACTCCGCACGCTTCCCGACGGCCTCTGGTTGAACTTCGGAGGCACTTTCGAAGAGGCATACGTCGACATCTTCGCCATCGAGGCGTGCAGCACCCTGCAAAACCTGCTGGACAAGCGCTCCCGCTTCGCACCGAGCACGCACTCGTTGCTCGCGGTCTGCCCGGTCCCCTGGCTCCTCGCCGCCGTGGCGCCGGACGACCCGACACCGCGCTGGCGGGCGACGCGCGTGTTCCGGCACGAACCAACAGTGCCCGCCGCGATCCCGGTGCGGGAAATGCGAGTCCTATATGGACTGAAAGATCACCACTACGCGGGGTTCGCCCGCCATCAGTTACCGCATGCGCACGAGTTCTTCGTGCCCATGAAAACCCTGACGGAGCGCAACAGCGAGGACAATCCACGGTTGCGGGCGCTGCTGGAGCGCGCCTCGGTGTCCGCCAACTTTTACAACATGGCGGAATAAAACGCGAACACGCCGCCGAGTCGAAAACGCCGCCAGACCAGGGTCCGGCGGCGTCGCGTGAAGACAGGAGTGGTGGTAGAGGCGTTAGGACTCAGGCGCCATCGGTTCGAACGGCACCTCCCGGTCGCCCGGATGGCGCGTGGAATCGCCGGCGTAAATGTCGCGATCCTTCGTCTCCGGCACGAACAGCACCCCGACGACCACGGTCATCGCGGCGATCGCGATCGGATACCATAACCCGAAATAGATGCTGCCGTTCTGCGCGTTCATCGCCAGCACCGTCGCGGGCAACAATCCGCCGAACCAGCCATTGCCAATATGATAAGGCAGCGACATCGAGGTATAGCGGATACGCGTCGGGAACAGTTCCACCAGCGCCGCCGCCATCGGGCCATAGACCATGGTCACCAGGATCACCAGGAACGTCAGCGCCATCACCAGCTTAAAGGGCTGCGCCCGGAAGATATCCAGCGGATGCGCCATCTTCACGACGGAAGGGTTGGACGCGGCGGGATAACCGACCGCGGTCAGCGTCTCCGCGACATCCTTGCCGAAGGTCGCGGTTTTCACCGCGATCGTCTTGTCCCCAATCTTCACCGTGGCCGCCGTGCCCGCCGGAGCATCCTGCTGCGCGTACACAACGGAGGCGCGCGACAGCGTCCCCTTCGCGATGTCGCAACCGGACGTGAATTTCGCCGTGCCAACCGGGTTGAACTGGAACGAGCACTCGGCCGGATCGGCGATCACCGCGACCTTCACCGTTTCCTGCGCCTTGGTCAGCAAGGGATTGGCCGTCTCCGCGATGAAGCCGAACACGGAGAAATAAGTGACGACGGCGATCAGACAGCCACCGAGAATGATCGGCTTGCGGCCGATCTTGTCCGACAACCAGCCAAACAGCACGAACCCGCCGGTGCCCAACGCGAGCGACCAGGCGACGAGCAGATTGCCCGTGGGACCATCCACCTTCAGCGTCGCGGTCAGGAAGAACAGCGCGTAAAACTGGCCGGAGTACCAGACCACCGCCTGACCCGCGACCAGCCCGACCAGCGCCAGGATCGCGACCTTGGCGTTCGACCACTGGCCAAAGGCCTCGCTCAGCGGCGCCTTGGAATGCGTGCCCTCGGATTTCATCTTCAGGAACGCCGGGCTTTCCGCCAGTTGCATCCGGATCCAAACGGAGACGGCCAGCAACAGGATCGACAGCAGGAACGGCACGCGCCAGCCCCAGGCCTGGAACTCCTGTTCGCCGATCGCATAACGGGTGGTGAGGATCACGATCAACGACAAGAACAGACCCAGCGTCGCCGTGGTCTGAATCCAGCTTGTATAAAAGCCGCGCCGTCCCGCCGGCGCATGCTCCGCGACATAGGTCGCGGCGCCGCCATATTCGCCGCCAAGCGCCAGCCCCTGCAACATCCGCAGCACGATCAGAATGACCGCGGCCGACAAGCCGATACTGTCCGAAGTCGGCAGGACCCCGACGATGAACGTCGAGGCGCCCATGATCAGAATGGTGATGAGGAAGGTGTATTTCCGCCCAACCAGATCGCCCAGACGCCCAAACACCAGCGCGCCGAACGGGCGCACCAGGAAGCCGGCGGCGAAGGCCAGCAGCGCGAAGATCGATCGCGTCGTTTCGTCGAACTGGCCAAAGAACTTCGCCCCGATGATCACGGCGAGCGAGCCATAGAGATAAAAGTCATACCACTCGAAGACAGTTCCCAGCGAGGAGGCCAGGATGACTTTCTTCTCGTCGCTGCTCATCGCGCGGTTTGGGTCGGAGGCGCCGCCCCTCGAAATCGATGCGCTCATTGTCGCGTTTCACCTTCCCGTTGTCGCCCACCCAGACACCCAGCGGCCTCGGCCCTAATTCGTTCCTGGGCGATCATGGGGCCCATAGGCAGTCGGGCAACCGAAAACAAGGCGTCGCCCTCGGCGCGTGGCGCGTTTCCCCCGATCGGCCCGCACCGGCCGATCGAGCGGCGCGACGGCCGGCATCGGGGGCCGTCCCCAAACCCCGCCGCGCCTTTCCTTCTCAGGTGGCCGCTTGACCCGCGCGAGCCCCGCGGACACACTCCGGCCGCGAGTTGAGTCGAGATATAAGGGAGAGCGCGCGATGCCTCAGGTCACCCTGACGGTGAACGGAAAGCAGCACACGGTGGAGGTCGAAAACCGCACCCTGCTGGTGGAAGTGTTACGGGAAAAGCTGGCGCTGACCGGCACCCATGTCGGCTGCGATACCTCGCAGTGCGGCGCCTGCGTCGTGCATGTGGATGGCATCTCCGCCAAATCCTGCACCATGCTGGCGGTTCAGGCCAACGGCACCTCGGTGACAACCATCGAAGGTCTGGCCGCGGCCGACGGCACGCTGCACCCAATGCAGGAAATGTTCCGCGAACATCACGCCCTGCAATGCGGCTTCTGCACACCGGGCATGGTGATGTCGGCGATCGATCTGGTGAACGCGCACCCCGCCGGTCTGACCGAGCAAGAGATTCGCGAGGGCCTGGAAGGCAATCTCTGCCGTTGCACGGGTTATCATAACATCGTCAAGGCGATCGCCGCCGCGCATCCGCTGATGCACGCCAAGGCTTAATTCGCCGGAACAGGGGAGATAACGCCATGGGCTTCGAAGGCATCGGCGCATCCGTCCGCCGCAAGGAAGACTCGCGCTTTCTGAACGGGCGCGGCAACTACACCGACGACATCAACCGTCCGGGCCAGTTGCACGCCTATGTGAAGCGGTCCGACCGGCCGCACGCGAAACTTAACGGAATCGACATATTGGCGGCTTCGAAGGCCCCCGGCGTGGTCGCGATCTTCACCGGCGCCGACATGGCGAAGGAAGAGATCGGCGGCCTGCCCTGCGGCTGGCAGATCCATAACAAGGACGGCTCGCCGATGGCGGAGCCGCCGCATCCCGTGATGGCCGTCGGCAAGGTGCGCCATGTCGGCGATCCCGTCGCCGTGGTCATCGCGGAAACGAAACAGCAGGCCAAGGACGCGGCGGAACTGCTGGAGATCGATTATACCGATCTGCCCGCGGCCGCGAACATGACGGCCGCGCTGGCCGCCGGCGCGCCCACGGTGCACGACGATGTCGCCGGTAACATCTGCTACGACTGGCAGATCGGCGACAAGGACGTGGTCGATGGCGTCTTCGCCAAGGCGCACAAGGTCGTGCGGCTCGATCTGACCAACAACCGTCTGATCCCGAACGCGATGGAACCTCGCGCGGCGGTCGGCGATTACGACGTCAATTCCGGCGAATACACGCTTTACACCACCAGCCAGAACCCGCACGTGATCCGTCTGCTGATGTCGGCCTTCGTGCTGCATTTGCCGGAGAACAAGGTTCGTGTCGTGGCGCCGGATGTCGGCGGCGGGTTCGGCTCGAAAATCTATCATTACGCCGAAGAAGCCATCGTCACCTGGGCCTCCGCGAAAGTGCGGCGGCCCGTGAAATGGACGGCGGAACGCACCGAAAGCTTCATGTCGGACGCGCATGGGCGCGATCACATCTCCACCGCGGAAATGGCGATCGACGCGCAGGGCACGTTCCTTGGCCTACGGGTTTCGACGCAGGCCAACATGGGCGCGTATCTGTCCACCTTCGCGCCCTGCGTGCCGACCTATCTCTACGCCACGCTGCTCGCCGGAACTTATAAAACCCCGGTGATTTACTGCGAGGTGAAAGCGGTCTTCACCAACACCGTCCCCGTCGATGCCTATCGCGGCGCGGGCCGTCCGGAAGCCACCTTCCTGATCGAGCGTCTGGTGGACGCGGTCGCCTACGACACCGGCATCGACCGGGTCGAAATCCGCCGCCGCAATTTCATTCCGGCCGACGCCTTCCCGTATCAGACGCCGGTGGCGCTGCAATACGACAGCGGCGACTATCAGACGACGCTGCGGGTCGCGCTTCAGAACGCCGACTGGGATGGGTTCGAGAAACGCCGCGCGGACGCGAAATCCCGAGGCAAATTGCGCGGCATCGGCATCTCCACCTATTTGGAAGCCTGCGGCATCGCGCCGTCCGCCGTCGTCGGATCGCTTGGCGCCCGCGCCGGGCTTTACGAGGTCGCCAACATCCGCGTCCATCCGACCGGCTCCGTGACCGTCTTCACCGGCACCCACAGCCACGGCCAGGGCCACGAAACCACGCTGGCGCAGTTGGTCGTCGAACAACTCGGCGTGCCGATGGACCAGATCGAGGTCGTGCACGGCGACACCGCGAAAATCCCCTTCGGCATGGGCACCTATGGCAGCCGCAGCCTCGCCGTCGGTGGTTCCGCGATGTATCGCGCCATGGACAAGATCATCGCGAAAGGCAAGAAAATCGCGGCGCATCTGATGGAAGCCGCGGTGGAAGACATCGAGTTCGCGAACAACACCTTCAAGGTCGCGGGCACCGATAAGACCAAATCGCTGACCGAAATCTCCCTCGCCGCCTACGTCCCTCACAACTACCCCATCGAGGAACTGGAACCCGGCCTGGAAGAAACCGCCTTCTACGACCCGAAAAACTTTACTTTCCCGGGTGGCTGCCACATCGCGGAAGTGGAAATCGATCCGGAGACCGGTGTGGTTCACGTCGCGAACTTCACGGCGGTGGACGATGTCGGACGCGTGGTCAATCCGATGATCGTCGAAGGCCAGATCCAGGGCGGTGTCGCGCAGGGCATCGGCCAGGCGCTGCTGGAAGCGGCCATCTACGACGACAACGGCCAACTGCTGTCGGGCTCGATGATGGACTACACGATGCCGCGTGCCGACAATCTGCCCAACTTCAACGTCGCCACCGAAAACACCATGTGCACCCACAATCCCCTCGGTTCGAAAGGCTGCGGCGAGGTGGGCGCGATCGGCTCGCCGCCCGCGGTCATCAACGCCATCTGCGACGCGCTGAAGGACTATAAGGTGCGCCACATGAACATGCCGGCGACCTCCGGCAAAATCTGGACAATCATCAACGCGGGCATCAACGCCGGTTAAGGCGCGGCGAAAGGGAAAACACGATGTACGATTTCGCATATCAAAAACCCGCCAGCCTGGCCGACGCGGTCAAGGCGTTGGGCGCGGACGGCGAAGCCAAGGCGCTGGCGGGCGGGATGACCTATATTCCCGTTCTGAAACAACGCCTCGCCAAACCCTCGACGATCGTCGATCTGTCCGGCCTCGGACTGACCGGCATCAAGGTCGAAGGCGGCAAGGTCACGATCGGCGCGATGACGAAACATTGCGTCGTCGCGGCCAGCGCCGAGGTGAAGGCGGCGATCCCCGCGCTGGCGGCTCTGGCCGGCGGCATCGGCGACGAGGCGGTGCGCCATCGCGGCACGATCGGCGGCAGCATCGCCAATAACGACCCGGCCGCGGATTATCCCTCGGCCGCGCTCGCCCTTGGCGCCACCATCGTGACGGACCGCCGGTCCATCGCGGCGGACGATTTCTTCACCGGCATGTTCGGCACGGCGCTGGAACAAGGCGAGATCATCACCGCGGTGGAATTCCCCGTCCCCACCAAGGCCGCTTACGAGAAATTCCGCAATCCGGCGTCGCGTTACGCCATCGTCGGCGTCTTCGTGGCGCAGACTTCGGGCGGACCGCGAGTCGCCGTCACCGGCGCGGGCCAGGGCGGTGTGTTCCGGCACTCCGCCATGGAAGCCGCGCTGGCCGGAAACTTCTCGGCCGCGGCGATCAAAGGTGTAAAAACCTCGCCCGACGACCTGAACGGCGACATCCACGCCAGTTCCGAATATCGCGCCCATCTGGTCGGCGTCATCGCCGGCCGGGCGCTGGCCAAGGCCGGTTGAAGCACCCGCTTCGACATCTCGTCGCCACGCCAGGCGCCCATTCCCTGGCGTGGGACGATGAGGTCTTCCCGGACAAACCCCTGTTTCTCCATGCCGCGTGCCCACCGGATTACGATCCGGCCGCCACGCCGGTGCTGTTCGTGCACCACGGCGTCGGCCGCAACGGCGCCGATTACCGCGATTACTGGCTGCCGCTTGCCAAGGAACACGGGCTGCTGGCCATCGCCATCGAATTTTCCGAGGAAAGTTTCCCCGAATACCTCCGCTACCACTTCGGCAACATGCGGAACGACGATGGCTCCCCCAACCCGCGGGAACAATGGACCTACGGGATCGTGCCGCGCCTCTTCGACGCGATGCGCGCGGAGGGGGTGACACGTCGAAACACCTACGGCCAGTTCGGTCATTCCGCCGGCGGGCAGTTCGTGCACCGCATGTTGTCGTTCGGCTACCGCGACCGGGTCGCCGCCGCGCTATGCGCGAATGCCGGGACTTACGCCATGCCCGACCTGGACGTGGCCTGGCCTTTCGGTCTCGGCGAGACCGGCCTCGCGCCGGACCACCTCATCCCGCTGCTGAATTTTCCGATCGCCGTCCTCGCGGGCACCGAGGACACGAAAACCACCGGCCGCTTTTTCCCCAAGGGTCCGCGCTCCCTGAAACAGGGGCCCACGCGCTATCACCGCGCGCACACCTATATCCAACTCGGCCACCAGGCGGCCGCCGCGCTGGGCACGCACTGCGCCTGGACCGTGACGGATGTCCCGGGGGTGGGCCACCAGGGCCACGGCATGTCCATCGCCGCCGCGCCGATCGCCGCCAGGTTGCTGCGCGCGGCGGAGGCGTAGTCAGGCCTCCGCCATCCCCTCCCGGGGATCGAAGGGATGTTCCGGTTCCCAGTCCTTCAGGAACGCGGCCAGAGCGGGTTCCTCCACCGGCGGCATCGCGACCTTCAGTTCGACATATTGATGCCCCTCGCGAATGCCGCGCCCGCGCAGCCGCAGCCGCGTGCCGTCCCCGGAACCTGGCGGCACCGTCACCCGCACATGTCCCTTGACCGTGGGCACGGAAATGGACGCCCCGAGCACCGCCTCCTTCAACGTCACGGGCACGGTGACGATCACATCGTCGCCCATGCGCCGGAGGAAGGGATGCGCCACCACCGCGACCTCGATCAACGCGTCGCCCGCCGGTCCGCCGCCCATGCCCGCGCGGCCCTGGCCTTTCAGCCGGATCGTGTGCCCGTCCTCGATCCCCGCCGGAATCTTTACATCCAGCGCCCGCCCATCCGGCATCTGCACGCGTCGCGCGGTGCCGGTCGCGGCCTCGATGAAACCCAGTTTCAGATTGTAGTTGAGATCCGCGCCCCGGGTCCTGACTCCCTCCCCCCGCGCGTTGAAATGGCGGGAGAAGAACGCCGCGATATCCTCTTCCGAAAACCCCGCGCCGCCGCCCTGCTGGAAATCCCGCTGGAACGGCGCCTGGCGGGCTTTTTCGTTCCCCTCCGCGTCCAGTTCGCCCCGATCGAAACGGGCGCGTTTTTCCGGGTCCGACAACAGATCGTTGGCGGTGTTGAGTTCCTGAAACCGCTCGGCCGCCCTGGGGTCGCCGGGATGCAGGTCCGGGTGATGCCGCTTGGCGAGTTTTCGAAACGCCGATTTGATCGCCGCTTCGTCCGCCGCGTGGGTCAGGCCCAGTACTTCGTAGGGATCTCTCATGTCGGCATCAACGTGTGTCCGGAACGGGTTCGGATCAAGTGCCCGACCAAACGGGCGCGCGTTTTTCCAGGAAGGCGTCGATCCCCTCGGCCGCGTCGTTCGCCAGCATGTTCTCCGTCATGATTTTGGCTGTGTATTCGTAGGCATTGGCGAGGTCCATGTCCGCCTGGCGATAAAACGCCTCCTTCCCGATCGCGAGGGTCAGCGGACTCTTCGACGCGATCTGGCGTGCCAGGGCCATCGTGGCCTCCTCCAGCGCCTCATCCGCCACCACCCGATTCACCAGCCCAATCTCCTGGGCTTTTTTCGCATCGATGAGATCGCCTGTAAGCAACATCTCCATCGCCGCCTTGCGCCCCACCGCCCGGCTCAGCGCGACCATCGGCGTCGAGCAGAACAACCCGATATTGACGCCCGGCGTGGCGAAGCGCGCGCTCTCCCCGGCGATCGCCAGATCGCAGGTCGCCACCAACTGGCATCCGGCGGCGGAGGCCACGCCATGCACCCTGGCGATAACGGGCTTGGGCAGGGAAACGATGCGGCGCATCAACCGGGTGCAGATGGCGAACACGTCTTCATAGGCCGCCCGCGTCGGCGTCCCCCGCATCTCCCGCATGTCGTGGCCGGCGCAGAAGCCCGGCCCGGCCGCCGCCAGCACCACGACACGCACGGAGGAATCGGCGGCGATCCCGGCGAGTTCGTCGTCGAGCGCGGTCATCAACCCAATCGACAACGCATTGCGCGCCTGGGGGCGGTTCAGCGTCAGAGTCGCGACGGCATCGCTGTCGTGGCGCATGAGAATCGGCGGCGCCGCGGTGACTCGATCGTTCATGGCATGGTCCGGCTGCTGAGAATGGGGTGTCGCGATCCCGGAATTCCGGGCCGGGATCCCACCGTGGCCGCGACAAAAGCCCCGCGCATTGACCCGTGTCAACAATCGCCGCTTGCCCCCGCGCTAACCTTTCCTTTCGAACGGCAACCGGACACGCGCGTTTCAGCGCGAAGGAGCGATCGCGACATGCCCAGTCTTGAGGACGATCAGGCGGAAACACTGAATATCGACGTGGCGAAACTCCGCGACATCGTGCTGAAGGCGCACGAATTCGAACAGGAGGAAATCCCCGACGATCCCGATCCCGGCGAAGCCCCGGAAAGCGATATCGACCGGGAAACATTGCTGGACGCGGGGGAGGACCCGACCGAGGCGGAATTGAAAAGCCTGATCGACGACCTCAACGACGACGAAATCGTCGATCTTCTGGCGCTGGTCTGGGTCGGACGCGGCGATTTCGGCCGCGCCGAGTGGGCCGAGGCCCGGAACATGGCGCGCGACCGGCGTCCCCACCAGTCCTCGCGGTACCTGATGGGAATGCCGTTATTTGGCGCCTATATCGAAGAAGGCCTCGCGTCGCTGGGCCATCCACCGGATGGGCTGGAGGAAATCTGAGTCCGGGCTCCGCGCGCGCGTGTCCGGTTAATCGAACATCAGCACGGTGCGCGCCACCTCGCCCGCTTTCATCGCCCGGAACGCGTCGTTGATATCGCCCAGCCGGCCACGGCGGCTGATCATCGAATCCAGATCCAGCCTGCCCTGCCGGAAGAATTCAAG
Organism: Acetobacteraceae bacterium; assembly: GCA_947474705.1. Classification (GTDB taxonomy): domain Bacteria; phylum Pseudomonadota; class Alphaproteobacteria; order Acetobacterales; family Acetobacteraceae; genus Rhodopila. The sequence goes on along the minus strand of CANJJS010000040.1, from coordinate 12,069 downwards.
ATAATTGGGAATATCCGTGCGGAACTGGTTCGATCCCATCCGCGAGGTCTGCACCTTGCATTCGGGGCGAATCGCCAGCCAGGGGAACTCGATCTTCGCGTCGGCCGGCAGCACGCCCACGATCGTCGCGGTCCCCCGGACGGCGAGGCTCTCGATCGCCTGACGGCAGAGGATCGCCAGACCCACGGCCTCGAACGCATGATCCACACCGAGGCCCTTGGTCAAAGCGCGGACCGCTTTCACCGCGTCGTCCTGGGTGCCGTTGACGGTGTGCGTGGCGCCAGCGCGCTTCGCCATTTCCAGTTTGGAGTCGAACTGGTCGACCGCGACGATCTGCCGCGCGCCGCCGATCCGCGCGCCCTGGATGATCGAAAGACCCACGCCGCCGCAACCGAACACCGCCACCGTCTGACCGGCCTGCAATCCACTGGATCGCAACGCCGCGCCAACCCCGGTCAGCACGCCGCAGCCCACCAGCGCCGCCCGGTCCAGCGGCAGGTCCTCGTCGATACGAACAAGCGAATTCTCGTGCAGCAACATGTGCGATGCGTAGCTCGCGATATTCGCGAATTGCTGGAATGGCGCGCCGTTCTGGGACAGGCGGTTGCCGCGGCCGACGATGCCGCCGGTGCAGACGTTGGGGTGCCCGCCCAGACATTGCGGGCAGTTGCCGCAGAAGCCAGAAAGACAGGCGACGACGTGATCGCCCTTGCGCACGGCGGTGACATCGTCCCCGACCGCTTCGACGACACCGGCGCCCTCGTGACCCAGCACGAAAGGCGTATCCAGGTTATAGCGGCTGAGCCCGTCCACGACGTGCAGATCGCTGTGGCACACGCCGGTCGCGGCGGTTCGGACCAGAACTTCGCGCCCACGAGGCTTGTCGATGTCCACCGTCTCGATCGTCAGCGGCTTATGAATTTCGCGAAAGACAGCGGCTTCGATCTTCATGGGTTCCTCCTGGTCTGGCTCTTCCGGCAAATCCTCGCCGATCCGATGCGAACGGGCAACCGCCGTCAGCGCCTGCCCGATGCCTCGGGCCGGTAAGGAGGGCAGGTCTCGATCGCGAGGCGGTCCTCTCGCGCCGGATCGGACTCCATGCGGCATGTATCCGCGAAAATCATCGTTTCCCGTCCGGCGAGGGAAAACGGCGCCCAATCCGGCAACTCCGGCGCGGACGGCCGGCCATCGCGCGCGAAAGATGTCCAGGCGCCCATGACCTTGCGTTGCAGGTCCCGTGTTTCTGGGCCGGTGCCAACCAGTTCCGGCACCAGATTGGCGTTGCCGAAGGCGAAAGGCACCTCGATGGTGTGCGGCACGCCGAGGATGCCATCCAAAACGGGCGCTTTCCAATCGAAGAAATACATGAACGTCTCCGCGCCGCTTTGCCGTGCCCGCAGTTCCGCCGCCAGGATATCGTTACGGCGATACATATGATCGCTCTGAATCGCGATATAGACCTGGCTCGGCGTCGCGCCCGGGCGTCGCGACTCGTACTCCGCGAACAGCGCCGCACCGTCCGCCAAACCCACGAAGCGCCCCGCGCGCGCCACCGCCTGGTCGCGCGTCATCGAGAAATTCGCGGGATCGTTGATCAGGAAAAACGTCGCTTCGTCCCGCGCGGTGCCGATCAGGAGGGGAATATCGGCCGACAAAGCAGGTGCCGTGGGGGCAAAAGGGTGCTCCAGCAACCAGATCCCGTCGCGCACCGGGCGGAAATGGTCGGCGCCATCGGCGGCGATCGTTTCGGCCATCGCGGTCAGCAGCGCCTGCGCCGGCACATCGCGTAGCGCCTCGTAAGAGGAAATATCCAGACGCGTCAGCACGGCATGGGCGGCGCGCGCCGTGTTCTCCGGTTCGGCCGCGCGGATCAAAGAGGATGCGCTTTGGATAATGGCGCGGTGAAACAGGCCATGCGCGGCCGGCATCGCCAGCAACGTCGCGACCTTGGAGGCCCCGCCGGATTGTCCGAAAATCGTCACATTACCTGGATCTCCGCCGAATTGCGAGATATTGTCGCGAACCCAGATCAGCGCGGCGATCAGGTCCAGTTCGCCGGCATTGCCGCTGTCGCGGAATGTTTCGCCACCGCCATCCGGGAAGAAATGGCCGAACAGGTTCAGGCGATGATTCAACGTGATGACCACGACGTCGCCCCCCAAAGCGAGGTTCGTGCCGTCGAAGCCTTTCGCGCTACCCGCGCCGGAGGAAAATCCGCCACCATGGAACCAGACCATGACCGGACGCTTCGCCGCGTCGCGCGCCGCCGGTGCGAAGACGTTCAGGACAAGGCAGTCCTCGGACCACGGAATCTCCGAGAAATACCAGGCGAAGGCGGGATGAACGATCCAGGGGCGTTGCGGTGCCGATGCGCCGAATTCTCGCGTGTCTCGCACACCGGCCCATGGCGCGACCGGCCGTGGGGCGCGAAATCGGTTCGCCCCCGCCGTCGAGGCACCGTAGGGAATGCCCTTGAAGACATCGGTGCCGCGCGTCCGCAGTCCGCGTATGCGTCCGGCCGCTGTTTCGACAATCGGTGCCAAAGCGCTGTTTTCAACCATATCCCGGTCCCTCCGCCACGGACGTTGCACGATCCACCGGAGGGCCGCCAGCGCTACGCTCGGCTGGTCGGGCCTTGCCGCCGTGCTTCCTCGACCGCGCGATACAGATACCAGGTCGCGAAGGAGCGGTATGGCGACCAAGGCGCGGCGAGGGCGGCGAGTTCGCGGGGTTTCGGTTGCGCGTCGCGTTCGAATAACACGCGATATCCTTCCCGCACGCCGAAATCGTCCGCCGGGAGGACGTCGGGCCGCCCCAGCGTGAAGATGAGCAACATTTCGACAGTCCAACGTCCGACGCCGCGGATGGTTGTCAGGCGTTCTATCAGCGCGTCGTCGGTCAATCGCGTGGCCCGGCTTCGCGCCGGAACGATCCCGTCCAGGGATTTCGCGCAAATGTCGCGAATGGCGGCGAGCTTGGCGGCGGAAAAGCCGCAGGCCCGGAGCGCCGCGTCCTCTGTGTCCAGGACCTGTGCCGGCGCGGGGAAGACGCTGTCCGGGAACAGCGCGATGAAACGCCCCAGGATGGCTTCGGCGGCTTTGCCGTGGAGTTGCTGGTGGGCGATGGCGCGCACCAGTGCCTCGTACAAATCCCGTTTGCGTTCCACGCCCAATCTCGGCGGGCCGACGCGTTGGATCAGCGCGGCGAATCGCGGTTCGGCGTCGCTCAGGTGCCGCATGGCCGCGCGTGACATCGGCGGGTTATGGACGCGGTGGCCGGGCGCGTGCAAGCATAAGGCGCGCGTTAATTCACCCCGCGGACCAGTCCGGACCCATCATGCCCAACTTCGCGCCCCCTGGGCACGACCCAGCGCGAGAGCGAGAGGAGGCCGACCGCCGGACGGCGAGTCTCGCCGCGATCGTGGTTGTGCTGCTTTTGCTGATCGGCGGGCTGGTTTTGGCGAAAACCTTGTACCGCACCAGCCAGGTTGAAGATTGCCTGATGGCGGGCCGCCGCGATTGCGACCGTCTCGTGACCGGACCGCGCTGATCCTGGCGGCGGACTCTTCCATCCGCCCAGGAAACGGGACTACTCTGCCGTTATCGTTGGTAACCGGAGAAACGACGCATGAAACGCCGCGCTGTTTTGCAAGCCGCCGTGGGCGCGACGCTCGCCACGCCGCGGATCGTCGCGGCGCAAGGGAGCCGTACCGTCACCTTCGTTCCGCACGCCGACCTCGCGTCGCTGGACCCGGTCTGGACAACCGCCGACGTGACACGAAACTATTCGCTCGCCGTGTTCGATACGTTGTTCGGATACGACGCCGAATTCAATGTGCGGCCGCAAATGGTGGAGGGCGTGCGCACGGAAAGCGATGGGCTGACCTGGGAACTGACGTTACGGGACGGCCTGAAATTCCACGATGGCGAGAAAGTGCTGGCCCGGGATTGCGTCGCGACGATCGCGCGGTTTTCCAAGAGGTATCCTTTCGGTCAGGCGCTGATGAAGCGTGTCGCGGAAATCTCCGCGCCGTCTGACAATAAAATCCGCTTTCGGCTGGACAGACCGTTTCCCCTTTTGCCCAACGCGCTGGCCGAGGTTTATTGCGCGATCATGCCGTCGCGGCTCGCGGAGACCGATCCGCAGAAACAGATTTCGGAGGCCATCGGCAGCGGGCCCTTCAGGTTCGTGGCGGGGGAGCGGATACCGGGCCAGCGCGTCGTCTTCGCCAGGAACGAAGCTTATGTCCCGCGTAACGGCGGGGTCGCGAGTTTCAACGCCGGTCCGAAAATCGCGAACATCGACCGGGTGGTCTGGACATTCATTCAGGATCCGGCGACCGCCGCGGCGGCGTTAACGCGGGGCGAGGTCGATTGGTGGGAAAACCCGACGATCGATTTGATCCCTCAGATCAAGAAAAACAGCGATATCGCGGTGACCGTGAAGGATCGGACCGGTGCCATCGCCTGTATGCGCTTCAATCATTTGCACCCGCCTTTCGATAATCCCGCGATCCGCCGGATCGTGACGATGGCGATCGATCAGCGGGAAATCATGGAAGCGGTCTCCGGCGCCGAGCCATCCTTGATCAAGACCGATGTCGGAATTTTCGTGCCCGGCACGCCCATGGCGAGCACGGTGGGCGTCGATGCCACCCGGTTGCCGAAAGATCTCGATAAGATCAAATCGGCGTTGACGGCGGCGGGCTATAATGGCGAGAAGATCGTGGTCCTCGCTGGCACCACCATCCCGATCATTTGGGCGGAGGCGCAGGTCGCCAGCGATCTTCTGAGCCGTATCGGCTTCAATGTGGATTTGCAGGCGCTGGAATGGGGCAGCGTGGTGCAGCGGCGCGCGAGCAAGGAGCCGATCGACAAGGGCGGGTGGAATATTTTCTATACCTATCTCGGCGGGTTCGGGAATGTTTCGCCCGCGCCGAATATCGCCATTCGCGGCAATGGCGCGGGGGCCTGGTTTGGCTGGCCGAACAATCCAAAAATGGAAGAGTTTCTGGATGCCTGGTTCGAGGCCCCCGACATCGCGGCGCAACGGAAGATCGTCGACAGCATGCAGGCGGTTTTCTGGCAGGACCCGCCCTACGCGCCCATGGGCATGTTCGTGCAGCCGACCGCCTATAACAAACGCCTGACCGACGTTCCCGACGGCTGGCCGCAGTTTTACGGCCTGAAGAAGACTTCGTGAGCAAGCATGTCGTCGTGATCGGCGCGGGCATCGTCGGCGCCGCCTGCGCGCTGGAATTGCTGCGCGACGGTCATCGCGTCACCATCGTCGAGCCCGGAGATCCCGGTGGCGAGCAGGCCGCGAGTTACGGCAATGGCACGCTGCTCAATCCCAGCTCCGTCATTCCGATGTCGACACCGGGGATCTGGAAAAAAGTGCCCGGGTATCTGCGCGATCCGCTGGGCCCTCTGGCGATCCGCTGGTCGTATCTTCCGAAACTTTTCCCCTGGTTGCGCCGGTTCGTGACAGCGGGATCGACACCGGAAAAATTGTCCGGAATCGCGCGCGCGTTGCAGCCGCTTCTGGCCGACGCGCCCGCGTTGCACCGGGCCCTGGCGGAGGAAGCCGGTGTCGGCGGCCTGATTACCAAACAGGGCGTGCTGTTCGCGTTTCCGGACCGCGCGGCGTTCGAGGCTGAGGCCTTGTCCTGGCGCGTGCGGGCGGAAACCGGCACGCGCTGGCTGGAACTTGACGAAGACGAACTGCGACAGCGCGAGCCGGCGTTAAGCCGCCGCTACAAGTTCGCTCTGCTGGTCGAGGAAAACGGACAATGCCGCGATCCCGGCGCGTATGTCGCCGCGTTGACGAGTCACGCGGTGGCCTCGGGCGCCGATCTGAGACGGACCGGTGCGACGGGGTTTCGGATCGAGGCCGGACGGCTCCGCGCCGTCGTCACGCGTGACGGGGAGATCGCCGCGGATATGGCGGTCATCGCCGCCGGTGCTTATTCGAAGCAACTCGCCGCGGCGGCGGGGGATCGCGTGCCGCTGGAAACCGAACGCGGGTATCATGTCGTCATTGAAAATCCCGGGGTGGAACCGCGTTATCCCGTGATGCCGAGCGACGGTAAAATGGCTTTCGCGATGACGCCCGCGGGACTCCGTACGGGCGGGCAGGTCGAACTGGCCGGACTGGAGGCGGCGCCGAACTGGAAACGCGCGGACGTCCTGCTTAATTTCGTGCGCGAGGTTTATCCGGGGGTTCCCGCCGATTTGCCGCCGGAACGTTTGAAATTCTGGATGGGACACCGGCCCTCCACCCCCGACGGATTGCCCTGTCTGGGACCGGCATCGGGATGCGCCGATATTCTGCACGCGTTCGGCCATGGCCATGTCGGCCTGACGGCGGGCGCGGCGACCGGGAAAATCGTCGCGGACCTGGTGTCCGGACGGGCGCCGCCGTTCGATTTATCTCCTTATTCTCCGAGGCGCTTCGCATGATCGATCTGACGGGACGTATCGCGCTGGTCACCGGGGCTTCGCGTGGGATCGGCAAGGCCGTGGCGCTCGCACTGGCGGCGTCCGGCGCGGATGTCGCGGTGAATTACCGCGAACGGGGCTCGGAAGCGATCGACGTCCTCGAAACCATTCACGCGATGGGACGGCGCGCCATCGCGGTCCCGGCGGATGTGTCGAACGGCGAGGCGGTGAACGATATGTTCCGCGCCATCGAACATGGGCTGGGGATGGTCGATATCCTCGTGAACAACGCGGGAATCGCGATTTTTCATAATATCGACGATCTGACCGAAGAGGATTTCGACCGCACCATCGCCGTCAACCTGAAATCCGCGTTTCTGTGCACGCGGGCGGCCTTGCCGCGGATGCGGGCGCGGAAATGGGGCCGGATCGTCAACATTTCCTCTGGCGCCGCGCGCGGGGCAGGGGGGATTGGACCGCATTACAACGCGTCGAAGGCGGGCATGGAGGGTCTGGCCCGCGGTTACGCCGCCCGTGTGGTAAAAGATGGTGTCACGGTCAACAATGTCGCGCCGTCGCTGATCGCGACCGATATGGTTTCCGCGGGCCTGACGTCGTCTTTGTCGCGCATTCCGGTCGGACGTTTCGGCACCAGCGAAGAATGCGCGCAGGCTGTTTTGATGGTCATTGGCAACGCTTATATGACGGGACAAACGATCGCGTTGAGCGGCGGAATGTCGTTCAATTGACGCCGGTGCTGCCAAAACCACCGGTGTTTCGCGCTGTGCCATCCAGCTCCGCCACTTCCTCCCATCCCGCCCGCACGACGGGCGCCAGGACCGCCTGCGCGATGCGCGCGCCGCGTTCGACGACGAAGGGATCGGCGCCAGTGTTGAGCACGATCACCTGAATCTCCCCCCGATAATCCTCGTCAATCGTTCCTGGGCTGTTCGGCAAAACGATCCCATTTTTCAAAGCCAGACCGGAACGCGGCCGTATCTGAAGTTCGTATCCCGGTGGCAGCGCGATCGCGAGCCCCGTGGGGATCAGGGTACGTTGGCCCGGCGCGATGGTCACAGGCGCGACGACAGCGGCCAAAAGGTCCATGCCGGCGGCCCCCGCGGTCGCATAGGCGGGCAGCGGCAGGTCCCGGTTGTGCGGCAGGCGGCGGACACGGACGGGAATCCTCATGTCAGGGCTTCCGAAATGCGCGCGGCCAGGCGGCGCGCCACTTCCTGCTTGTCCAGCCGAGGCCATGTTTCGACACCCGCGGCCGAGATCAGCGAAATCTCGTTTTCGGCGCCGCCCATGATGCCGGTTTCGGCGGAAACATCGTTGGCGACAATCCAGTCCGCGTTTTTGCGTTTCAACTTGCTCTGGGCGTTGGCGAGTAAATCGTCCGTTTCGGCGGCGAAGCCCACCACCAGACGGGGACGCGCCGGACCGGGGGCGGCGATGGTGGCGAGAATATCGGGGTTCGGCACCAACTCCAGCGCCGGTGCCGCGGTACCAGGCTGCTTCTTGATTTTTCCGCCGGCGGCGTTGGCGACCCGCCAGTCGGCGACGGCGGCGGCGAAAACGGCGGCATCGGCGGGCAAGGCGGCCTGGCAGGCCGCCAGCATCTCCGCGGCGCTCTCAATACGCCGGACGGCGACCCCGGCCGGATCGGGCACGGAAACGGGACCGCTGACCAGCGTGACCCGCGCGCCCAGTTCCGCGAGCGCCGCGGCGATGGAATGGCCCTGGCGGCCAGAGGAACGGTTGGCGATGTAGCGCACCGGGTCGATCGGCTCGTGCGTCGGGCCGCTGGTCACGATGACGTGCTTGCCGGCCAAGGGCTTTGGCGCCGACAAGACGCTTTCAATCGCCGCCAGGATTTCGGCCGGTTCCGCCATGCGGCCAGGCCCGAATTCGTTGCAGGCCATCGCGCCCTCGTTCGGACCCACGGCAAGTATGCCCCGGCCGCGCAACAAGGAAAAATTCGCCTGTGTCGCCGGATGTAGCCACATCCGCACGTTCATCGCGGGCGCCACCAGCACCGGCTTGTCGGTCGCCAGCAGCACGGTCGATGCGAGGTCGTCCGCGATCCCGTGTGCCATTTTCGCCAGAATATTCGCCGTCGCGGGCGCCACGACCAGCAGATCGGCGGCGCGGGACAGTTGGATATGACCCATTTCGCTCTCGTCGGTCAGCGAGAAGAGCTCGGAATAAACTTTTGTCTCGCTCAGCGCCTGTAACGTCAGCGGCGTGACGAATTGTCCCCCATTTTCCGTCAGCACGCAGGTCACGCCGCACCCGGCGCGGCGCAGCAGGCGGATCAGCTCCGCCGCCTTGAACGCGGCGATGCCGCCGGCGATGACAAGCAGAACGCGTTTGCCGGACAGAGAACTCATAACCGCCACCCCGCGTGGATCGCCGCGATACCGCCAGACAGATCGCGAACCGCCACCCGCTCAAGTCCCGCGTTTTTCATCATCGCGGCGAGCTTTGCCTGATCGGGAAAGGTGCGGATGCTTTCGGCCAGATAGACATAGCTTTCGGAATCGTTCGCCGCGATCTGCCCCAAACGCGGCAGAACCTTGAACGACCAGGCATCGTAAAGCCGCCGCAACACCGCGATTTGCAACTTCGAAAACTCCAGACATAAAAAGCGGCCGCCCGGCTTCAGCACCCGCCGCGCCTCGCGCAGCACCTGCTCCTTATCGGTGCAGTTCCGCAACCCGAAGGCGATCGAGACCCGGTCCACGCTTCGATCCGGAAGCGGTAAATGTTCCGCGTCCGCGACCACCGCCGACACCCCGCCGATCAGCCCGCGTTCCACCGCCCGGTCCAGCCCGACACTCAGCATGGAGGGGTTGATGTCGGACAGAACAACCGGCCCGCCACCGCGGCGCAGCCATCCAAAGGAAATGTCGCCGGTCCCGCCGGCCAGGTCGAGCAGCGTATGCCGCGGCCGCGGGTCCAGCGCCGTGACGAACACGTGCTTCCAGGCCCGATGCACGCCAAGCGACATCAGGTCGTTCATCAGGTCGTAGCGCGGCGCCACGGAGTCGAAGACGGCGCGCACCATCCCCGCCTTCTCCTCGCGGGCCACGGTCCTGAAGCCGAAATCGACGCGTCCCATATTTTCGCTCATGATGGGCGCATCATAGCGCGAGGATGCGGGATGCCGGAACTCCCCGAGGTCGAGACGGTGATGCGGGGGCTTCAGGCCCGCCTGGAGGGCCGCCGGATCGTCCGCGCCGCCGTCAATCGTCCCGATCTGCGCTGGCCTTTTCCGCCGGGACTCGCGGATCGCCTGACGGGGGCGGAGGTGCTGAGTTTCCGCCGCCGCGCGAAATATATCCTCATGCGCCTCTCCGGCGGCGACTCCGTCCTCATCCACCTGGGCATGTCCGGCCGCATGAACCTTACTCTCGGCATTCCGAACGCCGTCGAGCCGCACGAGCATATGTCGATAGAAGTGGACGACGGCTGGCGCGTCGGCTTCGTCGATCCGCGGCGCTTCGGCTCGGTCGATCTCGTCCCGACCGCCGCGGAGGATTCGCACCGGCTCCTGGCTGGCATGGGACCGGAGCCACTGAGCGAAACGTTTTCGGTGGCGATGCTGAACACGGCGTTGCGGGGGAAAAAGACCCCGATCAAGGCGGCGTTGCTGGACCAGCGCCTGGTCTGCGGCCTCGGCAATATTTATGTTTGCGAGGCGCTGTTCCGCTCCAAAATTTCTCCCACCCGCCAGGCCGCGACGGTGGTGGGCGCGCGCGCCGCGCGGCTGGTGCCCGCGATCAAGGCGACGCTGACGGAGGCGATCGCGGCGGGAGGCTCGTCGTTACGGGATTACGTTCAGCCGGACGGCGAACTCGGATATTTCCAGCACGCGTGGAAGGTCTATGGCCGCGAGGGCGAAAAATGCGAGGCCTGTCCCGGGGAACAGGGTTGCGCGGGGGTGAAGCGGATCGTTCAGTCGGGCCGAAGCACGTTTTATTGCGGGCGGGTGCAACGGTAGACTTGCGCTGTGTGACAACGAAATCCATATTGCACACACACTCGCCAGGAGTAACCAAAATGACCGGCACCCTGGACGCCACGATCGGGACCGCCATGATGGCCGAAGCCCGCGCCGCCGGCCTGCTGGACGACAAGACGGAGCATGTCAGTTTTCGATGGCGGGAACCCTGCCGCCGAAGGTCTCGGGTCTGATCGACAGCGCCTTGCTCTGGCACAGTTCGGTCTGCATCGCCGAGATCGCCACGGGTTTGGGCCATTACGATCCGGCGGCGCGAAACTGGGCCTGGCCGTCCTGACCGCGAACCCCGGCGATTTCGACCTGATCCAACAGATCGCGCCGGGGGGCGCCTTTGTTTGGTTTCAGTGAGGCGGATCAGACGCCCAACGGCGCGTCCCGGCCCACCACTTGTTTGTACATCGCCCGCACCTCGTCGGAGACCCGGTGCGTGTCCTCCTTCAGATTGCGCGGGGTAATCGCGATAAACGCGATTTCCCAGTTCTCCGGCACCGGCTGACCGGCCTTTGGCACGAAGGCATGCGGCGCCCCCGGCGGATTATGGAAATGACCGCCGCCCGTCACCGGCGTCAGATACGGTTTTCCTTGCGCGTCGAGCGCGAACCCCTCGGCCTCGCCGACCACATACATCGCGAACTGGTCGGTGCGGCTGGCGATATGCGTGTGCAGCTCGACCTTCGGCAGGAACACCGCGGCGACATTTCTCCCGTGGCGGTTCTGTCCGAGACGCCAGGGGCCCGGCCCGCTGAGATCCGGGGCAACGGACAACCGGTATTCGGGTTTTCCCAAAACCGCGCGCAAAGCGTCCTTCGGATCGAACGTCCCGCCGGCCGCCGCCGCGCGCGCCTGGGAAAAATCCGCGTAGACGGATTTCATCCATTGCGTTTCGTCATCGGCCAGTTCGTGATCCAGTACCGGGATGGTCGCCGTGGCTGACATCGAGGCCTCCTCTGTGTTTTTTCGCCGTTCGCACCCCGCCGCTACCATCGAACCCGCACTCCGGCAAGGCGCCGCCCTTCACGCCCGCCCAGGAACCGCTCTATATTCCGGAGTCAGAGGGGAGTGCCCATGAAATTCAGTTTCTCACCGGAACAGCACGAGTTCCGATCCAACCTCCGCCGCTTCCTGGCGGACCGGTCGCCCACCAAGGAAGTCCGCCGTCTGATGGACACGGACGCGGGCTGGGAGCGCGACGCCTGGCAAAAGCTCAACGCCGAACTCGGCCTGACCGCGGTCCGTATTCCCGAGGAATACGGCGGCCATGGCTTCGGCTTCGGCGAGCACTGCATCGTGCTGGAGGAAATGGGCCGCGCTTTGCTCTGCGCCCCTTATTTCGCCACCACCGTGCTGGCCGCCGGCGCCATCCTGAACGCGGGCACCCGCGCCGATAAGTCGGACCTGCTGCCCGGCATCGCCGAGGGCGACACGATCGCCACCCTGGCCTCGACCGAGGACAACGGCAAATGGGACGCGGCGTCCACGACCCTGACCGCGACGCCTGCCGGTGACGGTTACAAGCTGAACGGCCATAAAAGCTACGTGGTCGACGGCTGCACCGCCGACATCGTCATCGTGCTGGGCCGCGCGCCCGGCTCCACCGGCGAG
>CANJJS010000039.1 GCA_947474705.1 Acetobacteraceae bacterium | reverse complement strand
TGGCCCGATTGCAGAACCGGCAGGCGTTGGGCGCCGTTGGTCGGCACGAATTTCGCGTGGCTGGCCTTGCCAAATATCGCGGCGGCGACGGCGCGGCAGGTGTCGGTGTCGAGGCCGCGGAACTCGCCCTTGCTGTCGACGATGCTGAAGCCGGGCGTTGTCGGCGCGACCGCGCATTCGATGTAGCCTTTTTTCAGCACGGCGGCGAGCGTCGGGCCTGGGGTATTTTGCGCCAGCGCCGGGACGGCGAACAGCAGCGCGGCGACGACGTACTTGAACATGTTCATGCTTTCGGCAGACGGACAATGAAGCGGGCGCCAAGGACCTTGCCCTGCGCGTCGCGGACGTTCTCGGCGGAAATCTGGCCTTGCAAGGCCTCGACGATCTGGCGGGAGATGGACAGGCCGAGGCCCGAGTGTTGTCCGAATTTCTCGCCTTGCGGGCGTTCGGAATAGAACCGCTCGAAAATATGCTCCAGATTGGCGTCGGGAATGCCCGGCCCCTGATCCTCGACGCTGATTTCCACCCGTGCGCCAAGGTCTTTCACCTGCGCGAGGATGCGGCCCGCGCGCGGACTGAAAGATTGCGCGTTGCCGATCAAGTTTCGAAGAACCTGCACGAGCCTGTCTTCGACAGCCAGCACTTCGGCGCCACTCGGTGGCGCGACCACTTCCATGCGCGGATCGTTTTCCTGATCGCGGGTGGCGTCGTCGAGTTCCTTCAGCGTGCGCAGGATCGCCACGACATCGACGGGCGCGGCCGTCACGCGCGACATCTCGGCGTCGAGACGGGAGGCGTCGCTGACATCGCTGATCAGCCGATCGAGACGCACGACATCCTGGCCAATGATGGTGAGGAGTTGTTTGCGCCGCGCCGGGTCCTCGATCCGCATCAATGTCTCGATCGCGCTGCGGATCGACGATAGCGGATTTTTCAACTCGTGCGCCACGTCGGCGGCGAAACGTTCCGTGGCGTCCATGCGCGCCCATAAAGCGGCGGCGGAATCCGAAACCGCATTGGCCAGCGCCCCGACCTCGTCCCGGCGCGCCAGCAGCGAAGCGGAGACGCTGCCGGTGCGGCCCTTGCCCTCTCGCATGTCGCTGGCGGCGTCGGCCAGACGCAGGATGGGCCGCGCGATGGTCAGCGACAAATACCACGACAAAAGCACGGTCAGCGCCAGCGCGAGGCCGAACAGCGCGACGATCGACAAGCGGATGGCCAGGAGACTTTCCTCGACCTCCCGCGCCTCGCGCGTCAGAAGCACGATGCCGACGGTGCGTTTGTCGCGCTCGACCGGCTCGGCGACGGTGATCCACAGCCGGTCGTCGACGGTGCGCCGGATATAGGGCGGCATTTCGCGGCTTTTGCCGGCGCTTTGCAGGCGGAGTTCTTCCTTCACGTCCGGCTGCCATTCGGGGCCGCGCGCGCCGGGGGTCATGTCGACCGGAGTGACCTTGCCGCGATGAGGCACGAGCGAGAGCACGAAATCGTAGACATGTCCAACTCGCGAGAGAATGGGACCGCGATCGATTGGCGGCAGCGGCGGCCGCGGGTTGGTCGGGCCTTGGCCGTCCCTGAGCTGCGAGTCCGCGACCGTCGTGCCGTCGGGCGCGTAGATTTTCGCCCGCGCGTCGGGCGTGGGATCGGTTAGGCGGCGCAGCAATGGACGCGCGATTTCCGGCACCAGATGCGGGTTCTCCGGATCGGTGGCGAGCACCGCACTCTCTCCGATCGCGCCCGCGTAAATCTTCGCCTGTTCCCGCAACGCCGCCACCTGGGCTTCGAGCAGACCGTTCTGATACTGATCCAGGTACAACAACGCCGCGACCAGCAGCGCCAGCGGCAACGCGTTCACCAGCAGGATGCGCCGCAGCAACGGCGACACCAGGCGTTGCCGGTGTTTGCGCGGCGCCGGACTTATACCCGCGAAAGCCGAGCCATCGGGCACTTAGTGTTCCTTGTAACGATAGCCGATCCCATAAAGGGTTTCGATCTGATCGAATTTGTCGTCCACCGCGCGAAATTTCTTACGCACGCGTTTGACATGGCTGTCGATGGTGCGATCGTCCACGTAAATATTTTCGCCATAGGCCGCGTCGATCAACTGATCGCGGCTTTTGACCATGCCGGGCCGCGCGCCCAACGCCTTCACCAACAGGAATTCGGTAACGGTCAGTTGAATATCCTGCTGCTTCCAAAGGCATTGATGCTTCGTTTCGTCCAGTACCAGATCGCCGCGGGTCATCACCCCGCCCGGTGCGGCGCCGGAACCCTCCGCGCGGCTGGCCTCGTTCCGGCGCAGCAGGGCGCGGATGCGTTCCAGCAGCAAACGCTGGCTGAAGGGTTTGGTGATGTAATCGTCGGCGCCCAGACGCAGACCCATCAGCTCGTCGACTTCCTCGTCCTTCGAGGTCAGAAAAATCACCGGCATCGTACTGCGTTGGCGCAGGCGTTGCAGCAGTTCCATCCCGTCCATGCGTGGCATTTTCACGTCCAGCACGGCGAGGTCGGCGGGTTTCGCGGTCAGCCCCTGCAACGCGCTTTCGCCGTCCGTGTAGGTGCGGACCTGGAATCCCTCGGCTTCCAGGGTCATGGAGACGCTGGTCAGGATATTGCGGTCGTCGTCGACCAGGGCGATCGTCTGTTTCATGGGTTGCGTCCTCAATGGAAGCGGCTTTCGGGTTTCCGCCCGATAAGGCACCTTTACACCCAATTGTGGCGCATCCAGGACACGAGGTGAACAAAAAATGGCAGACGACCCCGCCGCCGCCGGTTTCGAGGCCCGGAAACTGTTTCGGGCCGCGCGCGCCGCGACGCTCGCGACCGCCGCCGACGGCGGGCAGCCCTTTTCGACGTTGGCGACCCCTGCCTGCGCGCCCGATTTTTCGATTTTTTTGCTCTTGTCGGATTTGTCCGAACACACGCGGCATTTGCGGGTTGAGCCGCGGTGTTCGCTGCTGGCGGTGGGGACGGCGGAAACGGCGAATCCGCAGACGGCGCCCCGCGTGACGGTGACGGGAATCGCCGCGGTGGACGACGATCCGGCGGCGCTGGCGCGGTATTTGGCGATTCATCCTTACGCCGCGATGTATGCGGGGTTCGGGGATTTTCACCTGTGGCGGATCAGGCCGATGGGCGCCTTGCTGGTCGGCGGCTTCGCGCGGGCGACGCGGGTGAGGATGGCCGATCTTTCGCCCGATCCGGCGGCCGTGGCGGCCGTCGTGGAGTCCGAGGCGGGCATCCTCTCGCACTGTAACCAGGACCACGCGGACGCGCTGGCGGCGATCGCGGGGGAGGCGGGGGACTGGCGGATGGTCGTGGCCGATAGCGATGGCATGGACCTGGCGCGGGACGAAAAAGTCGCGCGTTTCCATTGGTCCGCGCCGGTCGCCGACTCGGGCGGCGTGCGGACCGAACTGGTCCGCATGACCGGCGAGGCCCGCGCCCGAAGTTGAGCACGGGCCAGGGTTTCAATTCCGGTGCGCGTGGTACCAGGAATTGCGGACGACGCGGCCCGGCAGCGCCCCGGTGTGTTTGCCGTCTTCCAGCAAAACCTGGCCATTGACGATGGTCATGTGCACGCCAAGCGCTTCCTCGCGGATGCGCCAGCCGCCACCAGGGAAATCGTGGACGACGGTCTCCTTCCCCGCGTTCACGGTTTTCGGATCGAACAGCACGATATCCGCGGCGAGGCCCGGCCGCAGCATGCCGCGGTCATGGATGCCGAAGGTAGAGGCTGACTCGAAGGTCAGTTTCCGCACGGCTTGTTCCAAGGTCAAGACTTTCCGCTCGCGGACCCATTCGCCAAGCAGGCGGGTGGTATAGCCGTAGCCGCCGTGGAACTGCACATGCGCGCCGCCGTCGCCCAACCCAATGATCGCGTTGGGATAGGTGAGGATTTTGCGCATCGCCTCGTCGTCGATGTTGTTTTCGGCCTGGAGGAAGCGCGTATCGAGATTTTCCTCCACGACCAGATCGAGGAAGGCGTCGATCACGCGTTTGTTGGTCATTTTGGCGATTTCGCCGATGGTTTTGAAGCGGAACTGTTCGTTCTTCTTCAACGCGGGCTCATTGACCCACATGTAATCCCACCAGGTTTTTGAGAACCCGTTGGCGGCGGAAATGTCGCCTTTGCGTTCGACCGCCTCATCGTGCAGTTTTTGACGGACGGCGAGATCGGCGTAGGCGCGGAGTTTTTCCTCGTCTGTCGCGATCAGGATCGGGTGCCAGGTGGGGAGACCGCGAAACACCTGACAATTGCGCATGGTGAAGTCTTGCGTTACCCGGTTGGGGCTGCACATCGGGTAGGCGCGGATGCCCTGTGCGACCGTCTCATCGACGCGGGCCATGTGCTTTTGCCACTTGTCGGGATGCCTGACGGTTTGCGCGAGGTTGTTGTAAACCACGATACGGCCCGTGGCCTCGGCCAGACGGGCCATCATCCCGTCCTTCAGTTCCATATCGACGCCGCCGCCGACCTGGATCGTTCCGGTGCTGAGTTCGCGCAGCACGTCGGCGAGGGCGAAGATTTCGTTGTCGTCGGCCCATAGCGCGGGGATCGGCACGCCCTGCGGATCGAAATGTCCCTTTTGGCGCGACAACGACAAGCCAAGCGCGCCGGCGGTCAGCGCGTCGCGGACAACGTCCTGCATTGCCTTGATCTCATCGGCGTTGGCGGTGCGCTTCTGGCACTCGTCGCCCATGACGTAATGGCGGACCGGCGTGTGCCCAATCAGCGTTCCGGCGTTGACGCCCAAACATTTGTCGAGTTTGTCCATGTATTGTGGGATGGTTTCCCAGTCGACATCGATGGTATTCAGAACTTCCATCGGGATCGCTTCGACATACGACAAAAATTCCGCCGTGCGGTGCTCTTTACCTGGCCGCACCGGCGCCAGCGCCAACGAACAATTCCCAAAAATCACGGTGGTCGCGCCATGTTGCGGCGAGAACGTGCATAACGGGTCCCATGTCACCTGGCCATCGTAATGCGCGTGGTTGTCGATGAACCCAGGCGAAACCGCCAGGCCCGCCGCATCGACGGTCCGCGTCGCGGGCCCGCTGAGTTTGCCGATTTCAACGATTTTCCCATCGGCCACGCCCACATCGCCGCGAAAGGCCGGCATGCCGGAGCCGTCCACGACCAGTCCGTTCTTGATAAGAAGATCGTAAGCCATTTGGATGCCCTCCAGAGCTTTCTCATGGGGCGCGGCCGCCAGCGGCGACACGGCGCCTGGGCTGAACACTGGCACCGCGCTGCGCTCCTGGCAAACCGGCGTTTGCCGCGGGTCCGGGCGCGTGCTGAACTCCCGCGTGTTCGAACCAGGAGGAAAATATCATGAACATGGAAGGAAGAGCCGGCATCGTGACCGGCGCGGGCCGCGGCATCGGACGCGAGGTCGCTTTGTTGTTGGCGAAAGAAGGCGCCAGTGTCGTCGTGAACGACCCCGGCTTCGGCCGTGGCGGCGAGGCGACGGAGGAAAAGCCCGCCGATGCCGTGGTTTCGGAAATCGAGGCATTTCAGGGCCGCGCGGTCGCGAATTACACGTCCGTGACCGATTACGCGGGCACCGGACGGATGGTCGCGCAATGCGTCGAGACCTATGGCAAAATCGATTTCGTCGTGAATATCGCGGGCATGTTGCGGGAACGCATGATCTGGAACATGACCGAGGACGATTTCGATCAGGTGGTCGGGGTGCATCTGAAGGGCAACTGGAACATGTGTCACCATGCGATCAAGGTGATGCGTGGCGCGCGCTATGGACGGATTGTCAATTTCTCGTCCGATGCGTTCAAGGGTTCGGTTGGGCAGTGCAACTATGCCGCGGCCAAGGCGGGGATCATTGGTTTGACGCGGTCGATCGCGCGGGAGGCGGGACGTTACGGCATCACCGCGAACGCGATGTGTCCGATGGCGGCGACGCGGATGACGGTGAATGACGCGGTCATCGCGGGGTGGAAGCGGCGGCTGGAGCGGGGGCTGCTCACGCAGGCGCAGTATGAATCGCGCATGGCGATGCCGGGTCCGGAATTTGTCGCGCCGATGGTGGCGTATTTGTGCACTGAGGAATCGCGCGATGTGAACGGACAGTTATTTCACGCGGAACGGTCGATGATTCATACCTATCAGTTCGGCGAGGAAGCCCGCGCGATCTATAAATACACCGACAACGGCATGTTCACGGTCAACGAATTGATCGAGACGGTACCGGCGTCGTTGATGAATGGCATTCCCAACGTCGCGCCGCCCGACGCGGAATGATCACGACGCTCGCCGCGACCGCAAGGCCGCGGCGAGCGTCCCGTCGTCCAGCGCGTCCAGCGCGCCGCCCATGGGTACGCCCTGTGCGACTTTCGTGACGGCCACACCCAGAGGGCGCAGACGATCGGTCAGCCAATGCGCGGTCGTGGCGCCTTCGACGGTCGCGCCCAAGGCCAGAATGACCTCGGACACGGAACCGTCCTGCAATCGGGTGATCAGGGTGGAGACATTCAGATCCTCGGGACGGACGCCACCCAACGCCGACAAGGTGCCGCCAAGGACGTGGTACAGCCCGTGATGCACACCGGCTCGTTCCAGCGCCCACAGGTCGCCGACACCCTCCACCACGCAGATAGTGGACCGGTCGCGGTTATGGTCGGCGCAGACGGAACACGGGTCGCGGCTGTCGAGATTGCCGCAGTCGGCGCAGGATTTGACGACGCGCGCGGCCTCCGCCAGGGCGGCGGCCAGCGGCAGCATGCGGGCCTCCGGTTGTTGTAACATCCGCAAGGCGGCGCGGCGGGCGCTGCGCGGGCCCATGCCCGGAAGTCTCGACAGTAACGAAATCAGGTGCTCGACTTCCGGACCGCCCATGGGTCAGGGGCGCCGTGAGCCGGGCCTGCCCGGTTCCCCGGTCGAGCCGGGGGATGACGGAACAAGCGAGGGCGGGACGTCGCGCATTCCCGGTGCCTCGCTCAGAACGGCAGTTTCAGACCGGCCGGCAGGTTCAGCCCGCCGGTGACTTTTTGCATTTCCGCAGCCGACGCCGCCTCGGCCTTTTCCTTGGCGGCGCGGTGCGCGGCCATGATCAGGTCCTGCAACATTTCGGTATCGGCGGGATCGACGACTTTCGGGTCGATGGTCAGACCGCGCATCTCGCCCTTTCCGTTCAGCGTCACGCGCACCATGCCCGCGCCCGCCTCCCCCGTCACTTCCAGGTCAAGAAGAGACTTTTGCATCTCTTCCATTTTCGACTGCATCTGTTGCGCCTGTTTCATCAGGCCGGCGAGGTTCTTCACGGGTCGATCTCCCAAGGATTTTCATCGGCGAATTCGGCATCGGGCGGCGCGAAGTCCGGCATGTCGGGCTCGCCCAGGGGAACAGCGGCGGGCGAGGCGGGCAGGCCGTAATCGTCGGCGGTGCTGTCGTGCACGGCGTCGATCCGCGCGCCCGGAAACGCGGCCATGATGGCGCGAATAAGAGGGTGATCGGCGGCTTCCTCGCGGCGGACGGTGTCGGCCTGCTGGCCCTGCGCGGCCAAAGTCGGTTCGCCCGGCGAGGTGGACAGCGCGATCGTCCAGCGTTGACCCGTGGCCTCCGACAGCAGCGCCGCCAGTTTCGGCGCCAGGTCGCGCGGCGCGTCCGGCTCGGTGCGGATCTCGATCACCGGCGGGGCGAAACGCACGAGATGCACGGAATGCAACAAATGCGCGTGCAGCATCGCCTCCCGCTGGTCTTTCACAAATGCCGCGACTTCGCGGAAGCCGGACAGGCGAGGGCCTTGCGGCACCGCCTCCATCGCGGGCGCGCCGTTGGCGACCGCGCGGGTCATGCCGCCGCCACCGCCACTGCCTCCGCCAGACCCGGACGGACCCGGGGATGCGGGCACCGCCCCCCCGGACAGCAACCGCCGCGCCAGATCGCCCGGCGGCGGCATGTCGGAGACATGGCACAAACGAATCAGCACCATTTCGGCCGCGGCGCGGCGGTCGGGCGCGGACTCAACCTCGCCCACGCCCTTGAGCAGCATCTGCCAGGCGCGCGCCAAAGACGGCACCGTCAGGCGGTCGGCGATGATCGCGCCGCGGGTGCGCTCGGCTTCCGGCAGTTCGGCGCTGTCGCGCAGGCCGGGAATGGATTTCAGCCGCGTGACCGTGTGCAGCAGTTCCAGCAGGTCTTGCAGCATGGTTCCGAGATCGGCGCCGCGTTCGTAGGCGCGGTCGGTGATTTCCAGCGCCGCGGCCGGTTTGCCGCCCATGACCGCTTCCAACAAATCGAACACCGCGTCCCGATCCGCCTGCCCCAGCATCTCCGCCACCTGGACCGACGAAATCTCCCCCTCCGCCTGGGCGATCGCCTGATCCAGCATCGACAACCCATCGCGCACAGACCCATCCGCGGCCCGCGCGATCATGTCCAGCGCGTTGGGTTGGATGGAAACGCCTTCTTTCTCCGCGATCCGCTCGAACAACGCATGCAGTTCGGACACGCGGACGCGGCGCAGGTCGAAGCGCTGGCACCGCGACAACACGGTGATCGGCACTTTGCGGATTTCCGTCGTCGCGAAGATGAACTTCACGTGCGGCGGCGGTTCCTCCAGCGTCTTCAACAGCGCGTTGAACGCGTTGCGGGACAGCATGTGAATTTCGTCGATGATGAAAACCTTGGTGCGGATTTTCATCGGACGGGAGCGGCTGACCTCGATGATCTCGCGTACGTCGTCGACGCCAGTGCGCGACGCGGCGTCCATTTCGAAGACGTCCGGCTCGCGCTCGTTCAGGATGGCGAGGCAGTTGCCGCAGACGCCGCAAGGGTCGGCCGTGGGCCCGCCCGTGTCGTCGGGGCCGGTGCAGTTCAGTGCGCGGGCGATGATGCGGGCGGTCGTCGTCTTCCCGACGCCGCGGACGCCGGTCAGCATGAAGGCATGCGCGACGCGGCCGATGGAGAAGGCATTCCGCAGAATGCGCACCATCGACTCCTGGCCGATCAGATCGTCGAACGTCGCCGGCCGGTATTTCCGCGCGAGCACCCGGTAGGCGGCGGCATGCACCGGCGCCGGGGCCTCGGGCAACGCATCGCCGAACAGACCCGGACCGTCGGGCGGAGGGGGAGGAGGGTCGTCCGTCGCGTCGTCCTGGAACAGACCGGCCATACGTGGATGGTTCTCCGGGCGGCGTGCGCGGTGAGAGAGAGTGAGAGACCGGCGAACGACCCGAACGGGACTCGCCGCGGCTGCTTCCTTCCGGACCTGACCAGGGTAGACAAGACGCTCGTCCGCCACCGGCCTCTCAAGGCGGTATCTAGTCGGTCGCGGCGGCGGGGGCAAGGCGGCGGTCGCGAAGTCTGTCCGCTTTCATCCGCGAGGGCCGGATATCGTCGTCTTCCGCGCGAACCGGGCTGGCCCGGCCGCCGTCGCGATCAAAGGATCGCCATGGGCGCGATGGGGCTGCCGGTGCCGCCGGCGACCGGAAGCGGACTCGCCGTGAACAGGAATGTGCCGCGCCCGGTCGCGGCCAGGCTGTCCAGAACCAGTCCCTCCAGCAACGGAATGCCGAAATCGCGGATCAGACGTTGATGGACCGGGAAGACGGTGCCTTTGGCGAAAGGCAGGACCTCGACGGCGTAATTGTCGGCGCCGACAATCGCGACTTCGCGATCCGCCAGCCATAACGCGGCGGCGAGATCGATGCCCGGCTCCGTGTTGAAGGATATCGCGGTCCCGCCTCGGTCTGGCCAGCCGGTCCGGATCAGGACGATGTCGCCCGCCATGGGCTCTCCCCCCGCGAGTTTGGCGGCGGCGGCCAGATCGTCCACGCCGATGACGGTGCCGTCGGGCAGCGGCCCGCCTTTGACCGCCACGATGTCCAGCAGGATGCCGCGCCCGGCGATCGGTCCCATTTTGTCGATGCCGCAGCGCGCGGCGCCGGTCGAACCGCGGGTCCCGGATCCCGGAAATCCGTTGTACAATTCGTCGTCGTACCAGGCGTGGCACAGCGCATCGATATGCGTGCCGACATGTGCCGGCAACAGCAATGTATCTTCCGCGAACTGAAACCCGCCGGGACGGCGCGCTCCGGCGGCGTAATCGCCGCCTGAGCGGCCCATGAAGTGTTGCATGCCCGCGCGATGCGGGGGGAACGGGGTGCGCGGCGACAGCGGTTGAGTCAGGCTGACGACCTGGCCGGACGAGACCAGCGCCGCGGCGCGCCGGACGGTTTCCTCGCCGATATGGTTCAGCGCGCCGCGCTCGTCGTCCGCGCCCCAGCGATTCCAGTTTTCCTTGCTCATGCGATCAGTGCCTTGGCCATGGGTTTCAGGTCGCGGCGCATCAGCTTGCCGGTCGCGGTCACCGGTAAGGATTCCTGAAACGAGATGAAATCCGGGACTTTGTAGCGGGAGGCGGTGGCCCGGCAGTGTGCGACGATGTCCGCTTCGGTGACCGTGTAACCCGGTTTGACGATCGCGAAGGCCGCGATCAGTTCGCCCTGGATGGGATCGGGCACGCTGGTGACACCGGCCAGGGCAATGGCGGGGTGGCGCATGAGGACATCCTCGACCTCGGCGGGGGAGATATTTATCCCGCCTTTCTTGATCATTTCGGTGGTGCGGCCGATGAAGCGAATGTCGCCGATATCGGACAATTCGCCCATGTCGCCGGTGCGGAAATACCCGTCGGGAGTCAAGGCGGCGCCGTTCTGATCGGTGCTGCCGCCGATGTATCCGCGCATGACGTAGCCGGAGACCTCGATCAGGCCCGGTGCGCCGGCGGGCACGGGCGCGCCCGTGGTTTCATCGACGATGCGTATCGTCACGCCTGGCAGTGGCGGGCCCTGGCACGCGGCGCGGCGTTCCAGCGGCCAGTGGTGCCATGTCACGCAGCAATTGCCATAGGTTTCGGTCTGTCCGTAGACGTTGCAAATCTCGCGCGCGCCCAGCACCTCCGCCGCCGTGACGACGTCCTGCGGGGTGCCAATGGTCAGGCCGGTGCGCAGGCTGGCCGTCCGGTCCGCCCGGAAGTCCGGATGCGAGATCAGCGCGGCCGTGATCGCGGGCAATGTGTAGATCGCGGTGCAACGATGCCGCTCGATAAGGTCGAGCGCCTGACTCGGTTCAAACCGCGGTTGCAGGACCAGCGCCGCGCCATGGGTCAGCACGGCGGACATGGCGTTGGCGCTGCCATAGGACCAGAACAGCGGCGGCGGTAACAACACCCGGTCCGCTTCGGTGTAGCCCTGGCGTTCTCCGATCGCGAAGCCGTTTTCAATGATCCCGCCATGCGACAAAGGCACCGATTTCGGGCGGCTGGACGAACCGGAGGTATAGATGACGATCGCATCGTCCTCGGGTCGCGTCGGCTTGCCAGCCACGGCGGGCGGGCCGTCCAGCATCGCGGACCAGGGCGTCCAGCCGGGATTGCGATCGGGGCCGAGAAGCACGACATCCAAAGGCGGCATGCTCCGCAGATCGGCGGCGAAACTCTGGCCGTTGAACTCGTCCAGGGAGACGATGAGTTTAATGCCGGAATCGGCGATCAGGTATGCCAGTTCGTCGCGTTTCGACCAGGTGCTGAACGCCACGATCACGGCCCCGGCCATGGCGGCGCCGAAAAACGTCGCGACCCATTCCGGCCGGTTGTTCATCAGCAGTCCGATCCGATCGCCGCGTCTTATGCCGCGCGCGGCGAAAAACGACGCGATCCGCGCCGCGCGATCGGCCAAGGTCGCGTAATCGATCGTTTCGCCGATGCCGATGACAGCGGGGCGGGCGCCATACCGCGCGGCCTGCTCTCGCGCCAAAAGGCCAAGATCTCGACTGCCGGGTACGATCATGGCGTCAGCTTCCCCTGGTCGATCCATTCCCGAATCGTGTTTTTCGCGAGTTTGCCGGTCGGTCCGTGCGGCAGCGAGTCGACGAAGCGTATCGCGTCCGGAAGCCACCATTTTGGGACCAGATCGGCGAGATGGGCCTGCAACTCGGCTTCGGTTATCGCGGCGCGGGCGACGGCGAACAGGAACGGGCGTTCCTGCCATTTCGGATGGGGGATGGCGACAACCGCGGCCTCGGCGATCGCGGGGTGGCGGCAGGCGGCGTCTTCCAGGGCCTGGCTGCTGATCCATTCCCCGCCGGATTTGATGACGTCTTTCGCGCGATCGACGATGCGCAGCGTATTGCCGGGGTCGATCGTGGCGACATCGCCCGTGTGCATCCAGCCGTCTTCGGTCGTGGCCTGAATTTCGGGACGGCGGAAATAGCTGGCGGCGGACCAGGCGCCACGCACCTGAAGATTGCCCGGCGTCGTGCCATCGCGCGGCAGCACGGCGCCATTGTCGTCCGCGATGCGTATCTCGGCGCCGAACAGCGGCTTGCCTGGCGAGCGCATGACCGTCAGCGCCGCCTGCTCCGGCAGCGCGCGGGGCGCGAACGACATGGTGGCGCCGCTGGTCGTTTCGGTCATGCCCCAGCCGTGGATGGTTCTGACACCGAAGTCGCGCAGCCAGGCCTCGATCATCGCCATTGGCGGAGCGGTGCCGCCCGAGAAAATCCGGTTCATGCGCCCAGGTGGCAGCCGGTTCTCCTGGCAGTACTCCAGCATGGAGAGCCAGATCGTGGGCACGCCGGGTCCGACGGTGATGCCCCCTTCGACGATCAGGCGATGCAGCCATTCGGTATCGGCGCGGCGTCCCGGGAGCACCAGTTTCGCGCCATACATCGGGCCGAAAAACGGGATCGCCCATCCGTTGCAGTGGAAGAACCCGGGAATGGCGAGAATGGCGTCGTCGGCGGAAAGGCCCCAGCCATTGCCCGCCCCCGTCGACATCGCGTTCAGCACGGTTCCCCGGTGATTGTACAAAGCGCCTTTGGGGGCGCCCGTGGTGCCCGACGTGAAACACAGCAGGCAGGCGGTGCGCTCGTCCAGGACCGGCCAGGAAAAAGCCGGATCTCCCATGTCGATCAGGTCTTCGTAACTCACGGCATTGGGCAGGGAGGTCGCGGGCATCGCGTCGCGCGGTGCCATCACGATATATTGTTCGACGGTCCGTAGCCGGGGCGCCAGGCTCTCGGCCAGTTCGATCGTATCGGTATCGATAAACAGGGTCCGGTAGCCGGAGAAATCGATCGTGTACAGAATTTGCGCGGGCGGCAGGCGCGGGTTCGCCGTGTGCAGCACCGCGCCCAATCCGGTCACGCCGTAAAACAACTCCAGATGCCGGTGCGTGTTCCAGGCCAGCGAACCCACCATCGTGTCCGGCCCAAAACCCAGCCGCCGCAGGCTGGACGCGAGGCGGCGTGCGCGCGCCGCGAGCGTGGCGTAATCGAGGCGAACATGTTCCTCGCGATTGACCGAGACCACCGCCACGTCGCCGAAACCGGCGGCGCCGTGTTCCAGAACCGACGACAACAGCAAGGGATAATCCTGGTTCAGCCCAAGCATGGTCAGCCTCCGGACGGCGGCACGACCTGAACCATCCCGGCGGCCGGGTCGTTGGCGTGGATGGCCAGTACATTCATGCCAAGCTGAAATTCCTTGTAACCGTACTCCGCGAGGTAGGCCGCGATCGCCGCCCGATCCGCCTTGGCGTTTTCGATGAACATGACCGGGCGGAAACTCTCGACGGACCGGCGGGCCCCTTCCAGCGCCTCCATTTCCATGCCCTCGACATCCACTTTCAGGAAATCGAGGCGGGGCAGTTGCAACGAGTCGATGGACAGCGTGCGGACAGTGGCCATTTTTTCCTCCGAATAATCGATCGGCTGGCCGATGGCTTCGGTATTCTCTCTCTGTCGAAGCTCCAGACTTCCAAAAGAGGCGGGGGCGAAATAGTTTGGCACGGGAATGCGCATTTGTCCGGGCTGGGACGACACGGCGGCGAAGATCGGCGTCGCGTTGAAACAGTTGTTGATGGCGATATTGCCCGCCAGGGCATGAAACACGCGCTCCTGCGCCTCGATGGAAATCACCCGTCCCCAGCCGGACATGTGGCGCGACCATTCGACCGAGAACACGCCGATATTGGCACCGGCATCGACCGCGACGACGCCGTCGCCGAAATTCGCGCGACGGAGGTCGAGCAAGGTCTTGATCATGGTCGCCTCGTCCATGTCGTAACTGGACGTGTTCAAGAGCATGAACCCGACCCCATATCCCTGGTTTGGCGAGGTCATATTATAATCGAAACGGTTTACGATCATCGTTCCGTGGTCGGTCGAAGCCAAAACAAAAGCGATCGGTCTCTTGGGCGCGGGCATGTCGGTCGGTCTCCGGATACGCGCGCAAACAAGCATGGAGCGGCGGGTGCGTCTATCGCGACGTGGTACTCGCGACCGCCCGGTTTGAGGGAGATCAAGGCCCGGACGGCGCGGGCGGCGCATGAATCCCGGGCGGTGTTCGGGACGGGATACGCCAGACACGGCGCGAACACGGTTCGACCGGCCGCGGAACATGATTGGCACGAGGGTAAGATGACGCATCCGATGAAGGGGAATTTGGCGGCCTCTCGCCGTGTGGCCGCGGGCATGGGCACGGCGATCGCGCTGGGGCTGCTCGCCGTGCTGGCCGCGCCAGCGGAGGCGGGCGTCGCGACGGTGGTTTCCGCCGCGGGCGTGCATAACGATTATTGGCGGGGCAGCTATTATACGTGGCAGCCCGGCAACGCGACGTCCGTCGGGATCAGTGGTCTCGACTGCTTCGGCGGCTGTTTCTGGGGCGGCGACAAGACGTTCAACGAGCTGGTGTTGCCGGCGGTGTCCGGCAACATCGTTAACGCCACCTTCTATCTGGACGTCACCGGCGGCAGCGGCGACGCCTGGGTTAACGCCAACAACTGGGGCGGCCTGACAGGGGACGCCAATGCCGACCAGTCCTTGTTCAGTTGGCAGTTCAACAACAGCGGCGCGCGGGTGCAAACCAATGGCGCGACCGGCTGGGTTGGCGTGGATGTCACCGCGCAGGTGCAAGGTCTCTACAACTCCGGCCTGTCCTGGACTGCGTTCAGTATCGATCCGGTGCCCTGGTCCACCTCGCTGAGCTATGAGGGCGCGGGGTCGGGACTGGCGCCCTACCTGGTCGTTACGACGGATGCCGCCGAAGTGCCGGAACCGGTGTCGTTCGCGACATTCGGCCTCGGGGCGCTTGGACTTGGCGCGCTCCGGCGGCGGCGGACGCGTCCGGGCTGATGCGCCGGGTCAATATCGGGGGGCACGCTCGACCTGGCGTCTGGGCGGCGGCATTATCGCCGCCTAAAGCCCAGGGAGATGTGACGGGATGACGGGGATGATGGAGGGCAAGGTCGCGGTGGTGACCGGCGCCGGTGGCGGGGTTGGGCGCGAGATCGCGATCATGATGGCCAAGGCGGGCGCGAAAGTTATTATCGCGGATATCGGCGCGTCGCTGACCGGCGAAGGCGGCTCGGCCTCGCCCGCGGAACAGACGAAGGCCCTTATCGCGCAACAAGGCGGCGCGGCGGAGATTTGCACGGAGTCGGTGGCGAACTGGGGTTCGGCGCGGAAAATCGTTCAGGCCGCGCTGGATCACTTCGGGCGCATCGACGCCGTCGTGAACAACGCGGGCATTCTGCGGGACGGCATTTTCCATCGCATGAGCGAGGACGATTGGCTGTCGGTGATTTCCGTGCATTTGAACGGGAGTTTCTTTGTGTCCCGCGCCGCGGCGGAACATTACCGGACGCAGGAAAGCGGCAGTTTCGTGCACATCACCTCCACGTCGGGGCTGATCGGCAATCTGGGGCAGGCGAATTACGCCGCGGCGAAACTGGGGATTACCGCGTTGTCGAAGTCGATCGCCCTCGACATGGCCCGATACAACGTACGTTCGAATTGCCTCTCCCCCTGGGCCTGGTCGCGCATGACCAGTTCGATTCCCGCGAATACGCCAGAACGGGCGGCGGAAGTGGAGAAGCTGAAACGCATGACTCCCGATAAGAACGCGCCGCTGGCGGTGTTTCTGAGTTCGGACGCGGCGAAAGGGGTGACGGGCCAGGTGTTCGGAACGCGGATGAACGAGATTTATCTGTTCAGTTCGCCGCGTCCCGTGCGGATTGTGCACAACGCGGACGGATGGACTCCGGAGGCGATCGCGGAGATCGCGGCGCCCGCGTTGAAGGACGGGTTCATGCCGTTGGACACGTCGGATATGTGTTTTAACTGGGATCCCATCTGATCGGGTTTGGCGGTGCTTGCCATTGGCGCGGTGGGGTGCCGCGCCCGGCCCCGCCGCCGGAATTGCCCAGGAGGCGGTTTCGTGCCGCTTTCGGTTCCCCGATCGAGTCGGGGAATGACGAGGGGTGGCGGTTCCGGGCGTCGAATATTCATTTTTCGGCTGTACGGCCGCCGCGGGATCGAGCCGAGGGAGCGAGGGGAAGCCGGCGCCATCGTCGCGATGGTTGGCCCCGTATCAGGTGAGTCGCGCGGAGACCGTTGGCAGTCCGTCGAACGTGACGGTGATCTCGCAGGGGGCGTCGAGCCAGATCGGCGGGGTCACGGACCCCAGCATGACGCACTGGCCCGCCTTCAGGCCGCCGAAGGCGGCTGCGACCGGCGAACTGGCGAGGAAAGCCAGGCAGGCGAACGGATGGCCCATCAGGTCGGTGGTGATACCGGAGTCGCGCTCGACGCCGTCGATCGACATACGGCCGCGGAGCGCGCCGATATCCAGGGCGCGCCAATCGACTCCGCCTTGTTCCCCCAGCACGGCGGCGACGTGATAGACCTGATCGGCGATCAGCGTGGGCGTGCCGAGTGTTTTGAGGTCTTCGTAGCGATCCTCGACGATCTCGATCGCCGCGACGAACTCCCCCACGGCGGGGGCGACGGTTTCGGCGGTATAGAGGCCCGGCGGTAGGTCATGGGCGAGGCGGACGGCGACCTCGCACTCGACGCCGGGCTTGATGCAATCGGCGAAGCGGACGCCGCCTTGGCCGCGGAACACGTTGGCGCGTTCCATGAAGCCCGCCGCGGGGCCGGTCAGGCCGAGATATTCCTGCATGCGTTTGCCGGTGGCGCCGATTTTGAAGCCGGCGGGCGGCATGGCGCCCACCAGCGCCGCGAGGGCGTGTTGCGCCGCGGCGCCCTCCGCTTCGTCCGCGGGCGCGATGGCGGCGGGCAGCGGCAGGACCACGGTCCGCGCCAGACGTGTTTGTCGCAGGGATTTGGCCGCGGGCGCGGGGTCGTAGGTCATGCCGATCTCTTGAGCTCGTAAAGCGCGACGGCGGCGGCGGCGGAGACGTTCAGGCTCTCGACCGCGCCTTTGATGGCGAGGCCGGCGATTTCGTCGCAGGTCTCGCGGGTCAGGCGGCGCATGCCATCGCCTTCGGCGCCGAGCACCAGGGCGACGCGGCGGCCCGCGAAGAACGGTCCGGACAACGGTTTGCCGGAGGCGTCGAGACCGACGCACCAGACGTTGGCGGCTTTCAGGGCGATCAGCGTGCGGGCGATGTTCACCGCGCGCAGCAAGGGCAGGGTTTCCAGGGCCCCCGACGCGGCTTTCGCGAGCGAGCCGGTTTCCTCCGGCGCGTTCCGGTCCTGGGTTATCACCGCCGCCGCGCCGAAGGCCGCCGCACAGCGCATGATGGCGCCAACGTTCCGGGGGTCGGTGACCTGATCCAGCACGACGATCGGGCCACTGCGCTCCAACACCTCGGACAGGCTGAGTTGCGGGAGCGTGTCGGCCAGCAGCGCGATGCCCTGGTGGGCGATGTCGCGACCCAGCAGCTGGTCGATGCGGGCGCGTTCCGTGCGCTCGGGCTGGACCGGCCAGGGCGGTGGGAGCATTTGCGCCAATGTCGCTTCCGCGTCCTCTGTCACGATCAGGCGGCGCAGCAGGCGGCGGGGGTTGGCCAGGGCGGCGGCGATGGCGTGAAAACCGTAGAGCCAGACGCTGCCCTTGGGTGTATCGGGGCCTCTGGCTGGCGGGCGGGCTTCCTGGCGTTGGCCGTCGATATAGGCGCCGCGCGCGGCGGCCGGTGCTTCGCGGCGGGGCGCGTCGTCGCGCGGGCCGTCGCGGCGAGGGGCGTCTCCGCGTTTTTGGAACGGCTTTCCGCCCTGGGGTCTCGGGCCGCGCGGATCCGTCGAGGCCCCGCCCAGACTGAGCCGGTTCGGGGAACCCGTGCCGCTGGATTGGGGGCCGCGGTTTTGCCCTGTGCCGCCGCCCGGCTTTGGGCCTTGGCGCGAAGGCGGGCGGCCGGACCCGCCGGGTTTGTTGCCATATGGTGGTTTCATGCGTGACCCGTATAGACCGCGTGTAAGGGGATGCCCAGAGGGATGAACCAGCGGGTGGGTTTGCGGGCGTTGGGTTCCGTGTCGGAAAATCGTGGAAGCGTACTTTTCCGTCATGGCCGTTCCTTGCGACGCTGTGGGAAACGGGAAGGAGAGCAGAGCAATGAACGCGATCGCGCAAGTGGAGATCGACCGGGCGGTTTTCGAACTGTACGACGAATATTGTCATGGCGGCATGGACCGGCGGGCGTTTTTGGCGCGCGCGGCGGCGGCGGTCGTGGGTGGGTACGCGATGGCCCAGGCGTTGTTGCCTCGGTACGCGGAAGCGCAAACGATTTCTTTCACGGATGCTCGGATCAAGGCGAAATATGTGACGTATAAGTCGCCTGGGGGTTCGTCTGGAGAGATGCGGGGGTATTTGGCGCAGCCGGCTGGGAATGGGCCGTTTCCGTGCGTTTTGGTGGTCCATGAGAACCGGGGTTTGAACCCGTATATCGAGGATGTGGCGCGCCGCGCGGCGGTGGAAGGATTTTTGGCCTTGGCGCCGGATGGGTTGTTTCCGGTCGGGGGATATCCGGGGAACGACGACGATGGGCGGACGCTGCAGGCGAGCCTCGATCCGGGTAAGTTACGAACGGACATGTTGAACAGCGCGCGGTATTTGAAGGGTCTGGCGTTGTCGTCGGGGAAGCTGGGTGTCACCGGGTTCTGCTGGGGTGGCGGGACGACGAATTACCTGGCGGCGGCTCTGGGCCCCGATATGCATGCGGGTGTGCCGTTTTATGGGGCGGCGCCGGAGACGGCGTCGATCGGGTCGATCAAGGCGCCGTTACTGATCAATTACGCGGAGAGCGACGAGCGCATCAACGCGATGTGGCCGGGCTTCGAGGCCGGGTTGAAGGCGGCGGGCGCGAAATACGAGGCGCATTTCTATCCGGGGACTCAGCACGGATTTCATAACAATTCGACGCCGCGTTTTCAGGAGGCGGGGGCGAAGCTGGCGTGGGAACGGACGGTGGGGTTCTTTAAGAAGCACCTGGCGTAGGCGGTATTTGGCCGGCGGGGTGTTTGCCCGCCGGCCGGTCTCGTCAGGCCACGGACAGCATGATTTTGCCGATATGCTGGCTTGATTCCATCAGTTTGTGCGCTTCCACCGCGCCCGAAAGCGGGAAGGTCGCGTGGATGCCCGGCGCGCAGCGGCCCGCGTCCAGGACGGGCCAGACTTTTGCCAGCAATTCCGCCGCGATCTGGCCTTTTTGCGCTGTCGTGCGGGGGCGCATGGTGGATCCCGTGACGGTCAGGCGTTTCACCATGATCTGGAGCATGTCGAAGTCCTTGACTTTCGATCCGCCAAGGAAGGCGATCAGCACTAGGCGGCCATCCATGCTCAGGGACCGGAGGTTCTGCATCGCGTAGGCGCCGCCGACCATGTCCAGGATGACATCGACGCCCTTGCCGCCGGTCAGGTCCTTGAGGCGGACCGCGAAATCCTCGGTGCGGTAGTTGATCGCGGCCTCGCAGCCGAAGCGGACGCAGGCGGCGGTTTTTTCGTCCGAGCCGGCGGTCGCATAGGGGATCGCGCCGAACTCCCGCGCCAATTGGATGGCGGTGACGCCGATGCCGCTGGAACCGCCGTGGATCAGGACTTTCTCGCCGGCGGCGAGGCGGCCCGCCTGGAACAGATTGGCCCAAACGGTGAAGAAGGTTTCCGGTAGCGCGGCGGCATAGATGGCGTCGTAACCTTTCGGCCAGGGCAGGCATTGCGCGGCGGGGGCGGTGCAATATTCGGCGTAGGCGCCGCCGTTGGTCAGGGCGCAGACTTTGTCGCCGACGGACCAGCCGGTGACGGTGGACCCGACGGCGGCGACCTCGCCCGCGCATTCCAGGCCCAGGAGGGGGGAGGCGCCGGGGGGCGGGGGGTAAGAGCCCTGGCGTTGGGCGATGTCGGGGCGGTTCACGCCGGCCGCTTGGACGCGGATGAGAACTTCGTCGGGCTTCATCTCGGGCAGCGGGCCGGTGGCGAGTTTCATCACCGTGGGCTCGCCGGCGCCGTCCATCGCGATATGGGTCATTTGAGTCGGGAGCGCCATGGTGTGGTCCTTTCTTGGCCGGGGAGGCGGTTGTAGAAGGATCGCCGCTTCGGGTCACCCAATGGAGACGTATTTATGAGCACCGCGACGCCTTCCTTGTTGGGGCCGGACGAACCCTCGCCGTTTCGCGTGCTGCGGGAGGGCGGCGCGTCGCGTTACGTGCTGACGGCGGATCATTCTGGGCGCGTGATTCCGCGAGCGTTGGGCGATCTGGGGGTGCCGGAGTCGGAACTGGGGCGGCACATCGCCTGGGATATCGGCATCGCCGAGGTGACGGAGCGGCTGTCGGAGCTGTTGGACGCGCCCACCGTCTTCCAGGCATATTCTCGCCTCGTCATCGACTGCAATCGCGATCCCTCCTGGGCGTCCGCCATGCCGGAGGTCAGCGAGCTCACCGCGATCCCCGGCAATCGGGGGCTGAGCGCGGCGGACCGGGCCGCGCGGACCGATGCGATTTTCCATCCGTATCACGACCGGGTCTCGGCGCTGCTGGACGCGCGGGCGGCGGCGGGGAAAGAGACGGTGTTCGTGGCGATGCACAGCTTCACGCCGGTGTTCAAGGGCGAGCCCCGGGCGGTGGAAGTGGGCGTGCTGTATTACCGGCGGACGAAGCTGGCGGAGATCATGCTGGATCTGCTGCGGGCGGAGGGCGATCTGACGGTGGGCGACAACGCGCCCTACGCGATCACGGGCGATAGCGATTACAGTATTCCTCGGCATGGCGAGGGGCGGGGGTTGGAGCACGTGGAGATCGAGATCCGTCAGGATTTGATCGAGACCCCTGAGGGCCAGGCGGCATGGGCGGGGCGGTTCGCGCGGTTGTTGACGGCGGCGTTGGGGCGGTTGTGAGGGGGGGGCCGATTAAGGGCAACGACGTATATCTGAGCCGCGGGAGGGCTTGACCGTCTCACCACACGATATTATAATGCATGTTATAATATTCTGGTTTCAGGAGGCGGCATGGTGAAGCTCAAAGTGACCACGGTCGGCAATTCGACAGGCGTGGTACTGCCCAAGGAAGTCCTGTCCCGCCTCAACATCGAAAAAGGCGATAGTCTTTATCTGACCGACGCGCCGGACGGCTATCGGATCACGCCCTATAACCCTGAATTCGAGCGGCAAATGAGTCTGGTGCGCCGGGTGATGAACGAGCGCCGGAATGTCCTGAAAGAACTGGCCAAATGACCGAGGCCGATCATGGCTGGAACTGGATCGGCGAGGAGGTCGCCCTCGCCGCCCATGACGCGATGCTGGCGGAGTTTGGCGGACTCGCGGGCGTTCGGGACGAGAACGCGATGCACTCAGCCCTCGCGAAACCGCGCAACCTCGCCGTCTACGGTTCGCCTGACGCGGCCGCGCTCGCGGCATCTTACGCTTATGGATTATTACGGAATCATCCTTTTTCCGATGGGAACAAGCGCACCGGGTATGCTCTCGCGATTGTCTTCCTGCTCGACAACGGGTTTGCCTTCACGGGATCGGATATTGAATCGATCGAGACGATGCTGGCGGTGGCGGCTGGCGCCATGAGCGAGGACGATCTCGCGACGTGGTTCCGGGCGCGCGTTCAGCCGCTTTGAGGGCGCGGACGTCCCGGCGACGGATGTCGATTTTCGGTGGGTGGAAGGCGATCCGGCGATGCCGGACGCCGCACGACACCAGACATCGATGGACTCACCGGTTGCGCTGTTCTTCTTTCGGGGCCGGCGCGGGCAGCGCCTGTTTCAAGGCGCTGAGGTACTCGTCGAGGGTCGAGTCCAGACGCGCATACAGGAGACGATCGAAACGCTCTGGTTGCGGTTGTTGCAATGCGCCGATGTAGGCGCGCCGATCTTCCGGCCGAACCGCGATCGGCGGATAACCGCCGCGTAGCAATACCAAATTCATCAGAAGGCGCGCGGTGCGCCCGTTGCCGTCGTTGAACGGATGGATGTTCGCCAGGCGCCGATGCGCGGCGAACGCGGTCGCGGGCATGTCAGGCGCCGGGGACAGCCATGCGGCGAAGTCACCCATCGACGCCGGCACCTCGGCCGGGGGCGGGAACGCGTGCCGTCCGGCGTCCGTCAGAACGAAACGGCCTTGATCCGCGTAACGGCCCGCGATGTCGGGGCCGGAGCGCTTCATCGCCAGACCATGCAATGCGCGCACATCCATTTCGGTCAAAGGCGTGCCTCGACGCGCGAGCGCGCGCACATACCGGATCGCCTCGAAATGATCGATCGCTTCCATGTGATCTCTGAGCGGCTTGCCGCCGATGGTGATCCCCTGCTCGATCACCAGCATCGTCTCAGACGCGGTCAGCGTGTTTCCCTCGATCGCGTTCGATGTGTAGGTGATCTCAAGGTCGTGGACATGCTCGAGGTTGGTCAGGCCCCTGGGCGCGAGCGGGCGGAGCCGGTCCAGCTCGGCCTTCTTTTCCGCGATCCGCGCGAGCAGCGTGTCCATGATGTGTTCCAGTGCGGCGGTTGAGGCTTGGGCGGGCGGTGCCAGCATACGATAAACCGCGTCGTCCTTGACACTCTCACCTCATGAGATAATTATAGAGATAATTATTGGCTGGAGATCCCCATGGTCACTCTGAAGCTGACCACCATTGGCACATCGACCGGCGTCGTCATCCCCAAGGAGATGCTGGCGCGGATGAATGTCGGCAAGGGCGATGTGCTCCACGCGATCGAGACGCCGGACGGTTACCGGATCACGCCGTTCGATCCCGATTTCGCCGCGAAGATGGACAAGGCGGGCGATATCATGCGCCGGTATCGGAATACGCTCGATATTCTGTCCAAGTGACGACGTGGGTTTGGCTCGATGAGCGGGATGCGTTGACGCTGCATGAGCGGTTGCTGGCGGTGCACGGCGGGTCGGAAGGTTTGCGCGACGCCGGATTGCTGGAGTCCGCGATGGCGCGTCCGCGGCAACTCGCCGCTTATGGGGACGATCCGGATGTGAGCGATCTCGCCGCGGCTTATACGGCGGGTGTCGTTCGGAACCATCCGTTCGTGGATGGGAACAAGCGGGTGGGGTTCGTGCTCGGTATTCTGTTTTTGGAAATGAATGGTGGGCGGTTCACGGCGAGCGAAGAGGCCGCCACACGCGCGGTGCTCGATCTCGCGGCTGGGCATATGGACATGGCAGGCTATGCGGTTTTCCTGCAGGAGAACAGTGGTCGTTGATCGGTGCGCGGCGCGGGGGCTGGAGTGAACCAGCACTGACATCGGATGCCCTGCGGCACGGCGATCCCGACACGGGGGCGGCGGAATTTCTGAGGTTGGCCGCGTGACCAATTTGTGCGACGTACAATCGAGCGCCAAAGATACCAGAAGTTATTTACATTTTACCGAAAATCAAATATTATAAACATTCATATTGGCCGGGTTGCATTTTTAGAGCCGCCCAGCCAATTGACTTAATGGGAGAACCCTTGTGTCATAGGTAATGTTTAAGGAATCTGGATGCTATCCAAGTTAACGCATGCGGAGTCTATTCTTTAGTCCCAATCCAAATAAGAACAAAAGAGCCGTGCTTACAATAGTTTGTGCCACTGCCAATATTTTTAGCCCTGTCGGAAATGCAACCAAGGTATTGGCATCAATAAAGTCCTTACGTATCCCAAGGGCACTAAATGCGTTTGCAAAACTGAAACCAATAGCTTCCATCATTTGGTCGGCTCCTCCATGAATCCAAAATGGGACCGCACCAATGAGAATCACGCCTACCAACAGCGAAAGAGGACGGGAAATGCTACGTCCATAGTCACACAATAGACCATATACAGCGATCGCAATTCCGAATGTCGGATAGCAAAACACGGGAAATGATTTCCGTATCTGGATTTGAATTGGGCGTCGTATCTTCCATTCGATTTTTTTTTCAATAACCCTCCAATCTCCTAGATAGGCTCTGCGGGATTCCATCTCCAAAATAAAAAGTCCAATTCATCGACGTGATTTTTCAACTTTTCCATTTCCAATTTTAACCTAACGTAAGATCTTATAAACTCCAATGCATTATCTTTAGATGGATGTGGCCAAAGTCCGCGTTCACTAGGCCACGTGATGGACTGATGCAGTTCGGCGCCATCGAATAATGGTGGATAACTATAGAATTGAGTGCCTTTAAACGACGTTTCATGTTGCATTTCTGTATTTATAAAATCTACTTTATTATAGAATTTCGCTTCGGAAAATTGAGATCTTCCGAGAAATTTCGTCCCTGAGAAGTCCGCCCGACCTTCAAAGTGTGCGTGCTCGAATACCGCTGTCTTGTAAAAAATTGTGCCTTGGAAGTTGGCGCGTCCTTTGAAACGAGTGCGAATGAAGTTGGCGCCTTTCTTGAATGTGGCACCATCAAATATATCCGCGCTACTGAATTGCATATTCGCAAATCTGACGGGTTCAGAAAAGCAAGCGTCCTCGAAAATAACACCTAATGTCTGATTTTTTGACATGTCGGAAAATATCACCGATCCGTCGAATTTGGCACACTTAAAGGTTGCGCCTTTCAGAAATGTAGTGCATTTAAAGCTAGCATCTTTCAAGAATATTGCATCTTGAAAAGAGACTCTCACGAAGAAGGTAATTTTGTCGAAACTCACATCCTCGGAGAATGTTACGTTTCGAAATGAAATAACTTCCATTTCTGCGGGAGATGATCTAGTGCTGTCAATGCTTGAGGTCTCACAGAATTTTTTGTTTTGAAATATCACCTCCTTCTTGAA
Source organism: Acetobacteraceae bacterium (assembly GCA_947474705.1). GTDB lineage: Bacteria > Pseudomonadota > Alphaproteobacteria > Acetobacterales > Acetobacteraceae > Rhodopila. The sequence continues at coordinate 17,307 of CANJJS010000039.1, read as the reverse complement.
TTTTGCATGATCGAACGATACTCCGTAGCGGAAATTTGAATTGTCGAAATTAACTTTGTCAGAGAATATTGCATTATTGTAGCTGGTGGATTTTCCGAATCTTGTGTTTTGGAAGTGGGCTTGTTTTTCGAAGTGCGTGCTTTCAAAATCAATTGCGGGATAAGGATACGAATGCTTCGTATCTTGGCCGGCAAAGATAACGCTTGAAAAATCTGCCGCACCTTTAAAATGCGCATGCTTAAAAGTGGTTGTTTCGTCAAATTTAGAATTATTGAAACTTGCTTTTCTTTCGAAATGCGTTTCTTCGAAGTCGGTTATCCTGTTGCCTCCAGGATGGTGCGGTCCATTTTTGATGAACTCTGCGCGGTTAAATGCTGCGGCGTCTGAGAATACCGCCTTCTTGAATATGCCGCCCATATGAAATTTCGAGTCACTGAAGTTGGTGTTATCAACGAACTTCGCCCCTGCAAAGCTTGGCTTTGTTGAAAATTCCCGTTTTGTGAACATGCCGCTCTTGGAGATGGTATACCCATCTAGGCTTTCTGACATATTCTTGCTCGTAAGTTTGTGGATGACCTGCGCTGCATCAGCGTTTTTCACCGCCACTTTATCCGCCATCACTCCGTCCTAACTTGATATGCCATTACCATCCGGTCGGGAGTGTACCATACCAACTCGCTCTGGTGAAGAGAGAGGGTTACCTGCATATATGGGTGCCATTAAAGCGAAAGGTCATTAAGCTTCAAACACCCAACTGTCGTCCTCTTGGTTTTAAAATCTATGCCCTGTGCGACTTCAATGTCGTGCGATGAAAATAACCAAAATTTTGGTCGGCACCCTCTTGCCAGATTGCGGCGGGCCACGACAAGAGGAGGAAGCCGCAGTGCCACGGTGAATCTGGCGGCAGCCCATCCCCCCTCCCGCTCACCCAACCTTTCGCCGCTCGCTCCAAACCAGCAGCACCCCCGCCCCCACAATCAGCGCCGCCCCCAACACGATCGGCGGTTCCGGAATATCCCGCCACACCGCATAACCCAGGATAAAAGACCAGGGGAGAGCGCTGTATTCGACTGTGGCCATGACAGAGGCGGGGATGAGACGCGCGGCCTCGTACACCAAAAACTGCGCCATCCCGCCCAACAGCGCGACGGCGCCCAGAAGCACGACCTGCCCGGTGTCCGGCTGCCGCCAATGGATCAGGCAGGCGAGCCCGGTCGCCACGGTGAAGACTCCATTGCTGGTCAGCATTTGCAGCAGCGCCGGTTCCTGGCGCGCGATCTGGCGCATCAGGATGATGCCGTAACCCCAAAGCGCCGCCGCGATCACGACCAGCAGCACCGCCAGGGAGGGCCGGATGCCCATGGGGTCGGAGGCGCAGAGGACTCCCACGAAGCCGATGGACAGGGCGATCCAGCGTCCTCGTGTGACGGTTTCCTTCAGGATTTGCCGCGCCATGACAGTGACCATCAGCGGTGCCGCGAAATACAGGCACAGCCACTGGCCCATCGGCAGTGTATCGGCGGCGGAATAAAAGCAGAGCCACGCCGTCAGGTTCACCCCCGCGCGGAACGCCAAAGGACGTTTCAGCGGCGTGTCGATCAGGCGTTGGATCAGCCGCGCGCGTCCGATGGCGAGGCAGATCGCCATCACCGACGCGCTGCGCGCGAACAGTACCTGCCAGACCGGGATATCGGCGACGACCAGCGCCTTGATGCAGGCGTCGTGCAACATGAACAGGCCGTAGGCGAGGACGCCCAGGAGGATGCCGGCGGTGGAATGGTTTTTCATGGGCGGGTCCGGTGGCGGCGAGCCGATAACGCCGCCTTGTCCGCGTTATGCTCTGGCGCGCCCGATGGTTCGTTCGGGCCGACCCATGACGCGCGGCCTAACCCGGCCATGACCGGCGGATGAACCGGACCATGACAAGAAGCTCGAAACGCGACGGCCCAAAAATATCCGCGCGACGGTTTAATCCTGCTTGTAGAGTTTCTTCGCGTTGTTCAGGAAGAAGTCGCGCCGCTTTTTCTCGGGCAGCGGCATTGGCAGGACGGTGTCGGGATCGTCGTAATCCCAATGCGGGTAATCCGTCGCGAACAGCAGCCGGTCCCAGCCGATCCAGTCGATCGCGTCCAGCACCTGCTCGCGCTTCGCGGGTTCTTCCATGGGCTGGGTGGTGAGAAACACGTTCTCGTGGATGTATTCCGAGGGCGGGCGCTTCAGATGCGGCGTTTCGGCGCGCAGCCGGTTCCAGATTTTGTCCAGACGCCAGGACAGGGATGGCAACCAGGCGAATCCGGCCTCGATTAAGACGAGTTGAAGGGCGGGCACGCGTTCGAACACGCCCTCAATGACCATGGAGGTGAGGAAGGCCTGGCTCGACTGGGCGTGGCCGACCATGTCCTCGATATAATAGGACGGCCAGCCGGCGCCGCTGACGGGGTAACCGCCGAAGCCGAAGGCGTGGACGCCGACAGGCAGGCCCGCAGCGGCGGCGGCTTCGTAGAGTTTCCAGTAACGTTTCTGCCCCGCCGGCTCGCTGGTCCGGGAGAGCATCAGCACCTGGGCGAAGTGCGGATTCCCCGCGTATTTCTCCAGTTCGGCGACGGCGGCGTCCGCGTCCTCATAGGGAACGACGATCGAGCCTTTCAGGCGGGGTTCCGGTTCCAGCCACTCGTGCAGAACCCATTCGTTCATGGCGTGGCAGACGGCGGCGCCGAATTCGCGGTTCTGATAGGACTGGCCGTTGTCGCCGGTCGGGTTGAGGATGCCGAGGACGCAGTTGTTCTGGTCCAGGAGCTGTTTTTGGAGAAACGACAACGAACTGCCCTGACGCCCGCCCTCCGGCGGATACGCATCGCGGCGAGAGGCGTTGGGCTGTCCCTTCGGGTAGGCGGGGCCGTTCTGATAGGCCTGACGCGGCCGGGCGCCAAACATTTGCATGTGTTCCAGCCAGCGCTTTTCCAGATAGGGATGCAGCACTTTGTCGTTCGCGCGCTGCGGATGGATGTCGCAGTCGGCGGTCGCCAGTTTGGACGCATTGGCGGCGAACGGCAGAGGGCGTTGCGTGACCTGAACGTTCATGGACGGGCTCCGGTGGGCCTTGGCTGGGGGAATAGTGCGCGCGATCGCGACGAAATGCCAGCGGGGAGGCGGAGCGGCCATTGTGTCGCGCGCCTCGCGCCAATGGCGCGGCGGCTCTACAAGGAGGGCCTCATCGACCGCGCGAGGGCGCTCCGCCTGCCGCGGCCGATGAACCATACGAGATCGCGTCGCGCGAAAACGCCGAAAGGGTAGGACACAGACATGGCGCCACATCCTCAACGACTTACGCTCACGCACCGCGCCTGGCCGCTCGCGAGTCCCTTTGCGACCGCGCGGGGCGGCAGGACCACCGCCGGTATCGTGGTCGCCGACATCGCCGATGGCGATTCACGCGGCCGTGGCGAAGGTGTGCCGCTCGAGCGGTTTGGCGAGACCGTTGAAAGTGTTGTCGCGGCGCTTGAGGCGATGAAAGGCGCGATTGTCTCGGGGCTCGACCGTGAGACGCTGCAAAGCGCGATGCCGGCGGGCGCGGCGCGTAGCACGCTCGACTGCGCGTTCTGGGATATCGACGCTAAGCGCGCCTACAGCAGCGCGGCGGCCTTGGCCGGGCTTGGCGCGGGGACGCCGGTCGCGACGGCTTTCGCGATCGGCCTCGATACGCCGGAAAACATGGCGGCACAGGCGGCCGCGCGCCGTGTCCACAAATTGCTGAAATTGCATTTGGGGGGCGACGGCGATGTCGAACGGGTCCGGGCGGTGCGTCAGGCGGTGCCGGCGGCTCGCCTGATCGTCGACGCCAACGAGGGCTGGACCAAAGCGCAATTGGAAGAAATCCTGCCGGCGCTGGCCGATTGCAGGGTCGAACTGATCCAGCAGCCTCTGCCGGCCGGGGCTGACGACGCTTTGACCGGTGCGGCGTATCCAATCCCGCTCTGCGCCGGGGAATCCTGCCGGACGCGGGCCGATCTCGACGGACTCGCCGGGAAATATGGCTTTGTGAATATCGGGCTCGACAAGGCGGGCGGTTTGACCGAGGCGCTGGCGCTGGCCGCGGAGGCCAAGCGGCGCGGTTTCCGGATCGTGGCGGGCGGGACGATCGGCACCTCGCTTGGCATCGCGCCGGCATTGCTGGTCGCGCGGTCGGCCGAGATCGTCGAACTGGACGGACCGTTGCACCTGGCGTCGGATCGCGTGCCGGGCTTGCGTTACGATGGTGGCACGATCCATCCGCCCGAGGGGAATTTTTGGGGCGAGCCGGGGTGATCGCGGCATCGTGGCTGTTGGGGCCGGCCGGTGCGCTTTGGACGGATCCGGCGTATCGTCGGCTCGCGAGACACAATGCAATGAATGGAGGGATTCATGGGAAGGCTTGAGGGTAAAATCGCGGCTGTCACCGGTGGCGCATCGGGGATCGGCGAGGCGACGGTCCGGCGTTTCGTCGCCGAAGGCGCGAGCGTGGCATTCTGCGATCGGGACGCCGAACGCGGCCAACGCGTGGCGGCAGAGCTGACGGCGGCCGGGGCCAAGGTCGCCTTCACGCACGCCGACGTGGGGACCGAGGCCGCGTGCCTTGGCTTTGTCAACGGCGCGGCTCAGACGTTCGGCCGCCTCGACGTCCTGGTCAATAATGCCGGTATTCGCAAATACGAGAAGATCGACGAGGCCAGCGCGGCGAGTTGGAATGAGATCCTCAATGTCAATCTGATGAGTTACGCGTTTTGCGCCAAGGCGGCGATTCCGTTGATGCGCGCCAACAAGGGGGGCGCGATCGTCAATGTCGCCTCGGTGCGTTCGGTGATCTCTGGCGGTGGAAATCTTCAGTACGACACCGCCAAATCCGCCGTCGCGGGCCTGACGCGGGCGCTCGCCGCGGATCATTCGGTGGAGGGGATTCGGGTGAACGCCGTCGGGCCCGGCCCGATTTTCACGCCGTTCCATCAGCGCCGCATCGAAGCGGCCGGTGAGACGGTGGAGCAGTACAACGCCAAGGCCGCGCAGGGGACGATGATGAAGCGTCCGGGACGGGCCGAGGAGGTGGCGTCGGCGATCCTGTTCCTCGCTTCCGGCGATGCGTCTTATGTCACGGGCGTGTTGTTGTTCGTGGACGGTGGCATGACGGGGTTGTGAGGCTGGCGCGCGGGAGGGGCGGCGAAGGGAGCGACAGTTCCGGTTCGCGTCCCGCTGCGGCGTTCGGGCGGCGCCGCGCGATTTGAAGGGTCATGGACGGGGGGCGGTGGGCTTTCGCCGTACGAAATCCGGTTACACCGGCAGGCGCATGCGCGCGCGCAAACCGCCCAGCGGGGAGTCTTCCAGCGATATGTCGCCGCCATGCGCGCGCGCGATGTCCCGGGCGATGGTCAAGCCCAGTCCCGTTCCGCCCGCGGCGCCGGTTTCGAAGGGACGGAAGACATTCTCGCGTTGTTCCGGCCGAATGCCTGGCCCGTCGTCGTCCACGTCCACCTGGACCGATCGCCCGCGCGCGGAGGCGGAGACCACGACCCGGCTCGCGTGGCGGCGGGCGTTGTCCACGAGGTTCGTGACCGCGCGCCGGATCGCGTCGGATCGGACCGGGACGATCAATGTTTCGGTCATCGCGACGTCGATTTTCGCGCCCGCGCGGCGGGCGGCGGCGGCGACGTCGTTCAGGATGGTGGCGAGATCGACCGGCTTCGCCTGTTCGGCGCCCTCGCCGCGCGCGAAGGCCAGATATCCGCCGATCATGCGTTCCATTTCCTCGACATCGGCGGTCATCTCGGCGACATCGTCGTGCCAGGCTTCGTCTTTTGGCAGCATCGCCAGTGTGAGGCGCAGGCGGGTCAAAGGCGTGCGTAGATCGTGCGAAACTCCCGCCAGCATCTCGGTTCTTTGGGCCAGAAACCGTCTGATCCGGTCCTGCATGCGATTGAAAGCGGCGGCGGCCTGGCGCACTTCCGTCGCGCCTTCCGGCCGGATGGGGGGAATATCGCGTCCGAGTCCAAAGGCGTCGGCCGCGGCGGCCAGACGGCGAATGCCACGGACCTGGTTGCGCATGAACAACGCCGCGATGCCGAACAGGCATAGCGCGGTGCCGACAACCCAGGGGACGAAAAGATAGATCGTGGTCGTGTAGAGGCGTTTTCTCGGGGCCTCCACATGCAGCACGCCGTCGGCGACCTGGATGTGGATCAGTACCGACCTGGTATCCGACGTCCAGTCCATGGTGAACGGTGTGCGGAAAATATCCCGCAGCACGGCTTCCAGGTCGTCGTCCATGGGGCCAAGGATATTGGTCCGCACCACGGGTATCAGCTTCGCGCCCGGTTCGAGGCGCATTTCGAGGCCGAATCGCTCCCGCGCGCGTTCCAGGATCCAGTCGTGATCTTGTTGACCTGGGAAGCGGTTCATCAGGCGGGCGGTCATGGAGATTTCGCCAGCGATCGCCGCCGACAGCCGGCGCGAGACGACATCCAAATGGCTACCGTAGAAGATCTGAAATGTCACCGCCTGCAATGCGAGCAGCGGGATCAGGATCATCAACAGGCTGCGCCCGAGTAACGATTTCGGGACGAAGCGTTTGAACCAGCTCAGGCCTGGCAGCCTCGCGCGCATTTAGCTCCGGACCTCTGTTCTGGCGAGAGCACCGGGGTCTCGGCCGTTTCGTGGCGTGTGCCGGGTCACGACCCAGGTTTCAGCACGTAGCCGCGGCCGCGGACGGTGTGGAGGAAGCGGGGTTCGCGCGGATCCGCCTCGATTTTGCGGCGGAGGCGGGTAACCTGGACGTCGATCGCGCGTTCGCTGGCTTCGTCGGTGCCCAGCGCGGCGGCGATATCTTCTCGGGAGAGAATTTCGTTGGGGTGTCCTGCCAGGGCGGTCAGTAGCGCGGCCTCGCCGCCGGTCAGGCGGATGGGCCCCAGGGGGCCGGTGAGTTCGCCACGTTCGAGGTCGAAGCTGGCGGTGCCGATGCGGACGGGGCCGGTTTGGGGGAGGACGGCCGTGGGGGCCGGAGCGCGGCGCAGCAAGGCGCGAACGCGCAGGACGAGTTCGCGGGGTTCGAAGGGTTTGGGAAGGTAGTCGTCGGCGCCGGCTTCGAACCCGGCGATGCGGTCTTCGGGCGCGCCGCGAGCTGTCAGCATGAGGACGGGGACGTCGTTGCTTTGCTCTTCGCGAAGGGAGCGGGTCAGGTCAAGCCCGCTTTCGCCGGGCATCATCACGTCCAGGATCAGAAGATCGGGGCTGATTCCACGCATGCGGGCGCGAGCGTCCGCCGCATCGACGGCGGCCGTGACCCGGAAGCCCTCGCCTGTCAGGAACCGCGCGAGCCGGTCGCGCAGTCTCGCGTCGTCTTCCACGAGCAGGATGTGGGTGTCTTCGGTCATGGAATTTCGTCGCTGGGGCGGGAGCCGCGATCAACCCAGGCGCGGGCGGTTTCGTCCATGATGCCGCGCATGACCTGGCGGAAGCCGTTGACCGCGGCGGGTCCGGCGGCGTCGAAGGCGGCGGCGATGCGCGCGTGTTGGCGGCTGAACAGGCGCTTTTCCAACGTGGCGCCGTCCTGGGTCAGGCGCAACAACCGCTGGCGCCGGTCGTCCAGGCCCGGCGATTGGGAGACATAGCCGTTATCGACGAGTTCGTTGAGGACTCGCGCAAGAGATTGCTTCGTAATGCGAAGGATCGACAGCAGTTCGGAGACCGCGATGCCGGGATGGCGGCCGATGAAGTGCAGGGCCCGGTGATGGGCGCGCCCCAGGCCGAGTTCCTCCAGGATCACGTCAGCGGCGTGGGTGAAGTCGCGGTAGGCGAAGAACAGCAGGTCCTGAGCCTGCCGGGTCGCGGGGCTCGTATCTTCCGGTGTCCGTGTCGCGGGCGGCACGGAGTCATTCATTTTGGGCGGTTCCGGGGGGTGAATTCGCCTGGCTGCATGGCCCGGCGATGGGCGGTGGAGGTGGCATGGGACGATGTTACCAGGTTCGTCCCCCGAATGCGACCGGCGACTTCCGGAGGGTGCGTGGTATGGGCGAGCGTTGTCGATGTTCTTTACATGTTCTTCATGGTATGTAGGGGTATTTTCCATAATAGATTGATTTAATTGAATTTCTGGCGTTGGCACGCGGTCTGCAATGGTGGCCTCGTTCATGAGGTGAGCCATGCATATGAAACGCTCTTTTTTCGTTGCCGCGGCCTTCGCGTGCGGTCTTCTGTCTTTTTTCGCCAACGCCTGGGCTGGCGTGGTTTTCGACACCGGTGCTTCCACCGACATCACCCATCGCAGCGCGAATTTCGGCCCAGGACAGGGTGTGGCCGTGTCGTCGGCGACTACGATCGATGGGTTCGCGATGGAACTGGCGATGCCGAACGGCGGCAATGTGAAATTCACGATCTGGGACGATACAAACGCCAACCTGCTTTACAGCGAGATCGACGCGATTTCGGCGTCCGGTTTGTTGACCTATGTGAGCACGACGGGTCTGGGGGGCGGGTTCGCGCTGATGGCGGGCCATACCTACTATTTCGGCGCGATCTCTGACGCTGGCATGGATGTTGGTTACATGGTGTCTCCGCTGCCGGTCAGCGAGAATGGGATGACATCGATTGACGGGGCGAATGTGAATTACGCGGGATTCGAGACGCCGGCGCTCGCCAGTCCGGGCCACGCGAATATCGCGCTGCGCCTGTCCGAATATGTCGAGGTGCCGGAACCGGCCGCGATGGCGCTGTTGGGCGTTGGGTTGTTCGGTTTGGGCGCGGCGCGGCGGTTTTTCGGGCGAGGTTCGGCGCGCCGCGGGCAGGCGTGACGGCCGCCTCGGAGTGCGAGATGCCGCTTACCAGGCGGCATCCAGCAATTCTCGCACCGCGGGCGGTCCGTCGATTTTTCGCGGATTTGTGTGCACCCACCGGTCGTGCATCGATTGTTTCGCGATCGCGTCCAGTTGTTCTGGCCTGACGCCGACCCCGCGTAGCGTGCCTGGCAAGGCGAGGCTGGCGATCAACGCCGCGACAGCGTCGGCGGCCTTCATTCCGGGCGTTCCGAGGGCTTCGGACACCATGGCCTGGCGGGCGGCGTTCACGGGTTCGTTGAACCGCAGGACATGCGGCAGCATGACACAAGAGGTGTAGCCGTGCGGCACGTCCGCCGTCCCGCCCAACACATGGCCAATGCCGTGGCTGGCGCCTTTGGTAACGCCGTTTTGCGAACCCATGATCGACATCCAGGCGCCGAGTTGGCAATCCAGCCGCGCCTCCAGGTTCGACGGGTTGGCCTTGACGGCGGCGAGCCCTCGCGAGAGCAGGCGTAACGCGTGCATCGAGGCCCCATCGGAAAACGGCGTGGGGTTAATCGAACAAAGGTCCTCCACGGCATGATCCACGGCGCGGATGCCCGTCGAGAGGAACAGCCATTCCGGTGTGTGAACGGTTACGGCGGGGTCGAGGATCACGGCGGAGGCCATGTTCAACGACATGCCGAAACTTTCCTTCACGTGGCGTGCGGTGTCGGTGCAACCCGCGAACCAGGTGAATTCCCCGGCGGAGAGGGTGGTCGGTACGGCGATGTAACGGACTCCGGGCGGTTTGGTCGGGGGACGCTCGGTTTTGCCGTCGGGGGTGACGACGGCGCGGAAGGCGTCGAGTTGGTTTGGCGACGTGACATCGTTGCCAAGGCACAAGCCGACCATTTTGGCGGCGTCGGTGACGGAGCCGCCGCCGACGGTCAGGATCAGGTCGGCTTTGGCCGCGCGGGCCTCGTTCGCGGCGGCGACGACGTCGTTACGCGGGGTGTGGGAGCCGATTTTCGAACAGACGCCCGCGAGACGGTTGCCGAGAACGTCGCGGACGTTGTTCACGACATCCGTTTCGCGGGTCAGCGTGCCGCTGGCCATGACGTAGACGGCGCGGGAGTCACGCTGCTTGATTTCTTCCGCCAGCGCCTCCGCCAAGGGAATTCCGTAGACGACGCGATCCATCGGCGGGAAGCGGTGGGTTCCTTTGTACATCTCGAAATCAGTCCTTTTTGGCACAGAAGGCGTCGAGCGCGGCGGTTTCCTGGTTCGGGCCCTCGAAGTCGGCGGCGATGCGGGCATAGAGTTCGGCGGCGCCTTGGTAGAATTTGGCGGCGGCGGGGTCTTCGCCGACGAAAGCCGCGATTTCTTCCATTTCCGCGACCCAGCGGTAGGCCTTGGAGTGCATTTTCGGCATTTGTTTGGTCAGCCAGCCGTAAAGCGCGGGCTGGCTTTGGGCGAGTTCGGCTTTCAGCGCTTCGGCGGTGCCCGCGCGGGTGGCGGCGAGCATCATGCCCGCGCCAAGGGCGGTGAAGCCCTTGGTGATGCCGGCGTAGGACATTTTCATGGCGGAGGCGGCGCCGATCGGGCCGGGCATGATCGGCATATACAGGCCGTAATTCTCCAGCACCGCCGCCTTGGCCGCGTCCGGGCCGGAAAGGTAGATTTTCGTGGCTTTGGAGTCGCGTTCCGGCGGGCCGCCGATGATGCCGCCATCGACGAAGGTCGCGCCGGTGGCTTCCACGACCGCGGCGACGCGGCGGACGGTGGCGGGGTCGAGGGCGTTGCAATCGACGTAGACGGGTTTGCGGTTGGTGGCGCGCAGCGCGGGGGCGAGCTGTTCGGCAAGGCCCAGGGCGCTACCGGGAGGGAGGATGGAGAGGATGATGTCGGCCTCTGCGATCTGCGCTTCGGAGACGCCGATCATGCCGGCGGCCTTGGCGCGGGCGAGCGTTTCGGCGCCGCGGCCTTCCAGGAGGGTGCGGACTTCGAGGCCTTTTTCGGTCATGCGGTGGGCGACGGCGCTGCCCATCATGCCCGGTGCGATGACGGCGACAATTGGTGGCATGGGGGGCGCTCCTGATTTTGCGGGTGGTGCGGGGGGAGGGATGGCCGATCAGGCTGCGTCCCTATCACGCCCCCGCCGTTCCGTCATCGCCCGCCGCGGGTTGAATGGACGGCGCGAGTCGCAATCCGCCGCCTTACCCGAAAATCTCTCCCAGCCGCCGGATCGAGCCCAGCACCTTCTCCTGCGGCAGGCCGGGCCATTGCACGCGCATGGAGAAATGATCGACGCCAAGTGTTTCGCGCCAGCGGGCGATTTCTTCTTTGACGGAGACTTTGTCGCCGATGATGAAGCGGTCGCGGGCGAGTTCCTCGAAACTCATGTTTTTCGTCGGGCTTTCCATGCCCCAGGCGGCGTAGGAGTTGTATTTATATTCCAGGGCCGCCCGGCATTCTTCCATCGCCGTCGCGCGGCTGGCGCCGATGTAGCATTCGCGTGCGATCGGGAACTCGGACACGGTCTTTCCCAGTTCGGCGAGGGTTTCGCGGTAGAGTTTCATCAGTGGGATGGTGGCGCCGAGCGTGGTGGCGTTGGCGATGAGCCAGGCGTCGCCAAGTCGGGCCGCGCGTTTGACGGCGGCTTCCACGAGGCCCGCGATCCAGATCGGCGGGCCGCCGGGCCGGTGCGGTTTCAGGCTGATCCCGTGATTTTTCACCGAGTAGAACTTTCCCTCGAAGTCGATTTTCCCGCCGGCCCACAAGGCGCGCATCAGGCGGATGCTTTCCACCAGGCGTTGGGCGCGTTGTTTCAGTGGGATGCCGAACGCGTCGAACTCGCCTTCGCGGTAGCCGAGGCCGACGCCAAGGACGAAATTGCCTTCGCTGAGGACGTCCATGGTGGCGGCTTCCTCGGCGACATGGACCGGGTTCAGCAGCGGCAGGAGCAAGATGTTGCCGCCGATGGTCATGCCGCGGGCCTCGGGCAGGAGGTAGGCCATCATGGGCGCGATCTGGAGCATTTGCAGGGGTTCGGTCAGGTAGTGATGGCCGAACAGAACGGAGGAAAAGCCGCTTTGGCGGGCGGTCCGAACCTGTTCCACCAGTTCCGGCACGCGGGCGGCGACCGGGTCGCCCTCGGGGAACTGGGTGTTGATGAACATTCCGACTTTCATGGCGGTTCCTCCGGTGCGGCGGGCGTCCTAACATGGCCTTCGCGAGGCTTTCCATGGGGCGTGCCGCGCTGGTTCGGTTCGTGCTTCGGCCTTGTGACTGTCGCCTCTGCCCTGTAACAGGAGACAAACAGAGGGCGGGTTTCATTTTGGCGTGGCGGTATCGGTTTCGTCGTCCTGGTCTGGTCCCTTCGCCCAGCGCCCTGGCGCGTCTCCGTGGGGTGGGCTGGTGGTGTGTCGTGCGCCGTGGATGGCACGTATGACGATGTCCCGGGGCCTGCCGCGGTTTCTGCTCGCCGCGCTTCTTCTTTTCGCTCCCGGCATCGACAATGCCGCGTGGGCGCGCGCGTCCTCCTCCGGCGGATACAGCCGGCCCAGTACGTCGTCGTCTGGAGGATATCGCGCGCCTTCGGCGCCTTCGCCGTCCGCCAAGGGGAGTTCCGGCGGCTATTCCGCGCCGGCCCGGCGGCCTTCGACCGGGTATACGCCGGCGCCATCGTCGGGTGGAGACGCGGCGGTGTCCCGTCAGAATTCCGGTCAGGCGTTGCGGGATTACCGGGCCAACCAGGCGCCGCCGCCCAGTGCGCCAATGGCCGTCCCGCCAGCCGCCGCGCCGCGGCCCAGCCAGCCGGTCATCGTCGACCGGCGTCCGCCGGTGTCAGGGTACGGCACCGGGGGGGGCTGGAGTGGCACATCCTCGCAAAGCGGTACGCAGTGGAGCGGCCAGGCGGCACCGCAAGGGGGCGGATGGAGCGGCGGGTTTACGCAGCGGCGTCCGCAGGCACAGGAGTATGCGGCGCCACCGGCGGGGTATGGATGGGCACAGCCGGGCCGGAGTTTTGGGGTTTGGGACGGGGTGATGCTGTGGGGACTGCTGCATACGCTGTCGCCGCCGGGCAGTACGGACTTCTTCCACAACAATCGGAACACCCCGGCCTATAGCCAATGGCGCGAGGAGGCCGAGCGTAGCGCGAGCGGCGACCCGGCGTTGAAGGCCCGTCTGAACGAACTGGACCAGCGCCTGGCCAGTATGGAAGGGCAGCCACGTAATCCCGGCGCGCCGCCGCCGCCCGCCCCACGGCCGGCCTCTGGAGGAAGCATGACCCTTTTCATTGTTCTGGGCCTGGCCATCGCCCTGTTCCTGGCCTTGTGGTTCTGGCGCCGTCAGGCGGCCCGGCCGGCCGTCGCGGCGGTGGCCGCGCCGGTTTCCGCGGCCGCCGCGTTGAAGGGCAGTACGCAAACCCGCTTTCGCGTGGGGATGACGATCCCGGTCGATCCCACGCCTTTCGTGCTGGCGGGCGGTGCCACCAAGATCCGGCCGATCGATGGGTCAGGCATGATCAGCGTCGAGGCCGTGGGCGTGCTGCTGGATGGACCGGTCGCGCTGAACCGGCTGTATTTGCCCGGCCGCGACTCGTTCTTCCAGTTGCATCTCGGTCCGAATGGCACGCCGGACGAGTGCCGGTATTTCTCCATTGTCGATCGCGTCGCGCCAGCCAGTCAGGAAGAATGGGGCGTCTGGCTGGATCCAGCGCAGGGCTTGCTGGGCTGGCCGCAATTCCAGACCAAGGATGGCAAGCTGTACGACCGGGTCTGGGCGCCCGGCGCCACAAGGATCGCGCCGCGCGAGATGGAGGAAACCGTCCAGGACGTTCAGGGCACGACAAGCCGCAAGCTGTCGGCGATGCTGTATGCCGCGCCCACCGGCGTGCCCGAACCCGCGCCGCGCGAAGAATATATTTTGGTGACATTCATCGATATGGGCGGGCAGGCCTGGATCGAAATCCATGCCGGCATCGACATCAACCCATCCACGCTGACGCTGCCGTCCGTCGCCCTCATCTGACCTGGCTGGAGCCCTCATGTCCCAAACCGATCCGAGCCTGTTTGGCGGTATTTTCAGCGCTCTCGGCGCCGGGCTGCCGCATTTGCTGCTGCAGTTCGCGGTTGCCGTGGCGATGCTCGCGGCGGGGGTCGCTATCTACATGGCGGTCACGCCGTTTCGCGAGCGGCAGATGATCGAGGAAGGCAATACCGCCGCCGGCGTCGTGCTGGGCGGCGCGATCGTGGCGATGGCCATTCCGCTCGCCGCGACATTGGCCACCAGTTCGCTGGTTCTGGATCTGGTTGTCTGGGGCGCCGTCGCGGTGGTGTTGCAACTATTGACGGTCGCGTGCGTCTCATTGGTCTTCCATCAGTTTCGTGCGATGATACAACACGGGAATGTCGCGGCGGCCCTGGCGCTCGCGGGCACCCAGCTCGCGGTCGCGCTATTGAACGCGGCCGTGATGATTCCCAACTGATCCCAAACCGAACGAGGAGAAATACGAAGATGCTTTTGAACTTCATCGGCAATCTTCTGGGCGTGAAAACCGACCAGGCCGTTAACGCCGGTGTGGAGGCCCTGGTCCGCTGGGATCCGCAGGGCGCCACGGAAGCGGAAATGCGCACCATGGAGCAGCATTTGGACGAGTTGGGCCTGAACGTCGCCAAGGCGCGGCAGAACTTCGATAGGGAGCAAAAGGAAGCCGACGCGATCCAAACGCTGTCGCACCAACGCATGGCGGCGGCCGAGGCGCTGCAAAACCAGGCCAATGGCGAGACCGATCCGGCGCGTAAGGCCGCGATCGAGAAAAGCCTGACGACGCTGATCGACATGATGGAAAAAATGGCGCCTGACGTGGAACGCGAAGTGCGGGACGCGGCCGACGCGAAGCAGTTCCTGGAGCAGTTGGAAGACGCCTATGCCGAGGCCGGCGGCCGGCTCCGCACCGCGCGGAGCGAGCTGGACAACGCGCAGCGCGATATGGCGCGCGCGGCCCAGCAGAGAGAGGTCGCGCAACAGGCGGCCGAAGCGGCGCGTCAGACGGCCGGTTTGTCCAGAACGACCAGCGGTCTGAACATCGCCCTGCAGGCGATGCACGACAACGCGGCGAAAGACCTCGCGTCGGCGGATGCCGCCGCCGCGAAGGCGAAGCTGCTGGCGCCGACGCATCCGGAAAAGGACGACCCGAATATCGCGGCGGCGATGGCCGCGGCATCGGGGCACGGTCCGACGCCCGTCGGTGTCGCCAACCGGCTGGCCGCGCTGAAAGCGAAGATCGGCTGACGAATCCCCGGCGATCCCTGGCCAACGGCGACGTTTGGGCAGGGGTCGCGGGTTGGGTGGTGCCGGGTGAGGGGAACGACTGCCCATCCCCAAACTGACCGAAAGCCGCCGTTTTCCGTATCTCTCTCGTTGCCTTGTGGCCCCAGTGTGTCCCCATGGAGTGACCCGGGCAAGCCCGCTCGGAGGTCACTTCGGCGTCTTCGGGAATCTACGGCGCATGGGCGGGGTAGCGACGTGCACCGGGTCACTGTCTATGGCCCGAAATAGTGTCGCGGTGCCGCTCAGGGAGCCCCTTCCGACTCCCCAGAGCCTCCAGGCGCCACCAAGACCCCCGGCGGCACCCAAGGGGGGCAGGACACAAAGGCCCGCCTGGATGCCCTCCAGGACTCCCCTGCGCCCTCCGCTCCTGTGCTACCGCCGCCAATCCCGGCGGGCGACGATAGCCGCGACCTTTCCAACCACACTCCCCCAGTCTCCGGGTTCCGTCTGGCGCACCGGAACAGCCGAGGCATACCAGGGCGACCGATCCCCAAACCCCCACCGCCATTCGCTCCACATGGGCAGCATGGCCACCAACGGGACACCGAGGGCGCCGGTAAGATTGGCGACCGAGGTATCGACACTGACGACCGCGTCCAGATTGGCGATGCAAGCGGCGGTCTCCATGAAGTCCGGCAGGAAGTGCGCATTCCGGTGATCATGAACGCTCATTCCGTTCGATCGTGAACACCGATTCCGGTGATCATGAACACGCGCCGGACCAGCGTGAACGTGTGCTGGCGAGCGTCCTTTGGTCATGATGGGCCGTCACCACTGACGGTTGTCCCGTCTCATTTTTCCCTGGCTGCCGTCAAGGCTTGTCTCCACCTCCTGACGCGCAAACGTCTCAATCACGGCCATATCCCCGTGGCGGCACGATGGCCTGAAGCTCGGTCAGGTCGAGATCGGCGATGGCCTGCAAGGCCTCGGCCGTTGGTGTGTCGCGAAGACCGTCTGGCAGAGCCTCGTTCCAGGCGGCGTATTCGACCTGCAACCGCACCAGTTCGGCGACCGCGTCGTCCCAGCGTTGGGGGCGGGTTCGGCGGTCAGCTGGCCTGCGATAGCGGAGCCGGACGACGGGCGTTGCCTGGCTGGTTTTTTGACGGGCGCGATAGCGGGCCTGTCGTTCGGCGTTGCTGAGGGTGTTTTCATCTTCGGGTTGGCGGCCTCTTGGCATGGCTTGTTCTCCGTTACGTAACGCTGTTCAAGGGGTGGTGGGGCACGGGACGGGCAAAACCTCATTCCTCGGCCGGGGCGCTGACGGCCTGACGCTTGCGCAGGCTCGGCCCCTTCAGTTCGATGCGGTGGGCACGATGCACGACGCGGTCCAGGATCGCGTCGCCGATCGTCGGGTCGCCCATGAGTTCATGCCAGCGCGCCACGGGCACCTGATTGGTTATGAGCAACGACCCTTTCTCGTAGCGGTCGTCGACGATCTCCAGCAGATCGCGGCGCTGCTCGGCGGTCAGCGGCTCGGGTCCCCAGTCGTCGACGATCGACAGCCGGGTGCGTTCCAGCATCGCCAGCATCCGCGGCAGTCTTCCTTCGCCGCGGGCGGTGGCGAGTTCGGCGAACAGCCGCGGCGCGCGCCGGTAAAGCACCGAGATGCCTTCCCGGCAGGCCCTGTTTCCCAGCGCGCAGGCCAGCCACGACTTGCCGGTCCCCGTCGGACCGCTGATCACCAGATGCTGGCTGCGGCGGATCCAATCGCAACCCGCGAGCTTGTGGAACAAGGGCCGGTCCAGACCGCGCGGCGCGCGGAAGTCGGTATCCTCGACCACCGCGTTCTGACGCAACCGGGCCACGCTCAGCCGCCGGGCGAGGCGCTTGCCGTCGCGCGCGGTGATTTCGCGGTCGAGCAGCAAACCGAGCCAGTCCTCCCGCGTGAGATCGGCGGCGTCCGAATGGTTTTGCATTTCGAGGAACGCGTCGGCCATGGCGGCCAGGCCGAGCGTTCGTAGCCGCTCGGCCAGAGGGTGGATCGGCATTGTGTGTCTCCTTTCAATGGTAGTAGCCAGGGCCACGGATGTTCTCGTGGAACAGGGTTGTAAAACAGCGTGCAAACCTTTCCAGATTCCGGGGGTAAACAGCGTCCAATAGTTTCCACCCCGGTCCGTGCGATCCTCCGGCGTTTATGCTGGAGAGTCTGGGGTGTTGTACATGGATACGATTGCCGAAATCCGCCGCCGTC
>CANJJS010000038.1 GCA_947474705.1 Acetobacteraceae bacterium | reverse complement strand
GGTCTGGCCGATCGCGTCGCGCTTCATCCAGCGTCGCAGCGAGGCCACGCAATCCCGCGCCAGCACCGGGGTACCGTCGTGGAACAGCAATCCGTCGCGCAAGGTCATGGTCCATCGCAGACCGTTGTCCTCCACGAGATGGCCCTGGACCATCTGCGGCTTCGGATCGAGTCTCTCGTCGCGGCCGTACAGTGTCTCGAACACCATCGCGGCGGCGTTCCGGGTCACCTGCGCGGTGGTGTACACCGGGTCCAGCGTCACCAAATTGCCTTGCGGCACATGCACGATGGTTTTGCCCTGGGCGCCAATCGCGGGCGCGGCGAGCGTGGAGGCGGAAGCAGCCAGAAAAACGCGGCGTTTCATATTGGGGTCACCGTGGTTCGCGCTGGACCGGCGCGGTGCGCGCCGATCCAGCGGGGAGATAATGGTCATGCGCCTCGATCGGCGCGCGGCCCGGATATCGCGTCTCCGGGCGCGAAAGTCCATGGGCGAGGCGCCAGGATGCAGGTCAAACGGGCGAGGGAAGAGAGTCCCAGGGCTCCGCCCCGGACCCCGTGGGGGGCGCTGCCCCCTCCACCCCCGCCAAGGCAGGGCCTTGGATGCCGTCTCTTTGGGGTGTTTGAAGACGGGGGGCCATCCGAGGCGGTTCAACCGCCACCGTAGGCCCACCGTCTTCAAACACCTCAATTAAATGGGTCCAGGGCCCCCGCCCTGGTGGGGTTCGAAGGGGCGACGCCCCTCGCGGGGTTTGGGGCGGAGCCCCAAGGCTTTCTTTCCTCCACCAGATTGCCCTGCGCCACGGTGCGACGCCGCCGGTCCTGGAAAACGAAGCGCCCAGAAACGCCAGCCTCCGGGGAAAGCGCGGCGGGTCGCGCCGCCCCCGGAGCGCGGTGCCTCTACTCCCCGCCCAACGGCTTCATGTTCCGCTCCACCGCCCGGCGCAGCAGGGCCGCCGACCGGTAAACGCCATGCACCATCTTCGAGTACGGCAGCACGACGAACAGCGCGAGCACAAATCCCAGATGGATGGCCATCGTCAGCGGCATGGCGCCCGTGGACCGGACGGCCAGCAGCAGCAGACCGGTCACCGCCACCATCGCCAAAAGCAGCAGCATCGCGACGTCGCCCGCCAGCAGCCGGCGCGCGTTGGGCAGCGGATCGTCGGTCAGTTTCATGACGAACAACCCCACCGTCCCCACGGTCATCAGCACGCCGCCCACGGTACCCAGCACCACCGGCAGGCTGAACAGCGAGTAAGGCGCGTGCCAGCCCAGAAACGCGTGGAAAAAGAACCCGGAGCAGGTTGACGCGAAGCATAGCATGAAGCCGTAGAACATCGCGTGATGCAGATGCCGGCGGCGCATGGAGAAGGCTTCCGAGTTGTCGTTGCACCCGTTGCCATTGCCACCGAGGTTTTTCAGCGTCAGCACATCCCAGGCGGCGATGCCCAACGCGGTCACGCCGACTTTTTCGGTGGGACCCGCGTCCTTCCAGAAATTCCGCGCGCCCATCCACAGCGCGACCAGCGCGAAGCCGAAGGAGGCGATGCCGACGATCTGCATCGTCAGCAACGGCAGCACCGAATAGAACGCGCCAGGCTGCATCGGGCGCGCCGAGAAGAACGCGCCAGGCGACCCGATCGCCATCGCGACGATCAATACCAACGCGATCGAGGCCGCGACCGCCAGAGCGACAACGACGCCGTTCCGTTCGAAAAGCTTCGCCGCGCCCGGCGGCCAGGCATATTCCTCGTAACTTTCGGCGCGGACTTCCGCCATCGTGCGGGGAATGTTGATCCCCCATTCGTGCGGCGGCGAATACTGACAGGCGTAATAGCAGCCGCGGCAGTTATGGCAGAGATTGGCCAAATAGCTCAGATCGCCGCCGGAGAACTCGCGCCGCAGTTCCAGCGCCGGAAACACCGCGCAAAACCCTTCGCAGTAGCGGCAGGCATTGCAGATCTCGACCTCGCGCCGCGCGTTGAGAATGGCTTCAGTTTCTTGCATGTCGCGCCGCCTCCTGGCCCGCGATACGGCCGAACACCGTACCGATTGTCATTCCGAATCCGGCCAGGTAGCCCTTGCCCAGAATATTGCCGGCCATGATCTCGCCGGACGCGAACAAATTGCCGGCGGTATGGCCGTTGTCCATCAGCACCTGCGCCTTGTCGTTCACCTTCACGCCGAGATAGGTGAAGGTGATGCCGGGCCGCAGCGGATAGCCATAGAACGGCGCCTTATCGACCGCGCGCGCCCAGTTGGTCTTGTTGGGCGTCAGACCCTCGGTGGCGTTGCCGTCCAGCTTCAGATTGTCGAAGCTCTGACCCGGTTTCACCGCCTTGTTGAACCCATCGATCGTCGCCTTCACCTTCGCCGGATCGAGCTTCATTTTCACCGCCAGTTCCTCGATCGTATCGGCTTTGATCGCCGGATAAACCGAGGGCATGAACAGCGGAAACGCCTTCGAATCGCAGATGGAATAAGCTTCCTGGCCCGGCTGCTGGGCGATCAGGCGGCCCCAGATGGCATAGCGCTTCGGCCAGACATCCTCGCCCTCGTCGTAGAAGCGGTCTCCGTACTGGTTGACCACGACACTATAGGGCACGCTGTCCAGGCGGGTGGTGATACCGCCATCGAATTTCGGAGCGCGCGCGTCCAGCGCCACCGCGTGGCACTGCGTCGGATCGCCGATCGGCGCCACGCCCTGGTCCAGCAGGTTCTTCAACACCCGCCCGCGATTGTACGGCGTGCCGCGAATGACGAAATTGTCGACCGCGTCGCCCCAATATTCGCGCATCCAGTCCAAATTCGCCTGGAAGCCGCCCGCCGAGGCCACCACGCAGCGCGCATGCACCGTCTCCGGAAAGCCGCGATAGGTGATGTCGATGGAGCGCACGCTGCCATCGTCCATATTCAGCGAAATGACCTCGGTGTCGTAGAGAACATCGATCCCCAGCCGTTCCGCGGTCAGATAATACGCGTTCACCAGCGCCTTCCCTCCCCCGAGGAAGAACGCATTGGTACGGCCGAGATTCAGCGTGCCGGTCAAGGACGGCTGGAACCGGACGCCGCACTCGCGCATCCAGCCGAACACGCCGGACGAGGCCCGGATGGTCATCCGCGCCAGATTCTCGTCGGTGTTACCGCCGGTGACGCGCAGCAGATCGTCCCAGTACTCGTCCTCGTGATAGGCATCGGTCAGGACATCGTTGGGCTTGTCGTGCATCGCCCGCAAATTCCGCGTGTGACGGCTATTGCCGCCCCGGAACGCCTTGGGCGCGCTTTCCAGCAACAACACGCTGGCGCCGGCCTGGCGGGCGGTGATCGCGGCGCATAAAGCGGCATTGCCGCCGCCGGCGACAATGACATCGTACGTTTGGCTTCTGTCGGGCATGGTCTCCCCTCCGGCATCCTGTCTACGAACGCGCGCCCGCCCGCGCAAGGCGGTGCCCGTCCTCGTCTGGTTTTCCCCCCGCCGGAGCGTCCGAACACCATGGCGTCGCGCTCGGGTCCGAGATACGCTGGCGGCAACAGCCGGGAGACATCGTCATGAAGCGCATCGTTTGGGGCCGCGCCACCTCCAGCAACGTCATGAAAGTCCTTTGGGGACTGGGCGAACTCGATTTGCCGTTCGAGCGAATCGATGTCGGCGGCGCGTTCGGCAAGACCGACACCCCGGAATACCGCGCGATGAACCCCACCGGCCTTGTCCCGACCTTGCAGGAGGACGATTTCACGTTGTGGGAGAGCAACGTCATCCTGCGCTATTTGCACGCGGCCCATGCGCCGGACTCGCCGTTGTTCCCGAAGGAGGTGCACGCCCGCGCCAACGTCGATCGCTGGATGGACGCGCAGCAAACCACCTTCAACCGCAACATGGGCCTGGTGTTCTGGGGCTTGGTGCGCACGCCCGCCGACAAGCGCGACATGGCCGCGATCGCGCAGGCAATCGAGGATACGGCGAAGGCGTGGCGGATGGTGGAGGCGGAGCTGCGGCGCCACCCCTTCATCGCCGGCGATACGCTGACCCTGTGCGACATCCCCTGGGGGGTCCACGCCCATCGCTGGTTCGGCATGGACTATCTTGGGCTGGAACGGCCGGACCTTCCGGACCTGCGCGCCTGGTACGACCGGCTGTGCGCCCGCCCGGCCTACCAACAACACGTCGTGGCCTGTCCGATTACCTGATCGAGAGCCGGGCGCGCGCATGGACGTCTACGATATCTGGTGCGATCTGAAACCGGACGTCGGCGATCTGGAGTTCGCCGCGAAGCTCGATGCCTATATGGAGCACCTGAAAGCCCAGGGCCTGATCGAGGGGTGGCGCCTCACCCGGCGGAAACTCGGGCTCGGCCCGTCCGCGCTGGGCGAGTTCCACATTCGGATCGAGCTACGCGACCTGGCGCAACTCGACGCCGCCTTCGACCGGGCCGCCGCGCGGCGGGAACCGGTCGAGGGTCTCCATTTCGGCCTGAACTCCCTGGTCGCCAACACCACCTTCGCGCTTTACCGCGACTTCCCCGACCCCGTGCGGCACAGCGGCGAGGAACGGTTCGGGTCAGGCCAGCCCGGACCCGCGGTATAACGCCGCGACCGGCAGTTCCAGCCCGATACTCGCGAGTTCGAACATGCCGGATGTCGCCGGGGTTGGCGCTTCGGGCCAGGTCCCGTCCTCGTTCCGGCGCAGCAGTTCGATCCCGACGGCGTTTGAACGAATTACGAGGATTTCGCGCAAGGACCCGATCGTCATATAGGCCCAGACATTGCGCCAGGTTTCCGCGTGGTTGGACGGCGACAGGATCTCGATCAGGAGAATGGGCTCGCTCAGAAAGCGCCGGTCCAGGTCGGCGGGCGAACAGGTGACGGCCAGATCGGGTACGAGAAAATTGCGGTCGGACTGAAAGCGCGGACGCACGCCAGGTGTGGTGACGACCACGCAAGGGCCCCCGCGTTCCGCCAGGTAATTCCGAATTATCGCTCCAGTCTCCGCCTGGATCGCCCCATGCCTGGGCGATGGCGGCGCCATCGCCATGGGCTGGCCATCGACCAGTTGCCAGACGTATGGACCGGGTGAGTCCCAGTCCAGGAACGCATCCACGGTCATCAGTTGGGGGCGTTTCAGCGCGGCTGCCATACGGGCCTATAGCACGATGGGGCCATGTTCCGCCATGCCGGCCTGGAATGCCCCGGCGGAATGGCGTCAGCGGACCGCCGCGCCAGTGCCAGGTGCTTCCGCGGCAACCCAGGGGTCGATGCATCCGCCTTTGCCGCGCTTGTAGACCTGCAAGCCGTCGAAGGCGACGATCTGCTTGTACCGCGACCAGACCTTCGCGAACGACGGTTCCGAGGCGCTCAGCACCGCGATGTATTTCGTGTCCTCGCGCGTATCGACCACCGCCAGATCGGGGCACCCGGCGATGAAATCGTGCGCGACCCAGTGCGCCACCGGCCATTCCCGCGCGGCCGCCGGGTCGATATGGGCGCGCCATTGCTCGCCCTTCAAGGCCCACATGGAATCGAACCGCGACGCCCAGACCACGCCGGTGTTGTTCACCACGGGAAACCCGAGCGCGATCCACTCCGAGAACGCGATATAGGACCGGGCCTTATGGAGGCGGATCAGGGCTTCCAGGCGCGCGACCGTGGTCTCCCGCGGCGCCACGGCCTGCCGCACGGCCGGTTGCAACCGCTCCACCGCCGCGCCGCCGAACAGCACGATCGCCAGCACGGCCGCCGCCAGGGCCGGGCGCGGCAGCCCGATCGCGGGACGGCGCGCGACGGTCGCCGCCGCCCACAGGATCAGCATCGCGACCGTCAGCACCGTCGCGGGCAGCCGGTGGTAAAACCAGTCTTTGCCGTCCAGGAAGCACACCGTGTTCGACGCCGCGACGAACACCAGGCACGCCAGCGCCAGCGACCGGTCCACCATCGTCCGCCGGTCCCGCCACCACAGAAACACCGCCAGCGCCTCCGCCACCAGCAGCGGCGCGCTGTCGCGCAGCAACGCCAGGAACGTAACATCGGTCGCGCCGTAGAGCGCCATCGCCATCGGCACGGCGCGCCGGAGATAGGCGGGACACACGACCGCGACCAGCACGACATAGGATGTCAGCATGACCGCCGCCGCCACCGGCGCCACCCGCCACGGCCGGAGCCCGCGGCTCAGCGCGACGGCTTCCAGCGCCGCGAAGGCGATGCCGTATTGCGGTTTCAGCGCGCAGCCCAGCGCCGCCAGCACGCCCGCGCACAGCGATACCGCCGTGCCAGGCCCTTCGCCGTCGAGCGTCCGGGCAAACAGGATCAGATAGGGGAGAAACGCCGCCACCAGCAGATGCTCGCGCTGGCCCAGATCGGCGGCGGGCACGATCATCAGGACCGAGCCCAAAACCGCGAACACGGGCATGCGTTGGGCGAAGAGGCCGCCGCGGGGGCGCAGCAGACACGCGCTCCACCACGCGAAGGCGAGAGCAACCCCGGCGAAGGCGGGCATCGCGACGTATTGCTGCCCCACGTCCAGCCAGCGTGCCATCAGCAAGGGGCCGGCGGACAGCCAGACGATCAGCGGCGGATTGACCTCGATCACATCGACGTAAAGTTCGCGGCCGGCGAGCCAGCGCCGCGCCACGTAAAGCAGCCAGGCGATGTCGTCCTTCAGCGGCGACCGCAACGCCGCGAACAGCACGACGCCCACGACGACGGCGAGCACCAGCGCGCTCAACACGTTCGGCGAAGGGCTGCGAACCCGAATCTGCTTTTGGGTCAAGGCAACGATGACACGGCGATCCCAGACGTTACGGGTGACAATGCCATTTCAGGATTGCCCGGCCAAGCGGCAAATTGGCGGCAAAATTTAGACAGATCGATGAGAATTAAGGCAGGCACCGGCCCATCGGCCGGCCCCGCCTCACACCCAGGATTGGAGCCCCGGTTCGGAGCCCAGGATCGGAGCCCAGGTTCGGAACCCCGGTTGGGGCCCCGACTCAGACGCCGAGTTGCGCCGCCAGATCCTCGATGTCCTTGGCGACGATGTCCCAGTCCCGATCCGCCGCGTAATCCCGCTTCTGATGCGGCCCGTATTCCCCGGGGCGTGGCCAAAACGCCGTCAGCAGCCCGCATTCCCGCGCCGCCGCCAGATCGCCGTTATGCGCGGCCGCCATCATCACCTGATCCGGCGCCAGATCCATCATCTTCGTCACGCCCAAATAGGTTTCCGGATCGGGCTTGAAATGGCCGAACAAATCGGACCCGAAGATCATATCCCAGGGCAGCCCGGCGTGCTTCGCCATGTAGGTCAGCAGCGAGACATTGCCGTTCGACAGCGGCCCGATCACGAATTGCGTTTTCAGCCGCTTCAGGCCCGGCACCGAATCCGGCCAGCCGTTCAGCCGGTGCCAGCCGAGATTGATATGGACCAAATCCTGCTCGGTAAGACCTTTAATGCCTTGTTCCGCGACCAGCCGGTCCAGCGAGGCGCGATGCAGATCGTCGAGCCGGGTCCAGGGCAGTTCGCCGCCACGCACCCGGTCCATCGAGGGGCGATAGGCCGCGCGCCAGGCATCGATCAAAACCGGCCAGTCCGCGGTTATGCCGCGCTCCTTGCCGAAGGCGGTCAAATCGGCGATCAGGCTCCCGCGCCAGTCCACCACGGAGCCGAACGTGTCGAAAACTATCGCCACGGGTTGTTTACGCGCCATCGCTTCTCTCCCCTTTCACGGTTTCCGCCGGCAGGCGTCCGCTTTCCCTGGTCGGTTCAGGGCGGCGCCTGGTCGAACAACTGGAACATGCCACGCAGAATGCCCGGCGTCACCGCGCTTAGCGGATTGACGGAGACCGACGGATCGTCCGCCGGCCCGCGCACCGAATAATTCATCGCGATCAAGCCGCCATCCTTTTCCGCCGCGAACAGACCGCCGATCAGCGGAATCCGTCCCAGCAGCGAGTTAAACAGATAGGCGGGCACCAGCGAGCCCTCCAGGTCGAGCCGTCCGGCGCCGCGATCGATGCGTCCCTTCGCGGTCAGGCCCAGCGAGGGGCTGAACGCCCGCGCCTCCCGCAGGGTCAGAATCGGGCCTGAGAGTTGAAACGGCGCGATCAGGCTGGAAAACCGCAGGCCGGCCCCGTCCAGCGCGTCGAACAGACCGTACAACGTGACCGCCTGAAGCAGCTTGCCCAGAACGGGCGCGCGGATGACGCGGAATTCGGAGATTTCGATCTGGCCGGACAGGTCGTGGCCCGCGTTCGAATCATCGAAGACCCCGGTCAGTTTCAATGCCCCCCCCCGAGCGTTCGGGTAAATATCCAGCGCCGCCAGCATCTCGCCGCCATCGCCGGCGGTCGCCAAGACCCGCCGCGCGCCGTTCTCCGTGCCGAGCCGCGCGGCGAAGGGCAGACCGGTCCCACCGGTCCCGCCGGCGGTCAGAGAGCGATAGATTTCGCCGTCGAAGATGGCGGTGGCGGTCACGTCGGAGGCCACCCGGTCATGGGCGAGGTAAACGCGCTTAAAGCCCAGGCGGAGAGTGAAGGCGGGATCGGGGGTGACGGCTTTGCGGTCGGGCTTCGCCGCCAGTTTCGGGCTCAGGTCCAGCGCGGCGCCGGACAGATCGGCGGCGAAGGGCTCGCCCCGCCGCACCCGGATCGTGCCGGCGAAGTCGTTGCGGCCGAACACCGCGCGATCCAGGCGGATCGTGTCGAAGGCGCCGGCGGACATGGCGATCGCGCCGCGGAGGGTGAGTCCCGTGCCATCGATCGCGATGGCGTCGATCGCGGTCAGCCGGTCCTTGCTTAGTTTCAGGCGGGCGGTGGCTTTCGTGGGTGTGCCCGCCGGTTTGCGCCAGGCCAGCGGCGCGAAGGCGGTGGACGCCGCGGTCAGGTCGGCATCGACGGCGATCTCGCCATCGCCGTTGCGAAACAGGCTGACCACGGCGTTCGCCGCGACGTCGCCGGTCAACATGCCGCCATGGTCGAGCCCGGCGGCGGGCAGCGCGGCGGCATTGGATTTGGCGGTCAGCGCGAAGCGTTGCACCGTTTGACCGGGGGGACCGGCGCGGAAATCCAGCAGCGCGTCCAGCGTGGCGGGAATGCCGCCGATCCGGGCGGTCCCCTTCAGTGTCATCCGGTTGACGTCCACATCCACCGCCACCGCGCCTTCGTCCACATCGCGCCCCGCCGCGAGCCCCGTCAGATGCACGCGATTGAGCGTCCCCGCGCCGTGGAATTTCACATCGTCGAAGCGGAGGTTGCTTTCCAGCGGGACCGTGACCTGAAAGCTCATCCGCGCCTCGCCCGCCGGTTCCCGAAGATCGATCGGGTGCCGGTCGAGAACCCGGAGGCGCGGCTCTTTCAGCAAGGCGATGGCGCTGGCGAGGGAACCGCTGGCTTCGCAGCGGATCGTGGCGACCTGGTCGCGGACCATCAGGCCGGCGATCGAGATATGGCCGGACCGGACACCGATCGGCTCGCCGCCGCGCACCGCCTGGCGGCCGGCCAGAATGTCGAACTCCATCCGGTCCGGTTCGGTCATGGTCAGACGCACACGGGCCCGCTCGACCGGCGGGACGGTGGGCAACCAGGTCACTGTCGCGTCCTCGCCTTCCAGAACCGCGGCGATCCGTGTCAGCGCCACGTTTCCGTCGGGCGCGACGGTCACGGCGAGATCCACCCTGCCGTCCCGCGCGATGCCGGCCGCGACGTTCGTCGCGACCCATTGCCGCGCGTTCTTCGCGATCCCCTTCGGCCATATCGCCGGCAGATCGGCGAAATTCACCCGGTCCAGGGTCCACCGCAACCCAATCGCCGCCCCGTCTTCCCACCCCGTGCCCGTCTGGCCCGTTGTGTCTCGTCCTCCCGTGGCCTCGCCGGAGCCACGGAGCATCGTCACCGGCCCGCCCGGTTTCGGCCATAACGCCACGGACGCGGACTCGAGCACCGCCCGGCCCGGTGTGCCCGTCATAGCGAAGGCGGCGCTCTGGAAGGGAATGGTTCCGTCTCCGGCACTCAGTTGGCCCATGCCCAGCCGCGCCGTCGCGCGCAGGCGGAGCGGCACCAGGTCCGGACCGAAATCCGCGTTGCCTTCGAGTTCGGCCACCGCCTCCAGCGCGGCCAGCGCGGCGAGGGCTGGAACCGCCTTGGCCAGTGTCTGGGCGCGCAGGCCGGCGATCCGGGCCGAGATCCGCGCCGCGCGCGCGCCGGGTTCCAGCGAGAAGGTCGCGTTCAACGTCGCGCCGCCGGGCCCTGCCCCTCCCGCCGCGGGTCCCCCTGGGACGCCCCCCGGGGCGCCCCCTGGCACTCCCCCTGGCACTCCCCCTGGCCCGGTCCGGCGCTCCGGTTCGGCCTGGGCGCCGCCCATTGCCCCTCCCATCCCCAGGCGGATGGCCGCTCGCCCCTCCAGACGGCCGCCGGCCCGCCGGGACAGATCGAGATCCGCGGAATCGGCCGACCAGATCGCCCCGGAACGCCGGTCGTCCAGGGTCAGCGCCGCGCCGCGGATGGACAGCGTGGCGAGCTGCGCCAGCCATGTTTCCCCGGCATCGTGGTCGGAGCCCGCCGGCGCGCCCAGCACGTCCAGCAAACCATCCAATGGCGAGGCGCCGCCGGTGTCCCGATCGCCGCCGAAGCCGAGCGCGATCGTGCCGTCGGCCGCCCGGATCAGCGTCAGCCGCGGCCCCTCCAGCACGATGGCCTTTGGCACCGCGCGCCCGATCAGCAGTGCCCGCATCGATAAGGAGGCGTCGACCAGCGGGATATGCACGCGCGATTGGGTCTCGCCGGTTTCCATTGTCAGATCGGCGATACGCAGGACCAGCGGGCGATTGACGCCTTCGCTGAAGCCACGCCAGGCGACCGATGCCGTTCCGATGGAAATCCGGGCCGGCGCGATACCGCGGTTCACGGCGGCCTCGATTCGGTCTTTGAGGAAATTCAATTCCACCGGTCCGGACGATAGCCGCCAGGCCGCCACGACGCATAACAGGGTCAGCGCGGCGAGCAGGGTCAGCAGGCCCGCGAGGACCCGGTGCAGTGCCCGTCCGGTTTCCGCCGCGCCGGCGTGAAAATGCCGCAACATCAAATGATTCCCCAGTGGCGAGCGATTCCCCGGTGGCGAGCCGGCGATGGACCGCGGCCTTGACCCGTGGCGGTCATCAAGCCCAGTGTCCGGGACGATGACGCGTGGAACATGGCCTTTGCCCTTCGATCTGGGTGCCGCCGGGCGCCTGTTGGAGCGTTTTTCCGCGCTCGGCCGGGCGGAAGCCCGGCTGGCCGCGACCGAAAGCGGCGGCGCGATGTTGCGCGGCATCGGCGGTAACAGCCCTTATTTGAGCGATCTGGCGCTGCGCGAACCTGGCTGCGTCATCCGCTTCGCCACGGACGGGCCGGACGAGGTGGCGGCGGCGTCCATGGCGGAGCTGGCGCGTGTCGCACCGGCCACGCGGCGGGACCGGGTCGCGTCCGCCCTGCGCCTCGCCAAGCGCCAGATCGCGCTGGTCTGCGGCCTCGCGGATATTGGCGGGCTCTGGAAGCTCGACCGCGTCACCGGCGCGTTGTCCGGACTCGCCGAGGCGACATTGAGCCTCTCGGTCGCGCATTTGCTGCGCGCCGCGCACGATGCCGGAGAGCTGGTGCTGCCCGATCCCGCGAATCCCGCCGCCGGCGGCGGATTCACCGTTCTCGGCATGGGGAAGCTGGGGGCGCGGGAGTTGAATTACTCGTCGGATGTGGACCTCGTGCTGCTGTTCGACCCTTCGGCGCCGATTTATACCGGGCGGACCGAGGGGCATGCCATGACCGGTTTCACCGCTCGCGTCGCGCGCGGTCTGGTGGGGCTGATGGAGGCGCGGGACGCCGACGGGTACGTGTTCCGCACCGATTTGCGCCTGCGCCCCGATCCGGCCGCGACCCCGCCCGCGATCGCGATTGGCAACGCTATCACATATTACGAGAGCATGGGACAAAACTGGGAACGCGCCGCGATGATCAAGGCGCGGCCGGTGGCGGGCGACCTGGCGCTGGGCTGGTCCTTCCTGGAGGCGATTCGTCCCTTCGTTTGGCGCCGCAGCCTGGATTTCGCCGCCGTCGCCGATATCCAGGCGATGAAGCACCGCATCGACCGGCACAAGGGCGGCGCGCTGAACGGGGCCGCCGATCCCGTGGCGCGCATCGCCGGGCACAACGTCAAACTCGGCGAAGGCGGAATTCGCGAAATCGAGTTTCTGGTGCAGACCCTGCAACTGGTCTGGGCCGGGCGCGACCCGGCGTTGCGCGACCGCACGACGCTGGGCGCGCTGCGGCTGTTGACCAAGGCCGGGCATGTGCCGCGGCGGGCGGCGCGGGAACTGGCCCGTGCCTATGCGTTCCTGCGCCAGGTGGAGCACCGGTTGCAGATGGTCAACGACCGTCAGACCCATGTGCTGCCCGAAAAGCCGGAAGAGCTGACCCGAATCGCCCTGTTCCTGGGCCTGCCCGATGCCGCCGCTTTCGCCCATGCCCTGTTGCGCCAGTTGTCCCGTGTCCGCGCCCATTATCGCGCGGTGTTCGATGTCCTCCCTTCCCCGCTTTACGAAACCGGCGGCGAACCGGGTCTGGATTTCCGCGGCGACGACCCCTCCCCGCTCGCCACCGTCGCCGCGCTGAAGGCGCTGGGTTTCGCCGCGCCGGACCGGATTATCGCGCGGGTGCGCGCCTGGCAGACGGGCCATGTCCGCGCGCTCCGCTCCGAACGGGCGCGGGAACTGATGGACCAGATGCTGCCCATGCTGCTGGAGCGCATCGGGCGTCAGCCGCATCCGGACGAGACCTTCGCCCGTTTCGACCGCTTCATCGGGGCGCAGCCGGCGGGCGTGCAGTTGCTGTCGCTGTTCCAGCGCAATCCCGCGTTGATGGATCGGATCGCCGCCGTATTGGGGGCCTCGCCGCGTTTGTCGGAGCATCTCGCCGCCAATGCCACCGCGCTGGAGGGCCTGCTGTCGCCGGAAGACGAGGACGCGCCCGCCGCGCTCCGCCGCCGTTTGGGCGACGCGCGGGGGCTGGAGGAGGCAATCGAACTGACCAGCCGCGCCGTCCGCGCCGAGGATTTCGCGATTTCCGTCGCCACGATGGAGGGGCGGATCGACGTGGACGAGGCGGGGCTCCGCCGCACGGCGATGGCGGATGCGGCGTTGACCGCGTTGCTGGTTCCGGTGGTGGCGGATTTCGCCGCCCGTTTCGGCCGCGTGCGCGGTGGCGGCATGGCGGTGGTCGCGTTGGGCAAGGCGGGCGGGCGGGAGATGCTGGCGGGGTCGGACCTGGACCTGATGTTCATTTACGACCACCCGCCGGATGTTCTGGAAAGCCGTCCCGTGCGTGGGAGCGATGGACGTGCATTACCGGTCAGCCAGTGGTTCGTGCGGCTGGCGCATACCTATGTCGCCGCGCTGACCTCGCCGGGGGTGGAGGGGCATCTGTACGATGTCGACATGCGGTTGCGGCCTTCCGGCAACAAAGGGCCCGTCGCGGTGTCGCTGGAGGGGTTCCGGCGGTATCACGAACGGGACGCCTGGACGTGGGAGCGGATGTCGCTGACCCGCGCCCGCGTGATCGCCGGGCCGCCCGGTTTGCGGACCAAGGTGGCGGAGGCCATCGCGGCGGCGATCGCCGGAACGCCGGCGGAAGGGTTTGTGGGGGATCTGGCCTCGGGACAGCCGGCCGGGGCGGACGCCGGACGTGCCCTCGCCGCGCGTGCCGGCGATCCCGGGTCGGTCCGCGCGGACGCCGCCACGATGCGGGCACGGATGCTGCGCGATCTGCCCCCGGCCGGTCCCTGGGATGTCAAAGCCCGGCCCGGCGGGCAGATCGAAGTGGAGTTCGTCGCGCAGGTCCTGCAGTTGCTGCATGCCAAGGCGCGGCCGGACATTTTGAACCCATCGACGCGGGAGGCGTTCCGGTTGCTGGCCAAGGCGGGCCTGGCCGGCCGGTCCGACATGGAGATGTTGATCCGCGCCGATCGCGCGTGGCGCACAGTGCAGGGCATGCTGCGGATCACGGTTGGCGGCGTCGCGGGAGAGGTGCTTACAGAGGCCTCCGCCCGTCCGCTGCTGCGTGCCATGGGCGCGGCGGATTTGCCGGGTCTTCGTAGCGATCTGGACGCGCTGGCGGCGGAGGTGCGGGCCGCGTTTGTGAGGTATGTTGGACCGGTGGGACGGGATTAACCGCGCGTTCATGGCTTCGCGATAACGTGGCGCTTGCGGCGATTGGCCGCTGTAGCTACGTTATAGCGACCGGGATCGGCCGATGCGGTTCGAGTGGGACGAGGCGAAACGATGGTCGAACCTGGAGAAGCATGGGTTCGATTTCCAACGGGCGATCAGGATTTTCGACGGCCGGCCCAGACTGGATATTCCGTCTCGGCGCGGGGACGAAGAGCGCGTTTTGAGTGTCGCCGTGGCCTGGACACAGCGCGATCTGGATGCGGTGAGGATTATTTCGGTCAGGAGGGCCCGGCGTGCGGAAGAAAAGCAACATCGTCAGCTTCACGGCTGAAGAAGTGGAAGCGATGATCGGGCGTGACGAAGACCGGACCGACTGGGCGCGTGTCGACGCGAAAACCGAGGAAGAGCTCGCCGCCGACATGGCCAGCGATCCCGCCTGGGATGGCGTGCCGGAGGACTGGGTCGAACGCGCGCATTGGGCCTTCGGGCCGCCGGTGCCCCGGCGGGAGAACAAGCGCCAGGTGACGATGCGGTTCGACGCCGATGTGCTCGACTACTTCAAACAACAGGGCCGTGGCTGGCAAAGCCGCATGAACGCCGTGCTGCGCCAGTTCATGGTGGGCGCGCCCGGGGCGAAACGGGACCGCGAATAGCCTCTCCGCCGCGCCCGGACGATTGACTCGGCGGATTTCCGCGCCAGTCTGCCGGGATCGAGGCAGGGAGAGCGACGCATGAGTGTTGGCGAAGGCGATGTGGCGCCGGATTTCGAAATGCCGGCCAGCGGAGGGCGGACGGTCAGCCTGGCCGCGCTGAAAGGCAAACCGTTCGTGCTGTATTTCTACCCGAAGGCGGACACGCCCGGCTGCACCAAAGAGGCCTGCGCGTTTCAGGAGGCCTTGCCGCAACTGGGCGCGATTGGGCTGGATGTGATCGGCGTGTCGCCGGATAAAATAAAGCCGATCGACAAATTCGCGGACAAGTATGGGCTGAAATTCCCCCTGGCCTCCGACGAAACCAAAACGGTCGCGGAGAAATACGGCACCTGGGTTGAGAAATCGATGTATGGCCGCAAATACATGGGAATGGAGCGCAGCACCTTTCTGGTCGGCGCCGATGGCGTCGTGAAAAAAATCTGGCGCAAGGTGTCCGTGACCGGGCATGCCGAGGCGGTGTTGAAAGCAGCCCAGGACCTGTAGACGCGCGAATAAGGGGGAAATGGCAATGGCTCTGAAATACGAAAAGCGGAATGGCGTCGCGTATATCACGCTCGACAATCCCGCGAAGGCGAATATTCTGGACAAATCGACGTCGGACGAAATCGGCGAGGCCTGGATCGACATGTGGGAAGATCCAGATATTCGCTGTGCCATTCTGACCGGCGCGGGCGATAAACATTTCTGTGGCGGTCACAATCTGGAAAAGCGGCCGGACATCACGGAGGAAGAGCGCGAGTATCTGCGCACGAAAAAAATCTTCTGGCCGCCGGCCGGCACGGTGCACGGGCAGAAAACCGGGGTCGATGGGAGGTTCGGGGATCATTACCCGCGCGTTTGGAAACCGGTCATCGCCGCCGTCAACGGATGGGCGGCGGGCGCTGGAATGTATATTCTGCTGGCCTCCACCGACATCCGCATCGCCAGCGCGGAAAACGCGAAGTTCAAATTCGCGCTGACGACGCAAGGCTGGACCGGCAACGGACCCGGCGCGGCGCTGCTGGTGAAGCAGCTACGCTACGCCGACGCGATGAAGATCCTGCTCACCGACGAACCCTTCGACGCCGCCGAGGCCTTACGCATCGGCCTGGTGAACGAGGTCGTGCCGCACGGCCAGTTGATGGAGCGCGCGGAACGTTACGCTCGCCACATGGTGAAAATGCCGCCTCTGGCGGTGCGTATGTTGAAGGAATTCGTCGTCCGCTTTGGCGATCTGCCGACCGATCAGGCGTGGCACGTGCAAAACCTGATGAACAATCTTCTCATTCAGGTCACCACCGACGGCGAGGAAGGGCGCGTGGCCTTCCGCGAAAAGCGTCCGCCGAATTTCACCGGCGGGATTCGGAAACGCGGGGAAGCCTGGGTGGAGCCGACGGGTGCCGACGCGGAACGGTTGCGGCGGGCGTTCAAAAGCGGGGAGTACTAATCCCGGCGGGTTCGCGCCGGACCTTCCGGTGCAAACCCGCCGGAGCGCCCCTACGGTGGCCGTACATCCGCGGAATGAAAATCCGCGGTCTGGCACGCACTCTCCTCGTCATGGCCCGACCTGGTCGGGCCACCGGGAGTGCCAGAAAGGCGGGATTGTGCCGCTCCCGGTCCCCCGATCGAGTCGCGGATGACGAGGAGATGTTGTGCCTGACGTCGAATTTTTATTCCGTGGATGTACGGCCACCGTAGCGGAGCGCCCAGGGGCGCATTCGCGCAAGATCCCCCGGCGCATGCGCAGGCCAGGCGGTCCCGGACGGAGCGGCCCAGATCGCTGAAGATGGGGCCGCTCAAGACGGGGCGGCGCGCCCCCCCTCTCAGGCCCCCGCGCCACCGCGCTCCCAGCGGACGTGTCGCCCGCACCACGCCATGAACCGGTCAAGACTTTCCGGCGAGGGCATCGCGACGATCTCCGCGCCGTCGCAATCCGCGACAAGCCCGGCGGGGTCGA
This sequence comes from Acetobacteraceae bacterium, assembly GCA_947474705.1. Lineage (GTDB taxonomy): Bacteria > Pseudomonadota > Alphaproteobacteria > Acetobacterales > Acetobacteraceae > Rhodopila. Next base: position 27,055 of record CANJJS010000038.1, on the reverse strand, counting down.
TGTCCGCCACGATCTCCCGCAACACGCCTTCGTACCGTGCGGCCCATGCAGGTAGAACCGCGACGCGATCCATCCCGTGCCTGACCGCATGTGCCCGGGCCGCCTGCACCGCCGCCGTACACGCCGCGTATCCCTTTGGCCCGGTCCAGTAGTTAATCTCGCGTTCCAGATAGAACAGATCGCCGATCCGCCAGGGTGCCGCCTCGTCGCGCATCGCTTCCTCCTCACCGGCCAACCGGCGCCCCCTGCCCTCAATGCGCCGGACGCTTCATCGCCGCCGAGGTGTTGACCATCGAATGCAGGCTCCGCGCGTAATCCGTCGCCCCGCGCTCGTCCATTTTCGGTGCCACCCGCAGATATTCCTTCAATCCCAGAATGGCCGGACGAGGACGGCCAAGCAGCACCCGGCAGAACCGTTCCGCCTCCGCCATCAGCGACGCCGCGGGCACCACCGTGCTGACGATCCCGTAGCTCAGGGCCCTCCGCGCATCGATGAAATCGGCCGAGTAAGCCATCCACAGCGCCGCATTCCGGCTCATGCGATCGGCCACCGCCGACATCACCATGGTCGGCATCACGTTGTTCTCGATTTCCGGGATGTTGAACGTCGCCGTCTCGCTGGCGAAGGACACGTCGCAAATCGCCGCGACGGCCAGGCCATAGCCCATCGCGCGCCCCTCGATCGCCGTCACCACGGGGATCGGACACTCCCGGATCGCGGTGTAACTGCCGAAAATCCCGCTATATTCGTCGCGCCGCGTATAAGCCTCGGGCGAGGGCGGACCGGCCACATCGCGCACCCGGCCCGTGCAGAAATCCGGCCCCGCGGAGGTCAGCAGCACGGCGTCGGAAGTTTCATCGGCCCGCGCCAGAACCTCGCTGAGGCGCGCGGCCATGCTGTCGCTGACCCCACACCCTTCCCGCGCGAAGGCGATCCGCGACAGGCGGCCATCCTGAGTTATCGTCAGCGAATCGGACATCGGTTTGGTGCTCCTTAAGTCACGGTTTTCGCGGTCTGGATCGCGCGCCAAACACGCTCCGGCGTCGCCGGCATCTCGATATGCGTCACGCCGTACTCCGACAGCGCATCGACGATCGCGTTCATGACAGCGCCCAAGGCCGGGGTCGTGCCGCCCTCGCCGCCCGGACGAATGCCGTGCGGGTGCGAACTGGCGGCGATCTCGCTGAGTTCGACGTTCATCGACGGCACATTGTCGGCGCGCGGCAGGGCGTAATCCATGAACGAGCCCGTCAGCAACTGCCCGTCCCCATCGTGCACCACCTGTTCCAGCAGCGCCTGCCCCAGCCCCTGGGCGATCGCCCCATGCGCCTGCCCATGCAAAATCATCGGGTTCACGGCGCGGCCCACATCGTCAACGCCAGCCCATGACACGATCCGAACATGGCCCGTCTCCGGATCGGCCTCGACCTCGCAAACATGCGAGCCATAGGGGTAACCGCCCACCCGGTTCACGATCTCGCTGACCCCGGCCAGCGGCCCCCGCAGGTCCTCCGGCAGCGTGCCAAGCGTTTCCCCCGCTCGCGCCACATCCCAAAGCGTCACGCTGGCGCCGCCCGCCACGGAGAACACCCCGTCGGCATAGCCGATCGCCGCCGCCTCCGGCTGTTGCAGCATATGTGCCGCGATCGCCTTGCCGCGTCCGAGGATGCGCTCCACTGCTTCGCCCACGGTGATGCTGACCAGCCGCATCGATCGACCCGACACCGAACCGCCGCCAACCGAAACGAACGAGGTGTCGTTGGCCAGGAAACGGACGGACGCCATCGGCACCTGCAACCATTCCGCGACAAGTTGCGGAAAACTGGTTTCGTGCCCCTGCCCGCTGCTCATGGTGCCGACGACCAGATCGACCGTGCCGTTGGAATGGACGGTGACTTCCGACCGCTCGCGCGGGACGCCGCTGGCGACTTCGATGTAGTTGGCGATGGCGATGCCGCGGCGAAGACCCCGGCGCCGGGATGCGGCGGCGCGGGCGGGAAATCCGTCCCAGTCGGCCAGCGTCAGCGCGCGGTCCATGCCGGCGCGGTAATCGCCATTGTCGTAAGTCACGCCCACGCCGTTCGCGAATGGCATGGCATCCGGCGGGATCAGGTTGCGGCGCCGCAGTTCGACCCGGTCGAATCCGTGTTCGGCGGCGGCGAGTTCGATCAGCCGCTCGATCATGTAAATCGCCTCGGGCCGGCCGGCGCTGCGATAGACCGCGACGGGCGGGGTGTTGGTCAGCACGGCATGGCCGCGGAAATGCACGGAAGGGATGCGATACACCCCCTGCATCTGCGACAGCCCCTTTCGCAGCGGCCAGAAATAGGCGGTGTAGGCGCCCAGATTCATGATGTTCTCGCCGCGAAGGCCGAGGAAATTCCCCTGGCTGTCCAGCGCCAGTTCGGCCGACGACGTCAGGTCGCGGGCCTGGTAATCGGACAGGAAACATTCCGCCCGCGTCGCGGTCCATTTCACCGGACGCCCGACCCGGCGCGCGGCCCAAGGCATCAACGCGTATTCCGAGGAGAACGCGTTGCGCGTCCCAAAATTCCCGCCCATGTCGCCGAACACCGCGCGGCAATTTTCAAGCGGCACGCCCAGCACGGCGGCCATCCGTTCGCGGCACTGCACCGCGCCACGGCCCGACGCGGTGTAGACCGTGTAACGGCCGGTCGCGGCGTCATGTTCGCCCACGACGGCCCGAGGCTCCAACGGACAGCCGGTGACGCGATGCACCCAACTGTCGAGCCGTGTCACATGCGCGGCCGCGGCGAAGGCGGCATCGGTGGCCGCTTCGTCCCCGACCTCGCAGGTCAGCGCGAGGTTCCGTTCCCGCTCCGGCCAGACCTGGGCCGCGCCGGGTTGCATGGCGGCGCGGGCCATGGTCGTCGCTGGCAGCGGCTCCCACGCGATCTCCACCAGTTCCGCGGCGTCGGCGGCGAGGGCGGCGGTTTCGGCGACGACCAGGACAACGGCCTCGCCGGTGTAACGCGCCCGGTCCGCCGGCAGCGGGTGGTTGGACGTGGTGAACACGGAAAACCCGGGCGGCAGACGCATTTCCACATCGGGCAGGCCGGTCCATTCCGGATTATGCGGGATCGGCCCCAGCCCATCGGCCGCCGCGTCGGCGCCGGTCAGGACGGCCAGAACGCCCGGCAAAGCGGCCGCGCGCGCGGTCTCGATCGAGAGGATGCGGGCATGCGCGTGTGGCGAGCGCACCAGCGCCGCATGGCACAGCTTCTCGGGAAACCGGTCGGTGGCGTAGCACCCCTGCCCCGTGAGCAACCGCCGATCCTCGACGCGTAACAGAGGCGCGCCGATGCCGTCCGGCCGATGCGGCATGCGATTGACCACGCGTCTCCCCTCCCCCGTTGCGCCGCCGACAATACGTCAACATTTGGCCGCGTCCAGCGAGCGGCGCACCGAGGCGAGGCGCGCGGCCGGCGGGATCGCCGCCGGTGCCGACGGCCGCGCGGCGATGGTTTTTCCGCGTTCGGCCGATGGCGTTGGTTGACGCCGCGGGCGGTGGCGTGCGCTGATGCCGGCAATATCCAAAAAATCGGGAGGGTTTCGACGATGGCACGCTTCCTCGCAACGATCGCCGTGCTGCTGGGTCTGGGTTTGCCCGCCCAGGCGGGAGAGACCGTGGTCAGGGCGGTGATGAATGGGGATTTGCGGGCGGTCGATCCGCTTTGGACGATCGTGCCGCAGACCCGAAACCACGCTTACATGGTCTACGACACGCTGTTTGGAATCGACGCGAACCGGGAGCCCAGACCGCAAATGGTCGAAAGCTGGACGGTCAGCGACGACAAGCTGGTTTACCGCTTCGTCTTGCGGCCGCGGCTTGCGTTTTCCGACAACGCGCCGGTGACCTCGACCGATGTGCTGGCCTCCTTGAAGCGTTGGATGTCGATCGATCCGGGCGGTCAGTTCATCGCCCAGTTCCTGACCGCGATGGAACCGGACGGAACAAACGGGTTCGTGTTCCGGTTGAAGGAGCCGTTTCCTCAGTTGCTCTATGCGATCGGCCGGGTCTCGGCGGTTCCTTCTTTCATCTATCCCGCGCGCGTCGTCGACGGATTGCCGGTCAGCAAGGCGTTCACGGACCCCACGGGCTCCGGCCCCTTCATCATGAAGCGCGACGAGTGGGTCGCGGGCAGCAAGGTCGTTTATGTGAAAAACCCGGCCTATGTGCCGCGGACCGAGCCGCCATCGGCGATTTCCGGCGGCAAGAATGTTTATGTCGATCGCGTCGAATGGTTGAACATCTCCGATCCCGGCACCCAGGTCGCGGCGCTGAAAACCGGCGAGATCGATTTCATCCAATACGCCCCGCCGGATCTGACCGAGGATCTGCGGCGCGCCAAGGGTGTCGTCGTGCGCACCACCTGGCCGGTCGGCACGCAGGGCATGATGCGGTTGAACTGGACCAACCCGCCGCTGGACAAGCAGGGCGTGCGCGTCGCGATCCAGAATTTCGTGCACCAGCCCGATATGATCATGGCGGTCATGGGCGACATGAAGGCCGGTCAGGTCTGCGGCGCTTTGGCCATGTGCGGCTCGCCCATGGGCAACGAAACCGGCACCGAGTTGCTGTTGTCCAAGGACCCCGAGGAGATTCGTCTGCAACGCGGGATGCGCATGTTGAAGGAGGCCGGTTACAATGGCGAACCGATCGTCATCATGGACGCGACCGACCAGGTAATGCAGCACAACGCCACACTTGTGCTGGCCGAGGCGATGCGTAAAGCCGGCGTCAACGTCGATTTGCAAACCCTGGACTGGGCCGCCCTCGCCGCGCGCCGTACCAACCGAGGCCCTGGGCCTAACGGCTGGCACATTTTTCTGACGACCGGCGGTCAGATCGCCGGCGAAAATCCCGCGTTTTCGATGCAGGCACCTGCCAATTGCGAGAAAGCCTTTCCGGGCTGGGCCTGCGATGCCGAATACGAGAAAATCCGGATGGCCTGGCTGCGCGAATCCGATCCGGTGAAAGCGAAAGCCCTGGCGATGGAAATTCAGGGGCGCGCGATGCGGATCGGGCTGGCCATTCCCTACGGGCAATATTTGTTGCCGGCGGCGTGGCGGGACACGCTGGAAGACATCGTGCAGGTGCCGGAGCACGTGGTGTTCTGGGGCATGCGTAAGCGGGAGTGACGGGGTGGCCCGTGCCGGTTACCGTCGGCCGGGATCGAGGGAGCAAGACTCAGGGATGAACGAACTGGAAGATTTCCGGCGCGAGGTGGCGGCGTGGTTCCGCGAAAATCGCCCGGCGGAACCGGATTTTCTGTTGCCGGAATCCTTCATGGAAGTCGGCTCCGACGCGCAGTTCGCGTACCTGCGGGACTGGCAGAGGAAGATTTACGAGGCGGGCTATCTCGGCATGGCCTGGCCGAAGGAATATGGCGGCGGCGGCAAGGCGCAGGCGTTTCAGGATATCGTCAACGCGGAGATGGCCGCGCAAAAGGTGCCGTTTGTTCCCAACACGATCGGTCTTAACTGGGCTGGTCCGCTGATCCTCGCGATCGGAACGGAAGAGGATAAGCGACGATATATCAAGGGTATCCTGAATGCCGAGGATATTTGGTGCCAGGGGTTTTCGGAACCCGATCAGGGGTCCGATCTCGCGAACAGTCAGACCCGGGCGGTGCGGGATGGCGATTCCTATGTCCTGAACGGCTCGAAAATCTGGACCAGCCTCGGGACTTACGCGAAATATATGATCCTGCTGGCGCGGACGAATCCCCAGCAACCGCGCTACGAGGGCCTTTCCTACTTTCTGGTGCCGATGCGGACGCCGGGGATCGAATTGCAGCCGATTCGAAAACTGACGGGAGAGTACGGTTTCACGCAAACGTTTTTCCGGGACGCGCGTATTCCCGCCGCCTCGTTGATGGGCAAGGAGGGCGAGGGCTGGAAAATCGCGATGCTGACGCTGACTTTCGAACGCGGCGCGACCGGCGGTCAGGCGGGCGGCGTTTCCCGCGTGGCGTTGGGGTTGGGCGATGTCGTGGAAATGGCGAAGACGGCGCGGCGCGACGGGCGGCCCGCGCTGGAAGACCCGTTCATTCGCGACCAGATCGTCCGTTTCGCCATCGAGGATCGCGGCGACCAACTCTGCCGCGCCCGCGCCGAAATTCCGGCATTATGCGCGGAGCGGCCGAACGCCATTCCGCTGTCGAACAAATTGCGGGTCAGCGAGCACCGGCGGCGATTGTTGCGCTTCGCGCTGTCATTGCAAGGCGCCAACGCCGCGCGCTGGGTGGGCGACGCGGACGCGACTGGCGGCGGCAAATGGCAGCGTGCCTATTTCAACAGTTTTTCCAGCACCATCGGCGGCGGCACCAGCCAGATCCAGGCGAACATCGTGGGCGAGCGTGTGCTCGGCCTGCCGAAGGACTGAGACATGAACGAATTGATCCGGTTCTCGGACGAACAGGCGATGTTGCTGGAAACGGCGTCGGCGTTTTGCCGGGAGAAATCGCCGATCCACGCGGTGCGGGCGCTGCTAGGTTCGGACCATGGCTACGACCGGGGAGTCTGGGAGGAGATCGTGGCGCTCGGCTGGCCCGCGCTGGCGATCCCGGAAAATTTCGGCGGCAGCGGGCTGTCGCTGGCGGAGGCGGCGGCGATCGCGGAACCGATGGGGCGGCATCTGATGGCGGTGCCCTTCGCGAGTTGCCAGATCTTCGTCGCGGGGGTCCTCGCGGGCGCCGATGCGGCGCTTCAGGCGGCGGTGCTGCCGCGGATCGCGGGCGGTGCGATCGGCACGGTGGCGCTGTTCGAACAGGAGGGCGACTGGTCGTTAACGGCGGGCGAGGCCTTTGGCGCGCGCGATGGCGAAACCGTCGTTCTGTCCGGCGCGAAAACCTTCGTGTGCGACGCGGCGGTAGCGGGGTTCGTGCTGGTGTCGTTCGTTCTGGACGGCGCGCCAGCCCTGGCGGTGCTGACGGAGATCGCGCCGGAACGGCTACGGCGGGAGATCGTCATCGACGAAACACAGCGCGGTTACCGTCTGGACCTGGATGGGATATCTGTGCCAATGTCCAAAATTATGACTGGGACACGGGCGCTCGCGGCGTTGGACGCGGTGCGCGACGCGGCGTTGTTATTGAACGCGGCGGCGGCGGCGGGCGGGATCGCCGGGGTGCTGGATGTCACCGTCGAATATCTGAACACGCGGACGGCGTTCGGACGCAAAATCGGAAGTTTTCAGTCGCTGAAGCATACCTGCGCCGAAATTCTGGTGGGGCTGGAACGGACGCGCTCCCATGTCTGGCACGCGGCCTCGGTGCTCGGTTCGAACCAGGACGCGGAAATCGCTTTGCGCATGGCGAAGACCGAGGCGGGCGAAGTGTTCACCTTCGCGGGCGACCGGGCCGTGCAATTCCATGGCGGGTTCGGCTTTACCTTCGACTGCGACGCGCAATTGTTTCTTCGCCGTGCCTTGTGGCTGGAATACAGTTTTGGCGACGGCGCGCATCACCGGCGGTGGCTTGCCGATCTGCTGCTGGCGTAGGACGATCCCCGGCGCGGCGTGCCCCGGAAGAGGGCGCGCGGCACGGGAGGACAAACCATGACGGGATGGAGGGCGCGGATCGGGATTCTGGTGCCGCCGGGCAATCCGACGGTGGAACCGGAAATGATGGCGCTGGCGCCGCCAGGCGTGTCGGTGCATTTCGCCCGCATGTCCGCGAGCGGCGCCGCGGGGTCGCACGAAGGCCAGGACGAACGCACACGCGCGCAGATCGCGAGCCTCGACGAGACCGTGCGTTTGCTGGCGATGGTCTCGCCCAAGGTCATCCTCCTCGCCCACACCGCGACCAGCTATACCCTGGGCGCGGCCGCCGAGGCGGCGCTGATCCAGCGGCAGCAAGACGCCACGGGATGCCGATTCGCGACGGCGTTCGGCGGCGTCGTGGCGGCGTTGCGGTTTCTCGGCATCCGCCGGGTCGGCTACGCCACGCCTTACAGCGCGGAACTGACGGAACAAGGGCGGGCCCATTTGACGGCGCACGGGTTCGAGGTCGCGGGCGTGGCGCGGCTGGAGGGGGTGCGCAACATCTATGAGGAAACGCCGGGACGGGCATACGCGGCGGGCCTCGCCGCCGACCGGCCGGACGCCGATGCGATTTTTCTGAGCGGCACCGGCATGCCGACCTTGCCCGTGCTTCAGGCCCTGGAAGACGATCTGGGAAAACCCGTCATTTCCGCGGCCTCGGCGGCCATGTGGCACGCGCTGCGGCTGGCGGGGGTGAATGCGCGAATCGCCGGATATGGACGCCTGCTCGAGTCGGGAGAACGGTCATGAAACGCTTTTTCAGTCTCGCCGCCGCCGTGTTGTGCCTGCTCGCCGCGCCCGCGCTGGCGCAGAAGCGCGGCGGGATCATGGTCATGCCGCACGTGGACAACCCGCCGAGCCCGTCGATCCAGGAGGAAGCGACGGTCTCCGTGGTGGTGCCGTTCATGTCGATCTTCAATAATCTCGTGATCTTCGATCAACACGCGGAACAGAACCGGCCCGAGACGATCCTGCCGGAACTGGCCACGAGCTGGGTCTGGAACGAGGCGAAGACGTCGCTGACGTTCAAACTGCGCGACGGGGTGAAGTGGCACGACGGCAAGCCCTTCACGGCGGCGGACGTGAAATGCACCTGGGATATGGTCTCCGGTCTCGCGCCCGGAAAAATCCGCAAAAGCCCGCGCAAGGAATGGTTCGCGAACGTCCGGGAAATCGCGGTGGCGAACGACCGGGAGGTGACGTTCCATCTGAACCGCCCGCAACCGAGCCTGTTGTCGATGTTGGCGTCCGGGTATTCGCCGGTTTATCCGTGCCACATTCCCTCGGCCGACATGCGCTCGAAGCCGATCGGCACCGGTCCGTTCAAATTCGTCGAATTCCGGATGAACGAGATCGTCCGGCTGACGCGCAACAACGAATACTGGAAACCCGGCCTGCCCTATTTGGACGGAATCGAAATTCACGTCGTGCCCAACCGCGCGACGCGGATGCTGGGGCTGTCCGCCGGAAAATACGATGTCTCGTTCCCGACCGATGTGACGGTGCCTCTGGCGCGGGAGTTGATTTCGAAGGTGCCAACGGCGCAGTGCAAGTTGAGGGTCATTGGCGATACGAATCTGATGGTCAACCGCGACCGGCCGCCGTTCGACAATCGCGATCTTCGCATGGCGCTGGCGCTGGCGATCGACCACAAGGCGTTTTACACGATCATGAACGAAGGCGTCGAAGCCACCGGCGCCAGCATGTTGCCGCCGCCCGAAGGCGTCTGGGGCGCGCCGCAACAGGTTGTCGAGACGTTTCTCGGCTACAGCACCGACGTCGCCAAACGCCGGGAACAGGCGCGCGAACTGATGAAAAAATCCGGCTTCGGTCCGGACAAGCGGATGAAACTCCAGGTTTTCACCCGCAATACGGAAACGTTTCGCAATGCGGCGTTGATCCTGGTCGATCACCTCCGGGAAATTTACATCGACGCGGAGGTCGACGCGGTCGATACGAGTTTGTACTATAACCGGATGTTCAAGCGCGAATACAGCGTCGGCATGAACACGACGGGCCTGTCGCTCGACGATCCCGATCAGGTGTTTTACGAAAATTTCGGCTGCGGCTCGCTGCGCAATTACACCAATTACTGCAACCGCGAGATTCAGACGTTGATCGACGGCCAATCCCAGGAAACCGACGTCGCGCGGCGCAAGGAACTGGTCTGGGAGATCGAACGCCGCATCGCCGAGGACGTGGCGCGGCCCATCACCCATCGCGGCGTGCAGGCGGGCTGCTGGCTGGGTCACGTGAAAAACTACAACGTGCAGGTGAACAGCATCTATAACGGATGGCGGTTCGAGGACGTCTGGCTCGACAAATAATTCGCGAAGGGAAACGCACATGGAACGGCTGGCGGGACGGAAAATCATCGTGACGGGCGGGGCATCGGGGATTGGGCGGGCCACCGCGCGGCTGTTCCGTCAGGAGGGCGCTTCGGTGGCGATCCTCGACCGTTCCGATAACGCCGCGAAGGCGGTGGCCGACGAGATCGGCGCGGTGGCGATTGCCTGCGATGTGTCCGATCCCGCGTCCGTGACCGCCGCGGTAAACAAGGCGGCGGCGGAAATGGGCGGGTTGGACGGGCTGGTGAACGCGGCCGGCATTCTGTCGGAAACCGGAATTTCCGGCACCTCGGCGGAGGTGTTCGCACGGACCGTGGCGGTGAATTTGACCGGCACGTTTCTGGTGATTCAGGCGGCGGCGCCGCTGATCCAAAAGGAAGGGAAAGGCACGATCGTCAATCTCGCCTCGGGTGTCGGGCTGATGCCGACGGGGCCGGGCAGCATCGCCTATGTCGCGTCGAAAGGCGGGGTGGTGGCGTTGACGAAGTCGGCGGCGATGGAGCTGGCGCCGGCGATTCGGGTGAACTCGGTTTGCCCAGGGGCGGTGGAGACACCGATGACGGCGGGCCATATCAGGACGGCGGGGGGCGAGCCCAACCCCGCGATTACCGCGCGTTATGCCTTAGGCCGGCACGCGCAGCCGGAGGAACTGGCGGCGGCGATCCTGTTTCTGACCTGCGACGAATCGTCGTTCATGACGGGGATCGCGCTGCCGGTGGATGGGGGGCGGACGTTCCACTGAAGCCCCCCTCCCCTCACACGGCGTAGTAACCGCCGTCGATCACATGCGACGCGCCGGTCATGAAAGACGCCTTGTCGGAGCACATCCAAACGACCCCTTCGGCGATTTCTTCCGGCGTGCCCATGCGCTTCATGGGCACTTTCGCCATCAGCGCGTCGTAACGGGTGCGGACGGTTTCCTCGGTCATCGGCGTGGCGATGTAGCCGGGATTGACGCAATTCACGCGGATGTTGTCGCGGGCGTATTCCATGGCCGCGGTTTTGGTCAGGCCGACGACACCGTGCTTGGCGGCGACGTAGTTCGACGACGTCGCGAGCCCGATCAGACCCGCGATCGAGGCGGTGTTCACAATCGCGCCGCCGCCCTGCGTCAGCATCTGGGCGATCTCGTGCTTCATGCACAGGAACACGCCGGTCAGATTGATCGCGATCATGCCGTCGAAGGCCTCGCGCGACGTCTCGTGCAGGCGCTGGTTGCGCGGGCCGACCACGCCGCCGCCGATGCCGGCGTTGTTGAAGGCGCAATCCAGCCGCCCGAAGGCGGAGACAGCGCGCGCGACCATGGCGGCGACATCGGATTCGTTGGCGACATCGCCGCCGATGGCGATGGCCTGACCGCCGGCCGCGTTAATGGCGGCGACGGTATCGGCCGCGCGCTCCTCGGTCCGATCGGCGACCGCGACGCGCGCGCCTTCGCGGGCCATGGCCAAAGCGGTGGCGCGGCCGATGCCGGAGGCGCCGCCGGTCACCAAAGCGGCTTTACCCGCGAGAATGCCTGTCATGTTGTTTCCCCCGTGAATGCGGCTATGTGAGCAGCGCCGTCCTGACCGCGTCCCAGCCGTCGCGATCCGGCGCGCAGATAAGACCGCTGTAGATATCCGTGGGATCGTACGGCTTGCCGTCGAAAGTCGCGGCATACCCCCCGGCTTCCTTGTGCAGCAGCCAGCCCGGCGCGTGATCCCAGGGATACAGCCGGTAATAAAAGGCGAAATGCCCGTGCCCCCCGGACATCATCCGGTAAACATGCGCCGAACACCGGTAATCCCAGCACGCCGCCAGCCTCGGCAATCTCCCACACACCTCCGGCTGCTGTTCCCTGGGCATGAACCGCCAGGAGACATTGCCGCTCATCTCCGCCATCGGCACGGGCGCCGCGACACGCAAATCGCGGCGGCGTCCGTCCGGGGTTTCGATCCAGGCCCCCTCCCCGCGCAGCGCCAGCGCGGAGTCGTCGCCGACGGGATCGTGGATCACGGCGCCGACGATCTCGCCGCGCCGGAACACCGCCGCCATGACGCCGAACAGCGCGAGTCCGGCGGCGAAATTCGCGGTGCCATCGACGGGATCGACGACGAAGGCCAGATCGGCGTCCGCCAGACCGTTCAGCAGCGACGGGTCGGCGCTGGCGGCCTCCTCGCCGATGACCACGCAGCCCGGAAAGGCGGCGCGCAAAGCCTGGGTTATGCGGATCTCCGCCGCCTCGTCGGCTTCGGTGACGAGATCGAGCGGGCCGGTCTTCGCCTTCACCGCGCCTTCCGCCAGATTGCGAAAGCGCGGCATGATTTCGGCGATGGCGGTCTGGCGAAGAATATCCGCGACATCGCGAAGTTCGGCGAGTTTCATGACGGACTTTCGAATCGGGCCCGGTCGGCGGGCAACAAGCGCACGGTCACATGCACGGCCTCCGGTTCGTCGCGGCGCGCGACGACCTCGCCATGTTCGTACAGCCAGGCGAGGCGCGCGCCATCGGACGGTTCGATCGAATAGTCGGCGGTTTCCATCCGCTCGGCGATCTTACGATCGATCGCGGCGGCCAGGATGTTCAGGCCCTCCCCGGTGATCGAGGAAACCGCGATGGCCCCGGCCCGCGCGGGCACGCCGTCGACGCCGCCCATCAGGTCGGCCTTGTTCATCACCTCGATGGTGCGGGACCGCCAGTTCTCGTCCAGCGCGCCATCGCGTTCCATGCCGGTCAGCACGCCGATCACGTCGGCGTGTTGCGACACGGTGTCGGGATGCGCGGCATCGCGGACATGCAGGATGATATCGGCTTCCGACACTTCCTCCAGCGTGGCGCGGAAGGCTTCGACCAGTTCGTGCGGCAGTTCGCTGATGAAGCCGACGGTATCGGACAGGATCGCGCGGCGGCCGGACGGCAGGCGCAGCCCGCGCATGGTCGGGTCCAGGGTGGCGAACAACTGGTCACGCGCCACGACGGCGGAGCCGGTCAGCGCGTTGAACAGGGTCGATTTGCCCGCGTTGGTGTAACCGACCAGCGCGACGACCGGGAACGGCACGCGTTTGCGTGCGCTGCGATGCAGGCCGCGGGTCCGCCGCACCTGCTGCAATTCCTTCTTCAGTCGCACCAGCCGTTCGTCGATCAGCCGCCGGTCGGCCTCGATCTGGGTTTCGCCGGGACCGCCGAGAAAGCCGAACCCGCCGCGTTGGCGCTCAAGATGGGTCCAGGACCGGACGAGGCGCGATCGCTGGTAGGCGAGATGGGCCAGTTCGACCTGCAACGTGCCTTCTCGCGTGACCGCGCGTTCCCCGAAAATATCGAGGATCAGCGCGGTGCGATCGATCACCTTGCAGTTCCAGGCGCGTTCCAGGTTGCGCTGCTGGACCGGGGAGAGTTGCGAATCGACGATCGCGACGTCGATCGACTGGTCCAGAACGATCTGGCCAAGGGTTTCGACCTGGCCGCCGCCCAGCAAGGTCGCGGGTTTGCGCATGCGGAGCGGCAGGATGGCCTGGTGGACGACCACCAGGCCAATGGCGGCGGCGAGACCGACCGCTTCTTCCAGCCGTGCCTCGGCGGCGCGGGTTTGCTCGGGATGAACGAGTCCGTTCGGATCGCGTTCTCTGGGCCGTTCCCACGGGAGGACGACGGCGGCGCGGGTTGGCCCCGCGCCGTGGTCTTTTGGCCCGTTGGGCCCGCGCCGGTCGACGATATCCAGGGGGTCAGTCCCCTCCCACGGCGGCGGTCATTTCGCGCGATGGGGCGAGGCTGACCGTCGCGCCGCCTTCGGCCTTGGTGGCGTCGAAGAGCTGGATCGGGGCGCCCGGCATGACCGTGCTGATCGCGTGTTTGTAAACAAGCTGGGTGTGGCCGTCGCGGCGGAGCAGAACGGAAAAATTGTCGAACCAGGTAATGATGCCCTGAAGTTTGACGCCGTTCACCAGGAACACCGTCACCGGTGTTTTGCTTTTGCGCACGTGGTTCAGGAACACGTCCTGAACGTTCTGTGCTTTTTCAGTGGCCATTTTCATGGTCCTTTTGTTTTCGCGGCCTTTGGCCGCGAGAGTTGAGAGGTGCCTGTTCTTTTAAAGCCTGGCGAGTCCTGGCGGGACCGCCAACCCGGTCACGCTAACAGCGCGGAACGGTCAGGCCAAGCGTTTCAGCCAGGCCGCCAGTTCATGGGCGGAATGCACATGGAGATCGGGTGCCGCGTGTTCAACGCCTCCATCGTGCGAAGCGTCGCCGACCAGGACGGCGGTGACCCCGGCGGCTTTGGCCGCGACCATGTCGGAGGCGGTATCGCCAAGGTACCAAATGGAACGATCTGGCGCGCGGCCCATCTGGGACAGCGCCAGGAGAATCGAATCGGGATGCGGCTTGTCGCGGTCCGCGTCGCCCGCGCCGATCACCGGGCCGAAATGGACATTCCAGCCGAGATGGACGACTTCCTTGCGCAAGGAGCCGCCGGCCTTGTTGGACACGATGCCCATCGGCCAGGGCGCGCCGGCCAGTAACACGTCTCGCGCGCCGGGCAACGGGGTCAGGTGGTCCAGATGCTGGCCGTGGAACGTTTCGTAGAAGATGTCGCGGGCGCGTTCCCAGGTGTCTCCGAACATGACCGGGAAGCTTTCTTTCAGCGCCACGCGCACGCGGTTTTTGGTGTCCTCCGCGGTCCAATGGGGTTTGCCGTAGGCGGTGAAGGCCGCGTTCAACGCCGCCGCGATCGCGGCCCAGCCATCGACCAGGGTGTTGTCCCAGTCGAATAACAACGCCGACGGACGTTCGGCGGGCGGAAACATCATGCGGAGCCCCTGGTCATGCGATGTAACAGATAAGCGTGCACGCAGATGCGCACCCAGACCTCGAACGAAAAATCGCGCGCGTTGTCTCCGGGCGCGAACCGGTCGATATAGGCTTTCAGCAGGCCGTTCATGACCAGTTCCACCGTCCCCGCGGGTTTGCCCGGTTCTTCCGGCACCACCCACAGCAGCGTGTTCGGCGTTTTGCGGTTCAGCGCCATCGCCAGCGGCAGCACCTCCGATTCCAGGATCGGCATGCCGCTTTTGAACACGAAGATTTTCTCGCCCGCGTCGAGTTCCTCCAGAAATTTCCGGCGCAGAAAGCGCAGGCGGGTGGCTTCCTGGCTGATCATCAGTTCCGGCGCGCGTTCGCCTTCGTAAACGAAGGTATGGTAGACGAGGCCGTATTTGTTCTCGTAAACCATGAATTCCCGGCGGCCGCCGTCGCCTTCCAGCCGCACGGAGATATCCGCGGGTTCGCCGATGCCATCGAATTCCCGTTCGATCCCGCGCACGATGTCGTTGGAAAACGAACCGGAGAAGCGCAGCAATCCCAGCGGTTCGGTATCGCAGCGCCGCTGAAACAATCCGAACTCGCAATTGTCGCCAAGGCTTTCGAAGCGGGTGGCGAGATCGGCGAGGCTGAGGCCGGTGCGCGCGGCGACCCATTCCTTCGGGTCCACGGCGGGATGGGTGGCGAAGCCCGGTGTCATCGCGCCCCCCAGGCTCAGTCCCGCCGGGAGGGGCTCCCCCGCGAACATCCCCGGTTCGATCGCCTGGATGCGGGCGGTGGAGACCGAGAAGGCCAGTTCGCGTTCGTCGTTGCTGGAAGAGATATCTTTCGGACGGGTCGAGTCGGGATGGACCAATGTGACAAGCGTCCGGTCCTGGCGGCGCACCAGGCCCAGCGGAATTCGCCAGGCCAGCACGGCGGGCCGGGACAGGGTGGCGGTGCCGATAATCGTTTCATCTATGGAAACGATCAGGCGTTGCGTACGCAAAACACCCGACAGGACGAACGGCACGACGCGCAGGATCAGGATATATTCGCGAGGGTCGCGGCCCAGTGGCAGGAGCAGGTGGCTTTCCTGCCCGACAGCCCAGGTGAAGGAGTCTTCGGCGCGGGCCCAGCCGCCGCCAAGGTAACCGAGGCTGTTTCCCGCGGCGGAGAAATCGATGGAGAGTTCGAAGCCCGAGGGCATCGTTTCAGCCGCCACCTATTTTCGGAATAAGAACGATTTCGCTCTCGGGCTTCAACACGACACCGTAAGCATCCTGGAAGATTTCCCCGTCGATCGCGATCGCCATTCCTTCTTCGACCTGAGATCCCAGGCCGGGGAATTTTTGGTCCAGCTCGAGGATGAGCCGG
Source organism: Acetobacteraceae bacterium (assembly GCA_947474705.1). Lineage (GTDB taxonomy): Bacteria > Pseudomonadota > Alphaproteobacteria > Acetobacterales > Acetobacteraceae > Rhodopila. Next base: position 10,991 of record CANJJS010000038.1, on the reverse strand, counting down.
CGGAAGGTCGTGGCCTCGACCTCGAACTCGGTCCTGCCACCAGTGAACTGGTGGCAGGACCCGCCCGAGGCGAGGACGACTTTGGGCAAGTAAGTTACTTCTTCGCGGCGTCGAGCGCCGCGAGGACCGTCGGGGGCGACATCGGCAGATGCGGCATCGGCACGCCAGTGGCGCGACGAATGGCATTGCCGATGGCGGCCATCGGCGGGATGATCGGCACTTCGCCGACGCCACGGGCCCCGAAGGGATGGCGCGGGTTCGGCACTTCGACCAGCACGGCCTCGATCATCGGGACGTCCGACATCACGGGGCAGCGGTAGTCCAGGAAGCCTGGATTTTCCATCTGGCCTTTGTCGCTGTAGATGTATTCCTCGTTCAGCGCCCAACCGATCCCCTGCACGGCGCCGCCCTGGATCTGGCCTTCGACGTAGCTGGGGTGGATCGCCTTACCGACGTCCTGGACGGCGGTGTAGCGTTCGATCGTGACCTGGCCGGTTTCCTGGTCCACGGAAACGTCGCAGATGTGGGCACCGAAACCGGCGCCCGCGCCTTGCGCGTTCACGGAAACTTCGGCCGTCACCGGCCCGCCCGTGCGTCCCGCTTTCAGCGCGATGGCCGGCAGATCGAGCGGTTCGAACGCGCCGGCGTTGGAGCCCGCCGGGTACGCCTTGCCGTCTCTCCACTCGACCGCGTCGGCCTGGATTTCCCAGATCGCGGCGGCGCGGCGCTTCAGCTCGTCGACGACCCGTTCGGCCGCCTGCGTCGCCGCCATGCCGGTGGCGAAGGTCACGCGCGAGCCGCCGGTCAGGAAGGTGAAGCCGACGGAGGCGGTATCGGCGACCGTGGCGCGGACCTTGGCCACGTCGATGCCGAGGACTTCGGCGACCATCATGCCCATGGAGGCGCGGGACCCGCCGACGTCGACGGAGCCGGTCGCGACCGTGACCGTGCCGTCTTCGTTGACGTGGACCGTCGCGGAGGATTCACCGCCGATGTTGAACCAGAAGCCGGCCGCGAGGCCGCGCGCCTGGCCCGGTTTCACCGGGGAGGTCCAATGCGGGTGGGTCTTCACCGCCGCCAACACCTGCTCGAAGCCGATGTTGTTATGGGTCACGCCGTAGTGGGTCTTGGAGCCGTTTTTCGCCGCGTTTTTCTCGCGCAGCGCCAGCGGGTCCATGCCGAGCTGGTCGGCCAGCTCGTCGAGGGCGCTTTCCACCGCGAAGGAGGTGATCGGCGCGCCGGGGGCGCGGTAGGCCGCGACCTTCGGACGATTGGAGACCACGTCGTAGCCGACGACCTCGATATTCTCGATGTCGTAGAGGGCCAGACCGCACATGCAGCCCGGACCGATCGGCGAGCCCGCGAAGGCGCCGGCCTGGAACTTCAGGATCTGCTTCACGGAGACGATCGTGCCGTCTTTCTTGGCACCGATCTTGACGTCCATGGAGGCGCCGGAGGTCGGGCCGGACCCGCGGAACACTTCCTCGCGCGTCATCTGCATCTTCACGGATTTGCCCGACTTGCGCGACAGCGCGACGGCGACGGGTTCCAAGTAGATGAGGGTCTTGCCGCCGAAGCCGCCGCCGATTTCCGCGGGGTTGACGCGGATGTTGGCCATGTCGATGCCGAGCAGCTTCGCCGTGTAGGCGCGGACCATGAAGTGGCCCTGGCTGGAGCTGTGGATCGTCACCTGACCGTCGGACCCGTAGGTCACGAGGCAGGCATGCGGCTCGATATAGGCCTGATGCACCGGCTTGGTGGTGTAGCTCTTTTCGAAGATCACTTCGGCGCCCGCGAAGCCCGCTTCCGCGTCGCCCTTCTTGAAGGTCACGACCTTCGCGATGTTGGAGGCTTTGGTGGGCTTCGGCGTGACGCCCGCGGTGAACATCTCTTCGTGCAGAACGGGCGCGTTGTCGGCCATGGCGGCATCGACATCGATCACGTGCGGCAGGACGTCGTATTTCACCTCGATCAGCGCCAGCGCCGCGTCGGCGACGGCCTGCGTCGTGGCCGCGACGGCGGCGACGGCATGGCCTTCATAGAGGGCCTTGCCGCGCGCCATGACGTTGGTCGACAAATCCCGAAAATTCATCGGGCCTTCGCCAACGAACGCTTCCTCGCTCTTGATCTCCGGGAAATCGGCGGAGGTCACGACCGCCTGGACGCCGGGCAGCGCCGCGGCCTTGGACGTGTCGATCGACAGGATGCGGGCGTGCGCGTGCGGCGAGCGGAGGATTTTCCCCCACAGCATGCCGGCGGAGCGGGTATCGGCCGCGTAAATCGCGCGGCCCGTCACCTTGTCCACGCCGTCGGGGCGGACAGGCCGCGTGCCGACGACTTTGAGGTTGGTGTCCAGATAGTTCATTTAGCTGGCCTCTCCTCGCATAACGGCACCGGCGTCCTGCACGGCGCGGACGATTTTGTCGTAACCGGTGCAACGGCAGAGATTGCCGGCGAGCCAGTAACGAATCTCGGTCTCGGTCGGGTTCGGGTTCTGGTCGAGCAGCGCCTTCGACGCGACGATCAGGCCGGGGGTGCAGAAGCCGCACTGGAGCGCGGCGTGCTCAAGGAATTTCTGCTGCACGGGGTGCAGCTTTTCGCCCTGCGCGACGCCTTCGACCGTCAGGATCGACTTGCCTTCGGCTTCGACGCCGAGGACGAGGCAGGAGCAGACCAGCGTGCCGTCGAGCATGACGGAGCAGGCGCCGCAGTCGCCGGAGGCGCAGCCTTCCTTGGAGCCGGTGAGGCCGATCACATCGCGCAGCACGTCGAGCAGGGTCTGCTGCGGCTCGCACAGGAATTCGGCGGATTCACCGTTGATGGTGGTGGAGACGTAGGATTTCGCCATGATCAGTGAGCCTTTACCGTTTTGCCGGAAGCGCGGTCGTACGCGATCTTCGCCACGCGGCGGGCGAGAACGCCGGCCACTTTGGTGCGATATTCGATCGTGCCACGCTTGTCGTTGATGGGTTTGCACGCGGCCTGCGCGGCGGCGTCCAGTTTCGCCAGAGCGGCGTCGTCGAGCTTGGAACCGACGATCGCGTCGGCCATCGCCTGCACCAGCAGAACCGTCGGGGCGACGGCGCCGAGCGAGCAGCGGGCGGCCGTAATCGTGCCGTTCGGCGCGTCCAGCGTCAGGCTGATGCCGCAACCGACGACCGCGATGTCCATTTCCGTCCGCGGAATGAACCGCAGATAGGCATCGGAGGAATTCGCCGGACGGGCCGGGAATTTGAACTCCAGAATGAACTCGTCCTTCGCCAGCGTGGTGCGGCCCGGACCGGCGGGGACGCTTTCCACCGGCGCTTCGCGGCGGCCCTTGGCGCCGACGATGACGGCCGTGGCGCCCGAGGCATACAGCGCCGGCACCGAATCGGCGGCCGGAGAAGCATTGCACAGATTGCCGGCGAGCGAGCAGCGGCCCTGGACCTGCTGCGAGCCGATGAGGTCGAGGGCCTCGACCACGCCCGGCCAGGACTTGTTCATCGCGGCGTTCGCCTCGACGACATGGCCCGGGGTGGCGGCGCCAACGACGAGACCGCCGTTTTCCTCGCGGATATCGTTGATCCCCGGGATTTTCTTGGTGTCGACGATCAGTTCCGGCTTCAGCCGGCCCGAACGCAACTGCACCAGAAGGTCGGTCCCACCGGACATGACCTTCGCGAGGCCGGACGAACCGGCGAGAAGTTTGACCGCGTCGTCCACCGAGGTGGGCGCGGTATAAGTGAGACCTGACATCGTGGCTCCCAATTCCTGACTTGTCGTCCCTCCGGTCCGGATACCATTGCGACGGTCTCCGGGACGGCTACGGACGGCACGATAGGCGATCGTCGCGGGCAGGTCGAGAGGGGCTGGCCGGAGGTCCCACGGCGATCGGGCGAAGGGGGACAGACCCAGGGCTCCGCCCCGGACCCCGTGGGGTTCGAAGGGGCAAAGCCCCTCGCGGGGTCCGGGGCGGAGCCCAGGGACTTTCTTTCCCTCGCCCGATCGCCGTGGGACCTCCGGCCGGGGACCTTGGGCCCGGCGCGGTTTGCGGCTATGACGGCCGCCGCAACGCCGTCAGGATTCAGTCAGCCCCATGTTCGATTTCGCGTGGTCGGAAATCGCCTTGATCGCCGCCGTCGCGCTGGTTGTGATCGGCCCCAAGGATTTGCCGGTCGCCATCCGCGCCATCAGCGGCTTCGTCAAAAAGGCGCGCCGCATGGCCGGCGAGTTTCAGACCCATGTCGACGACATGATTCGCGAGGTGGATCTGAAGGACGTCAAGGATTCCATCAACGACATCAAGAACTTCGACATCCGTTCCACGGTCGAGAACGCGATCGACCCGGGCAACACGATTCGGGACACGTTCAATACCGATCCGCTGGCCGCGGCGGTGGATGGAAGCACGGAGACGGCCCAGCAAACGCCGGCGGAGCCCGCCGAACCGCCGCCGCCCGAACGGGTCGACGCGCCGGCCTTCGTCCCGCCCCCGCTGGTGCCCTTCAAAGACGGGCCGAAAGCGCCGGATCCGCCGCCGTCTTTCATTCCGCCCGTCGCCATGCTCCAACGCCCCTCCCCCTGACAGACTGAAGACCGACCATGGCGGAACCGGAAAACGACCCCATCGACGACAAACCGATGCCGTTGCTGGAGCATCTGATCGAGCTGCGGACGCGGCTGATCTGGGCGATGGCGTCCTTCGCGGTGTGCTTCGCCGTGTCTTATTATTTTTCGGAGCGCGTCTATTACTTCCTGGCCTTGCCGCTGGCCGAGGTGCTGCGCGAATCCGGCGGGCACGATCCGAAGCTGATTTACACCCAGCTTTACGAGGCGTTTTTCACCCGCATCAAGGTCGCCTTCTTCGGCGGCGCCTTCATGGCGTTTCCGGTGATCGCGGCGCAGTTGTGGTTGTTCGTCGCGCCGGGCCTGTACCGCAGCGAGAAAAAAGCCTTGCTGCCGTTCCTCGCGGCCACGCCGGTATTGTTCTTTCTGGGGGCCTCGCTGGCCTATTTCTTCGTGATTCCGATGGCCTGGCGGTTTTTCGCGGGGTTTCAGACCCAGACCGGCGGCGGCGGCGTGCCCATCGAGTTGCTGCCCAAGGTGGGCGAATACCTCGATCTGGTGATGCGGATGATCTTCGCCTTCGGCCTGACCTTTCAGCTGCCGGTCGGGCTGACGCTGCTGGCGAAGGTCGGGATCACCAGCTCGGCCGCGCTGCGCCGCCACCGCCGTTACGCGATCGTCGGCATGTTCGTGGCCGCGGCGATCATGGCGCCGCCGGATATTCCCAGCCAGATCATGCTCGCCGTGCCGCTGATCGCGCTGTACGAAATTTCCATTATCGCGGCGAAATACGTCGAACCGAAACCCCAGGAGGACTGACCCGATGCACGATATCCGCGCCATCCGCGCCAACGCCGCCGCCTTCGACGCGGCGCTTGCCCGGCGCGGACTCTCGCCAGTGTCGGCGGAGATCCTGTCGCGCGATGGGGAGCGGAAGTCGGCGCAAACCGCGCTGCAAGAAAAACAGGCACGGCGCAACGCGTTGTCCAAGGAAATCGGACAGGGCAAACGCGCCGGCGCCGATACCGCCGCGCTGGAGGCTGAGGCCACTTCGCTGCGCGGCGAGATGGAGGCGCTGGAAAAAGTCGCCGCCGCCGCCGACGAGGCGATTCCCCGGCTGCTGGAAGTGCTGCCCAATGTCCTCGACCCCGACGTACCCGATGGGCCCGACGAATCCGCCAATGTCCTCATCGCCCGGCACGGCGAACCTCGCGATCTCGGCTTCGAGCCGAAGCCGCACTGGGAACTGGGCGAGGCGTTGGGGATGATGGATTTCGCCACCGCGACGAAAATCGCGGGCGCGCGCTCCACCATTCTGCGCGGTCCCCTCGCCCGGCTGGAACGCGCGCTGGGCCAGTTCATGCTGGACCTGCACACGGACCAGCATGGCTATACCGAGATGGTTGTCCCCTCCTTGGTCAACGACGCCGCCGCCTACGGCACCGACAAGCTGCCAAAATTCGCGGACGATTTGTTCCGCACCACCGACGGGCGTTGGCTGATCCCGACGGCGGAAGTCCCGCTCACCGCTTCCGTCATGGGCGAGATGCTGGCGGACAAGGCGCTTCCCATCCGCATCGCGGCGCTCACCGATTGTTACCGCAGCGAGGCCGGCGCCGCGGGCCGCGACACCCGCGGCATGCTGCGCCAGCATCAATTTCGAAAAGTCGAATTGGTGTCGATTTGCCGGCCCGAGGACAGCACCGCCGAGCACGAGCGGATGACGGCGTGCGCCGAGACCGTGCTGCGTCTCCTGGGCGTTCCCTTCCAGCGCATGCTGCTGAGTTCGGGCGATACCGGTTTTGGCGCGGCGAAAACCTTCGATCTGGAAGTTTGGATGCCCGGACAGCAGGCTTGGCGGGAGATCAGTTCCTGTTCCAATACGCGCGATTTTCAGGCACGGCGGATGAACGCGCGCTTCCGCTCGCCCGATGGCAAATCGGTGGCTTATGTTCACACGTTGAACGGGTCGGGCGTCGCGGTGGGGCGGGCCCTGATCGCGGTGATGGAGAATTATCAGCAGGCCGATGGGTCGATCCTGATACCGGATGCGCTGCGCCCCTATATGGGAGGCCGGGAGCGGATCGCCGCCTGAGTGTGTCAGGGCAATCGGGTTGAGGAAGAGAGTCCCTGGGCTTCGCCCCGGACCCCATGGGGGGCGCTGCCCCCTCAAACCCCCACCAAGGCAGGGCCTTGGATGCCGTCTTGTTTGGGGGAGATGAAACAGGGGGGCCCCCGCCCTGGTGGGGTTCGAAGGGGCAAAGCCCCTCGCGGGCGCGATCCTTCGCGGCTCTCGGGGGCGGAGCCCCAAGGCTTTCTTTCCATCGCCCGATTGCCCCGCTGGCTCTGTCCCCTCCTCTGGGCAATCGCTGGCAAGACGGATAAAATCCCGCCTATCGCGTTGAACCAGGAGGAACCACGATGGACGCCGACGCCAAAAAGACCGCTTTGCGCATGATCCCCTATGGAATTTACGTGCTGACCGCCGACGACGGAAAGGGAAATGTCGGTGCCGCCACCGTGAACTGGGTAACCCAGGGGTCGTTTGGGCCGCCGTTGGTGGTGGTCGGGGTAAAGGGGGACTCGGGTGCCCATACCGTCGTCAAGGGCACGGGAAAATTCACCCTGAACATGCTGGGCAAGGACCAGAAGGGCGCGGCCTTCACCTTCTTCAAACCGGCCAAGGTCGAAGATGGCAAGCTGTCCGGCATGGCGTTCCACGCCGGTAAAAACGGCGCGCCGATTCTGGACGACGCCATCGCCGCCATCGAGTGCGTCGTCAAGGAAATCGTGTCGTTGGGCGATCACGACATCGTCGTGGGCGAGGTCACCGAGGCCTATGTCATGAAGCCGCCGGCCGGGCGCGCCGACGCCGCGATCCTGGAAATGAAGGATCTCGGCGACAACGTTTATTACGGCGGCTGAAGAAAGGTCACATCATGTTTCGCGAATTCGCCACGGTCTACCCCGGCCATATCGACCTGCCGGACCACGGCCAGAACGCCACCCCCGCCAACGATCGCCGTTTCAACAACGCGCAATTGGCGAGTGTGTTCGCCAAGACCGAGGCGGTCGCGAAACTGATGGACCGCACGGGATGGGACACGCTGTGGATGGCGGAGCACCATTTCCAGTTCGAAGGCTACGAGGTTATTCCGAACCTCATGCTGCTGGCGGTGCATCTGGCGCATCTGACGGAAAAGCTGAACATTGGCTGCGGCTTCAATGTCGCGCCGATGTGGCATCCGCTGCGGATGGCGGAGGATTACGCTGTCGCGGATATTCTTACGAAGGGGCGCACGATTTTCGGTGTCGCGCGCGGCTACCACACGCGCGAAGTCGAAACATTCGGCGCGCCGATCATCGATCAGACGGCCAACAGGGAATTGTTCGAGGAACAGGTCGAAATCTGCCTCAAGGCTTTCAACAACGAGAGTTTTTCCCATAAGGGAAAACATTACACGCTGCCGCCGGAGGTTCCGTATCGCGGTTACACGCTGAAGGAACTGACGCTGGTGCCGCGTCCGAAATATCGCACCAACGAGATCTGGCAACCGATCGTCAGCGCCAGCGCGCACGCCATGGATTTCATGGTGAAGCACGGCATCAAAGGCGCGGTCGGCGGCGGCGCGGCGACGATGCGGGAGGGGCCGATCGTTTCGTATCGCGATGCCGCCAATCGCGCGGGCATCGACCTGAAACTTGGCGAGAACCTGATGCTGGGGTTCTTTTTCCACCTCGCCGACACGAAGGAAAAGGCCATCGCCGAACTGAAACCCTTGTACGAGGAGCACATCAAGATGTTCGCGCCTCTGGGTTTCGTGCCCGGCGTGAACCAGGCGCAGATCGACGCCATCGGGCGTCAGGGCGGATGGGACGAGGCGGGCGTGCCGACGCTGGAGCACTTCATGAAGCTGGGCTCGTGGTTCGCCGGGACACCGGAAGACCTGGTGGCTTATCTGAAGGAACTGGAATCGCGTTATCCCGGCATGGAACACATCAATCTCAGCACGCCCATGAGCGCGCCGGAAAGCGTCATGCTGGAACAGCTCGGTTGGGCCGCGGAAGCGGTGATGCCGAAGTTCAAACAGAAGGCGGGCTGACCAGCCCGCCACCTGGCTTCAGGTCAGTCCGTAGAGCGCGCAGGCGTTATTTCGAAAAACGCCGGCGTGTTCCGCGTTCGACAGACGGATCGGGAACGCCGTGCGGGGATCGTCGTAGTCCCAATGCGGGTAATCCGTCGCGAACAAGATTTTGTCCCAGCCGATCCAGTCGATGGTGTCGCGCAGATGGGCCGCCTGTTCCGGTTCCTCCATCGGCTGGGTCGTGAACCACAAATGTTCCTTGATGTATTCGGACGGCGGGCGGCGGCATTCCGGCACTTCGTCGCGCATCCGTTCCCATGCCTTGTCCAACCGCCAGGCGAGCATCGGCAGCCAGGCGAACCCGCCCTCGATCATCACCATGCGTAACGAGGGATGATGCTCGAACACGCCTTCCAGCACCAGGCTGGCGACCTGTGCCTGGAAGGAATGCACGTTCAGATGGTGATCCTGTAGGTAGAAACTGGGCCATCCGCCGGCCGTGGAGGCATAGCCGCCACCGACGCTGTTGACGTGGACCGCGACCGGCATATTCGCGGCGCAGGCGGCGGCGAAGATCGGCCAGTAACGTTTGCGGCCCAAAGGCTCCGTCGTTTTCGAGGGCAAAAGAATCTGAACGAAATTTGGATCGCCCGCGCGATGTTCGATTTCGGCCACGGCCAGCGCGGCGTCGTCCTGCGCGACGGTGACGCAGGCTTTCAGGCGCGGTTCCTTTTTCACCCAGTTTTCGATCTGCCACTCGTTCACGGCGTTGCAGTAGGCGGCCCCGAGATCGGTGTTCCGCGCCGCCGCCGACAAAGGCGCCAGCACACCCCAGGCGATGTCCTCGGCATCGAGCAATTGCACCCGCAGGAAATCCAGGTCGGAGCCCGGCGGTCCACCGGCCGGTGGCCAGGAATCGCGGCGCGCCGTGGCGGGCGCCGACTTCGGATATTGAGTCCCAGAGGTGAAGGGAATCCGCACCTGATGGCCGTATTCCGCCATATGTTTACGCCAGCGTTCCGGCAGCCAGGGATCGAGTTCTTTCTTCGAGCGCATCGTCGGATGAATGTCGCAATCGACGATGCCCGCGCGAACCGGCTGAGAGGCCGCGCGCTCCAGGATTTCGCTCATGCCAGCGTCTCCTTCAATCTTGGGTAGGTGGCGAGGGGATTGTCCACCGCCATTTTGCGAATCAGCGCCTCCGGCATGCCGGGCGGCAAGGCGTCCTGGCCGTCGAAATGCCAGTGCGGGAAATCGGTCGCGAACAGCAGCATCTCGTCGCAATCGATATGCGCCAGGATTTTCTGGACCTCTTCCGCGCCGGGCGCGTCGAAAGGTTGGGCGGTCAGGCGCACATGGCGCCGCACCAGATCGGCGGGCGAGGTGGTGAACCACGGCGTTTCGCCGCGCAGACCGCGCCAGGATTTGATCGCGCGCCACAAAAATCCGGGCAGCCAGGACACGCCCGATTCGATCAATACGACCCGCAAATCCGGGACGTGGTTGAACACACCCTCCGCCATCAGGCTGAGCAGCGCGCTTTCCAACCCCATCGTATGGCTGACGTAATCCTGCAAATAATGCGACGGCCAACCCACGGAGGTCGGCGCGTGCCGGTAAGCGCTGCCGCCATGAATACCGACCGGCAACCCATGCCGCGCCGCCGCTTCGTAAATCGGCCAGTAATATTTCCGCCCCAACATGATCTCGTTGGAGGCAAGTAACTGCACCTGCACAAAGCGCTTGTCCTTGGCGCAGCGATCGATCTCCGCCGCCGCGTATCCCGGATTCTGCGCCGGCACGACAATCGAGGCCCGAAAGCGCTCGTCCTTGTCCAGCCATTCCTCGACAAGCCAGTCATTCACCGCCTGGCACAAGGCACGCGCCAGATCCTCGGAATGCACGGCCTGACCGCCGTGCAGGCAGTTCAGTATCGCGGCGCGGGCGCCGAATCCATCGAGAACCTCGCGCCTGACAACCGCGAGCCGCTCCCCTTCCCGCCAGTCGGGGCGGGTGGCCAAGGGCGTGCCGGCGGGATAACTCGCCAGTTCCAAGCCATCGGTCCCACGCGTGACAATCATTTCGCGCCACGCCTGGCTCATGTACGGCAACAACGCCGCCATGCCCGGCACGGACACATGCACATCGCAATCGATCGCGCCAACCGGCACTCTGGTCATCGTCGGCCCTCCAGGTCCGATGGTAGCCTGAGGGGGCGTGCCGGTGGAAGCCCAGGGGCGCTGCCCCTGACCCCGCGAGGGGCTTTGCCCCTTCGAACCCCACCAGGGGAACGTCCCCTGGACCGCGATCGATTTGGTGCCCCGCGGAGGGGGTGTTGCCGTGACCGAGACGGTCACG